>CAMPJI010000004.1 GCA_946886865.1 uncultured Lysobacterales bacterium | reverse complement strand
CTGCGCGACGAAATGGCGGTGGCGGTACACGACGCCCTTGGGGACGCCGGTCGAGCCGCTGGTGAACAGGATCGCGGCGACATCGTCGGGCGCGGTGGTGGCCAGTTGCGGGCCGGCGCCGGTGCCGTCGGCCTCGACCCGCGCCAGCGTGGCGTCCGCCAGCCATGGCCGCGCGCCGGTGGTGACGTGTGCGCGCGCCGAGCGCGCCCAGCCCAGCACCACGCGCGCCGCGTGCGCCAGCGGGATGCCGATGAAGGCCTCGGCCTGCGCCTCGTCCAGGCATTGGCGCAGCGCGCGCTTGTCGATGCCGGGATCGACCAGCACCGGCACCGCGCCGGCCTTGAACAGCGCGAACATCAGCAGGAAGAACTCCGGCGACGGCCGCACCATCACCACCGTGCGCGTGCCGCGGACGATGCCCAGGCGCGCCAGTCCCGCGGCGATGGCGTCGCTGCGCGCGTCCAGGTCGGCGTAGGTCAGCGCCTCGTCATAGCGCGCGGCGCCGCCCGGGCCGCGCCCCCCGGGGCAGCGCAGGGCGACCTGCTCGGGCCGGGCGGCGGCCAACCGCGGCAGCGCGGCGGCGATGTTGCAGGGCGTGGCGGGGGGCGTGGCAGGGGGCGTGGCAGGAGGCGTGCCTAGGGACGGATCGGTCATGCCGCCATTGTCGCCGCTGAACGGTGCAGGTGCCGGCACTTGCGCGCGGCCGCCAAATCCCGAGAATCCCGCGACCGTCCAGCGCCAGCCACCCGGCGGCCCGGCCCGTGCGAGCACCCCTCGTGTACCCCGATCCCCGCCCCGTGGCGCCGACCCTGGTCGCGCCAGCCGTTCCCGTGTCACACCCCTGCCTGTCGTGCGGCGCGTGCTGTGCGCATTTCCGCGTCAGCTTCCACTGGTCCGAGGCCGAGCCCGGCATGGGCGGCGCGGTGCCCATCGAACTCACCGAACCGCTGCGCAGCCATGAGCGCGCAATGCGCGGCACGTCGCAGGCCGCGCCGCGGTGCGTGGCGCTGGATGCGCAGATCGGCGTGTATTCGCGCTGCGGCATCCACGACCGCCGCCCGTCGGTATGCGCGGCAGTGCCGGCGTCGTGGGAGTTCGGCGCGGCGAGCGCACAGTGCGACAAGGCGCGACTGGCGCACGGATTACCTGCATTGACGCCGGGCGACTGGACCGGGGTTCCGGAGGCGGTGCGCAATCCGCTGCCGGAGTGATGGCGACGGCGCCTGCAGGAGCGACGTAAGTCGCGACCACGAACTCCGGGATGCGGCGAAGGTCGCGACTCACGTCGCTCCTACAGGTCTGGGATTCGCCTAGACCGGGTTCGCATCCAGGAATGCGCGGATCGCCGGCACCAGCACCTCGTGCCTGTCTTCCAGCACGTAGTGGTTGGCGTCCTCGAACGCATGCACCTGCGCGTTGGGCAGCGCGCGGGTGAAGCCGTCCAGGAAGTGGCGGTCGAACACGAAATCGCGCAGGCCCCAGCCGATGAATACCGGGCGGTCGGCGTACTGCGGCAGCACGCGGGCGGATTCGGCCAGCAACGGCCAGGCGCGGTCGCCCTCGCGCAGCGGGATGTCCTGCATGAAGCGCAGCGTGCTGATGGCGTTGCGCCAGCCGGTGTACGGCGCGATGTACGCACGGCGCACGTCGCGCGGCAGCGACCGCTCGGTGCCCGTCCACGCCGCGCCGCGGGCGAACAGGTTGAAGGCGCGGATCAGGAAGCCGCCGATGCGCGAGTCGCGCCCCAGCGACAGCTGCCAAGGCATCGGCTTCTCGGGAGGAAGCGGGAACGCGGCGGTGTTCAGCACCACCAGGCGGCGCACGCGTGACGGGTCGCGCAGCGCCCAGCCGAAGCCGACCATGCCGCCCCAGTCGTGCACTGCCAGCGTGACGGGTCCATCGACGCCCAGGTGCCTGAGCAGCGCGTCGAGGTCGTCCACGCGCGATTGCAGGGTGTAGGCATAGGCCGCGTCATCGGGGCGGTCGGAAAGCCCCATGCCGACGTGGTCGGGAACGATGCAGCGGTAGCCCTTGCCATTGCCCGGCGTCCGCAGGCCCGCCACCAGGTGCCGCCAGTAGAAGCTCCAAGACGGATTGCCGTGCAGCATCACCACCACCTCGCCGTCCCTGGGGCCTTCGTCCAGGTACGACATCGCGATGCCGGGCCTGACGTCGAAGCGCTGCGGGGAGAAGGGGTAGTCGGGGTAGGTATCGGTCATCGGGTGGGGCGCACGTCAGGGGCGCGCATTGTGGTGCATCGCGGCGGGGCGCGCCGCGACCCGTAGCCCGGGTAAGGCCGAAGGCCGCACCCGGGGTCAGGTACCAGCAGGCGCAAAAAAAACCCGGGTGCGGCCTCCGGCCTTACCCGGGTGACGACGATCCGCGCGATCAGCCCGGCTTGCGGAAGCGCAGCGTCATCCGGTCGGACTCGCCGATCGCCTGGTACTTCGCGCGGTCGGTGTCCTCGTGGCGGTTGCCCGGCGGCAGCGTCCACACGCCGTTGGGGTGGTCCTTGGTGTCGCGCGGGTTGGCGTTGACCTCGCTGCTGGCGTCCAGCACGAAGCCGGCGGCCTGCGCCATCGCCACCACCTGCGCCTGGCCGACGTAGCCGCTCTTGTCGTCGGCCGGCACGTCGGCGGCGGCGCGGTGCTCGACCACGCCCAGCACGCCACCGGGCTTGAGCACGTCGAAGAAGCCCTGGAACATCCCCTCGGCCTGGCCGTTGGACCGCCAGTTGTGCACGTTGCGGAAGGTCAGCACGGCATCGGCCGATCCGGCGGCGCCGAACGCCGGGTTGGCCGGGTCGAAGGCGACGATGCGCGCGCGGTCGTACTGCGCGGCCGAGCCGGCGAACAGCGTCTCAAGCCCGGCCTTGCTGTTGGCCTGGTAGTCACGTCCGCGGCCTTCCGGCAGTGCCATCGGATCGACCACGGCGGCGACGTACTGCCCGTCCTCGCGCAGGTACGGGGCGAGGATCTCGGCGTACCAGCCGCCGCCCGGGGTGATCTCGATGACGGTGTCGTCGGGCATCACGCCGAAGAACTGCAGCGTCTCGCGCGGGTGGCGGTAGCCGTCGCGCGCGACGTTGTCGGGGCTGCGCCACGCGCCGGATACGGCCGCGGCCAGTCGCGCTTCGGCGACGGCGCCGTCGACCACGCCCCCGACGGCTTCGGTGGCCTCGTTCAAGGCCCCCGACGAGGTGGCGCACGCGCCCAGGGACACGGTCAGGGCGGTGGCGAGCAGGGCGGTGCGAAGCATGGCGTCACTCCAGTCAGGGCGGGTCGGGGGGCCTGATGGTACCCGGCGCGCCCGGGTCCGGCGGCGCCTCGCCGTCAGCGCCGCTATCGGTGCCGACGTCGGCGGCGTCGTAGTCGGCCGCCTGCTCCAGCAGCCAGCGGCGCAGCGCATGCAGCCCGGCGTGGTCGGCCGACCGCGGCGGGTACACCAGGTAATGGCCGTAGCCGGTGCGCAGGCGCTTGCCGGTCAGCAGCACCAGTTGGCCCGCCTCCACCAGCAGGCGCACGCGGGTGAGCTTGCCGAGCGCGACGCCGACACCCGCCGCCGCGCCGCGGTGCAGGGCCTCGGAGTCGTCGAAGTAGGCGACGTAGCGCTCCGGCGGGCGGCCGCCGTGCGCAGCGAACCACGCATCCCACTCGCGGTCCGGGTCGCCCAGCAGCGGCCAGCGGTGCAGCTCGCCGTCGGCCGGCAGCCCGCCCATGCGCTCGATGAGCGCCGGACTGGCGACCGGGGCGATCCATTCGTCGAACAGCGGCTCGCTGGTGACGCCCGGCCACGTGCCGCGGCCGATGCGCAGCGCCGCGTCGACGTCACGGTCGCGTTCGAAGTCCACCAGCGACGCCGCCGACTGCAGGTTGATTTCCAGCTGTGGATGCGCGGCCAGGAATCCGCCCAGCCGCGGCACCAGCCACGCCGAGGCCATCGACGGGGTCGTGCTGAGGGTCAGGATCTCGTCGTGCCGCGGGCCGTAGGGGCGCAGCGCCTGGTCCAGCGCGTCCAGGTGCGGACCGACCCGCGACAGCAGGCGCTCGCCCTCGGCGGTCAGGCGCACGCCGCGCGGGCCGCGCTCGAACAGCTGGCGCCCGAGCCGCGCCTCCAACCCGCGGATCTGGTGGCTGAGCGCACTGACGGTGAGGTGCTGGGCTTCGGCGGCGCGGGTCAGGTTGCCGGCACGCGCGGCAGCGGCGAATCCCAGCAGGGCGTGGAGCGGTGGGCGGCTCATGGAACACCTCGTACGGGGGCATCGACTTGAATGAAGTTCAAGTCCAGCTTGCAAAAGCCTCGCTTTTTCAGCGGATTCGGCCCGCCTATGTTGTGCCTCCGTCAACAAGGCGTCCAGTGACGCCCCACCGGAGACCGCCATGAGCATCTACCAGGACCTGCTGTTCCTCCACGGCTTCCGGATCGCGCCGGCGCCTTCTGGAGCACGCGCGCCGTACGCGGACCCCCCGGCCACCGCGCGTCCGGACCCCACCCGCGACCCGCGGGCCCGGGCGGCAGACGGTGACGCCGGCAGAGCCATCTCACACGCACCCCCGCATGGCGTGCTTAGCCCTTGATCCGGCGGTGGCAGGCCGATCGGCCTGCGGCCGGGCTCCAGGTGATCACGGCAGCCCGCGCCTCCCGCACGCCGGTGGCCGCGCGTCCTCCTGACGCTCTATCGGAAGGCGTCATGTCGGCTTGGCGTTAAAAGCCGCTTGACACGCTCGATGTGTATTGTTGTAGTAATACACATGGACGCAACCCTGCTGCATATCCAGCCCGCCGCCCCCCAGCCGATCTACCGGCAGATCACCGAGCAGGTCCGGCGCCTGGTCGCCGGGGGCCAGCTCGCCCCCGGCGCGCTGTTGCCCTCGGTGCGCGACGTCGCCGCCACCCACGCCATCAACCCGATGACCGTCTCCAAGGCCTACAGCCAACTGGAGGCCGAAGGCGTGCTCGAGCGTCAACGCGGCAAAGGCATGGCCGTGGCCGCACGTGCCGGGGCCGACCCCGGGCCGACCCGGCGGTGGGACCTCATCGCCCCCGCGCTCGATGCCGTCGCCCGGCAGGCGCGCGAACTCGAACTACCGCCAGACGAAGTCCTCGTCCGGCTCAAGTCACGCATGGAGGAACGGCAATGAACGCACTGGACCAGACCCTGCACGCCGCCGGAGGCGCCGGCAGGGCCTCGACGTCGGGCGCCCCCGACCTTCCCATCGAGGCCACCGCACTCGACAAGTACTACGACGGCCAGGCCGCGCTCGACGGCGCCTCGCTGCGGCTCGAGCCCGGCGCGGTGCTGGGCCTGATCGGTCGAAACGGTGCCGGCAAATCGACCCTGATCCGGGCGTTGCTCGGCCTGGTCGCGCCCGACGCCGGGAGCGCACGCCTCTTCGGCCGGCCCGCCCTGCAACTCGACGACGCCACGCGGGCACGGCTGTCGTACGTGCCGCAGCAACCCGAGGCACTGGGCTGGCTGAAGGTCGGCGACATGCTGGATTTCGTCGGCCGCTTCTACCCGCACTGGGATGCCGCCTTCGTCCGCACCACCCTCGACCGCTGGGGGCTGCCGGCCAACAAGGTGCTGGCCAAGCTGTCGCCGGGTGAGCGCCAGCGGGTGGCGATCATCCGCGCCCTCGCGCCCCGACCGGAACTGCTGGTGCTGGACGAGCCGGCGGCCGCGCTGGACCCGGTGGCCCGCCGCGAGCTGCTGCGCGAGATCGCCGAGCGTGCGGGCGAGGCCGGTACCAGCGTCCTGTTTTCCACCCACATCGTGTCCGACCTGGAGCGCGTGGCCTCGCACGTGGCGTTCATGCATGAGGGCCGGATGGTGCTGCAGGCGGAGATGGACACGCTGAAGGAACGCCACCTGCGCCTTCGCATCCCGGCCGCCGTGGATGGGCTCTCCGGGCGGGTACCCGGGGAGATCGCCCGACGCCGGCTGCCCGACGGTGCGCTGTCGGTGCTGATCGTGCGCACCGACGACACCGCATGGCCGGCACTGGCTGAAGCACCTGGCGTCCGGGCCGACACGTTGTCGCTGGAGGATCTGTTCGTGGAGGCGGCGGAATGAACGCTCGCCGGATGGATGCGGACAGTCTTGCCGCTCGCAGCCGCCATGCCCCGGCCCTGCTGGGCAGCAGCGCCGGATGGGGGCTGCGCGTGCTGGCACTGGTGCTGGCCGCGGCCTTCGCCGCGTTGGGCGTGGCGGCCGCGGCCACCATCGACAAACCCGAGCGGGCGTCAGTCACGTTGCTGCTATGCGGGCTGGCCGTGGCCGCGTTGTGGGGCATCTGGTTCTCGCGGCTGGCGCTGCTGCATGCCGAATCGGACCAGGCGCGTATGCCCGGCGTCGCCCCGGCGATCGGCGGGACCCTCGCGGTCCTGGCACTGGCGACGGTGGTGGTGCCCGGGCTCGCGCTGGGCGCCCTCGGCATCGGCCCCGGGCTGGCCATCTGCGCGCTGGCCCTGGCCGCCGGTGCCGGTCTGGTCGTTGCCACCCTGCCGCGCATCATCTACCTGATGCTGTGCTTCGCTCCGATGTTGATCGGTCTACTGCACGCCCTGCTCGAACGCCTGGTGCCGGCCGGACGCCTGGACATCGGCTGGCAGCCGACGCTCGACCACGTCGCCTGGGCGGTGCTGCCGGTGCTGGGGTTGGCAGGCTGGCGGTGGTTCGCCGTCGTGCGGCAGTCCGGGCAACCGGGTTCGCCGTGGTGGCAACCGGCGATCACCGCCACCCCGCACAAGGGCATCGCGCACGGCTGGTTTGCCGGCGGCGCGGGGAGCGCGGACCTGCCGGACTGGATGTGGCCGTCGGGGCAGACCGCCGGCGCGGGCCCGGATGCGCCGGTGCGTGCAATGCGTGCGCTGCTCGGCACGCCGTTCGCGCCGCTGTCGGGTGGCCAGATCCTCGTCCAGGCCGGCATCGCCATTGTCGCTTTCGGCTATCTGGCCCTCGCCGCGACACGCGACGATGGCGATGTCAGCACGCTGGTCGGCGGCGTCATCGGTGGCGCGGCGGTGCTGGTGGTGATGTACGGCCAACGGCTGGACGCGATGTACCGCAAGCGTGCCGCCGAACTCGACGAGCTCGCGCTGCTGCCCGGCCTGGGGGACGCCACGGTCCGGCGGCGCCATCTGCTGGCCGCGGTGTCGTGGTCGCCGGGCTGGGCCATGGTGCTGGTGTTCGGCGTGCTGGTGGCGATGGCGGTGGCGGCGGGCGTGGCGCCCAACCGGCTGGGCATCATGCTGCTGGCCTCGGGCGGCATCGTCCTGCTGACCGCACTGGCCTGCCTCCGCCCCATGGCCGGGTTGCGCCTGGACGGCTTGCGCATCGTGCTGATGATGGGGCCCGGCCTGCTGCTGGCGATGGGCACCATCCTCTACGCCGCGCTCGCCGATGGTGCCGGCCGCGTGCCGGCCATCCTCGCCGCCGTCTGGCTGGTCGCCTACGCCCTGCTCGGGTCGGCGCTGTACAGGACGTGGATCCAGTTCCGCGCACGGCCGCACCCCTTCCTGCAGGACTGACCCTGCCGGTCAGCGTCACGTGCACCGGCGGCGCGGACGCCGACCGTCATCGATCGATCTGCGGTGCGCCCAACCGGCGAGGGACGGCCGCCGTGCAGACGGGGGTCGGCTGCCGGCGCGCCGGACCCCACGCGCCACCACAGCCGCACCCGCTCACGTCAGCTGTGCCAGCGCGGCCTTCAAGGTCGCGCTGGGCCGCATCACCTCGGCCAGGCGCGCGTCGCTGGGCTGGTAGTAGCCGCCGATGTCGGCCGGCTGGCCCTGTACGGCGTTGAGCTCGGCGACGATCGTCGCCTCGTCGCGCTCCAGCGCCTCGGCCAGCGGCGCGAACGTCGCCTTGAGGTCGGCGTCGCCGTCCTGGTCAGCCAGCGCGCGGGCCCAGTACATCGCCAAGTAGAAATGGCTGCCGCGGTTGTCGATGGTGCCCAGCTTGCGGCCGGGCGAGCGGTTCTCGTCGAGGAACCGCGCGTTGGCCACGTCCAGCGCGTCGGCCAGCACCTTGGCGCGGGCGTTGCCGGTGGTCTGCGCCAGGTGCTCGAGCGAGGCGGCCAGCGCCAGGAACTCGCCCAGCGAATCCCAGCGCAGGTAGTTCTCGGCCGTCAGCTGCTGCACGTGCTTGGGCGCGCTGCCGCCGGCGCCGGTTTCGAACAGGCCGCCGCCGGCCATCAGCGGCACCACCGACAGCATCTTGGCGCTGGTGCCCAGCTCCAGGATCGGGAACAGGTCGGTGAGGTAGTCGCGCAGCACGTTGCCGGTGACGCTGATGGTGTCTTCGCCGCGGCGGATGCGCTCCAGCGAGAACGTCGTTGCCTCGACCGGCGGCAGGATGCGGATGTCCAGGCCGGCGGTGTCGTGGTCCTTGAGGTACGCCTCGACCTTCTTGATCAACTGCGCGTCGTGCGCGCGCTGCGGGTTGAGCCAGAACACCGCCGGCGTGCCCGACAGGCGCGCGCGGCTGACGGCCAGCTTCACCCAGTCGCGGATTGGCGCATCCTTGGTCTGGCACATGCGCCAGATGTCGCCGGCCTGCACGGCGTGCTCCAGCAGCACGGTGCCGGCGGCGTCCACCACGCGCACGGTGCCCGCGCGCTCCAGCTGGAAGGTCTTGTCGTGGCTGCCGTACTCCTCGGCCTTCTGCGCCATCAGCCCGACGTTGGGCACGCTGCCCATCGTGGCCGGGTCGAACGCGCCATTCGCCTTGCAGTCGTCGATCACCGCCTGGTAGACGCCGGCGTAGCAGCGGTCCGGGATCACCGCCTTGGCGTCCTGCAGCTCGCCCCTGGCGTTCCACATGCGGCCGCTGTCGCGGATCATCGCCGGCATCGAGGCGTCGACGATGACGTCGCTGGGCACGTGCAGGTTGGTGATGCCCTTGTCGGAGTTGACCATCGCCAGCGCCGGGCGCTCGCCGTAGAGCGCGTCGATGTCGGCGCGGATCGCGGCCGCGGCGGTCGCGTCCATCTTGTCCAGGCGCGCATACAGGTCGCCGATGCCGTTGTTGGCGTCGAAGCCGGCGGCCATCAGCTCCTTGTCGTACTTGCCCAGCACCGGCGCGTAGAAGCGGTTGACCACCGCGCCGAAGATGATCGGGTCCGACACCTTCATCATCGTCGCCTTCAGGTGCAGCGAGAACAGCACGCCGCGCGCCCTGGCGTCGTCGATCTGCGCGTCGACGAACTCGGCCAGCTTGCGCATGTCCATGGTGGCGGCGTCGATCACCTCGCCCGCCTGCAGCGACACCTTCGGCTTGAGCACTGTCGTATTGCCGTCGTCGCCGACCAGCTCGATGCGCACGTCGGTCGGCGATTCCACCGTGGTGGAGCGCTCGCTGCCGAAGAAGTCGCCCGCTTCCATGCTGGCCACGTGCGAGGCGCTGTCGCCGCTCCACGTGCCCATGCGGTGCGGGTGCTTGCGCGCGTAGGCCTTGACCGACGCCGGCGCGCGGCGGTCGGAGTTGCCCTCGCGCAGCACCGGGTTGACCGCGCTGCCCTTGGTCCGGTCGTAGCGCGCCTGGATGTCGCGCTCTTCATCCGTCTTCGGCTCGTCCGGGTAGTCGGGCAGGTCGAAGCCCTGGCCCTGCAGTTCCCTGATCGCGGCCTTCAACTGCGGCACCGAGGCGCTGATGTTGGGCAGCTTGATGATGTTGGCTTCGGGCGTCTTGGCCAGCTCGCCCAGCTCCGCCAGGTGGTCGCCGACGCGCTGGCCGTCCTTCAGGCGGTCGGAAAACTGGCCCAGGATGCGGCCGGCCAGCGAGATGTCGCGCGTCTCCACGTCGATGCCGGCGGTCGCGGCGAACGCCTCCACGATCGGCAGCAGCGAGGCCGTGGCCAGCCGCGGCGCCTCGTCGGTGAGGGTGTAGATGATCGTGGGGGACTTGGACATGGGGGCTCGCTTCGATTCGTCGGGCAGAACGCGGATTGTCGCGTCTGCGGCGGTCGCGGGCAAAGCCGCGGGTGCATACGCGGGCGCATGTCGCCCCTATGGATCAGGCGTCGGAAGCGGGTTGTGCGCGGTCCGAGGACGGTCACCGGGCAATCAAGGCGCCCTCCCCGCTCTCACCTTCGCAACGGCGAATGCGACGCGTCAGGTGCCGCGTTGATTCAACTCACGCGCCGCAGCACTTCTTGTACTTCTTGCCGCTGCCGCAGGGACACGGCGCATTGCGGTCGGGCGTGTCGGCGCGGCGGATCGGCTCGCGCGGGGTCAGGGCGTCGATGCGGTGGTGGTGCAGGTCGGCCAGCATGTCCGGCAGGCCGGCGATGATCTCCAAGCGCTCGCGGTAGCTGATCGGCGTGCCGGGCGCTTCGACATCCTCGCCCAGCACCTCGCCGCTGGCGAGGCGGTCGAGCAGCACGAACACCTCGTCGATCCAGTCGTTCCCGTCCAGCCACTGTTCCCACGCGGCCTCGCGCAGCTCCACGCCTCGGAAGAAGCCCATCGCCCAGTCGCGGCCGACATCGAGTTCGTCGTCCTCTTCGGATTCCGGGTCCTCCGGCAGCCACAGCAGCGGCGCCAGGTGGTCGGGCAGGTCGTCGTCGCCGAAGCGCACGCGCGCGCCTGCCATGTTGGCGTGGCCCTGCAGCAGGTTCTCGACCTGCGCGCGCTCCTCGCTGTCGGACCAGCGCGGTGGCGTGCCCCACACCGCGGGTTCCCACTCCGACATCGGCACGGTGTCGGGGCCGACGGCCAGCGCGGACAGGAAGCCGTCCAACGCCTCCAGGTTGAAA
The DNA here is from genome assembly GCA_946886865.1 of uncultured Lysobacterales bacterium. Next base: position 57,537 of record CAMPJI010000004.1, on the reverse strand, counting down.
CCCTTGAACGGCACGGCGCGCTGCTCCAGCAGGTCGGCCAGGCGTTCGATGGCGGTGTCGTCGAGGTAGGCGGGGGCGGTCATGGCGGTATCACGCGTGGGGGACCGGCATGGTAGTCGCAAGCGGCCACCATGCCCCGAAAAAGAACGTGCGCCCGGACAAAAAAAATTGGGCGCGACCCGCGTCGCGCCCATCTTGGAGAGTCGTACTGGAGAGATCACCCGCGCGCCGGACAGGGCCAGGCTGATGCGGTCGGCCCACCGCCCACGGCGGGCACGGGGCCACCTTCCCACGTCGTTTGTTAAGGCCGTATCGCGTCACAGTGAAACGCCACGCAACAACCGCCAACGGCGCGCGCGGCCCGACGGACGGGCGCTACTGGCGCAGGTCGCGGCCCGCCGCGGGCACCGGATGGCCGGGCGTGGCCCGCCACGGGTTGATGTCCAGGCCGCCGCGGCGCGTGTAGCGCGCCTCCACCGACAGCCGCTGCGGCCGGGCCACGGCCCGCAGGTCGGCGAAGATCCGCTCCACGCATTGCTCGTGGAACTCGGCGTGGTCGCGGAACGACACCAGGTACCGCAGCAGGGCGGCGCGGTCGATGCGCGGGCCGCGGTAGGCGATGGACACGCGCGCCCAGTCGGGCTGGCCGGTGACCGGGCAGTTGGACTTGAGCAGTGCGCTGGACAGCGTTTCCTCGACCACATCGCCCGCGTCGGCGGCCAGCAGCGCCGCGTCGGGTGGCCCGTAGCGGTCGATCGCGACGTCCAGCCCGTCGATGGAATCGGCATCCGTATCGTCGCCCCCGTCGATCGCCGGCAGCCCCAGCGCCACCTGCACCGGTGCACCGGCGGCGGCGGACACGTCGGATTCGATGCGCGACAGCAGCCCGGCATCGCTCTCCACGCGCGTGGCGTTGAACGAGTTGAGGTACAGCTTGAGCGACTTGGATTCGACCAGGTGCGGCGAGTCGGCCGGCACGGTCAGCGTGGCGGTGGCGACACGCGGCTTGCCGCGCGCGTCCAGCCAGCTCAGCTCGTAGGCGTGCCAGCGGTCGTGGCCGATGAAGGGCAGCGCGCCGCCGTGCAGGCCGATCGCATCGCGACCCAGCGCGCGCGGGATCGGATACAGCAGCGCGGGATCGTAGTGGCTCGGGTAGTCGACGTGGCGGCCGAGCGGGAGGGCGTTGAGGTCCATGCGGGGATTATCGCGCGCGCGGCCGGCGGCCGCTTTGCTCGCGAAGCCATGGCGCCTGTAGGAGCGGCTTCAGCCGCGATCACCGCGTGCCCCCACTTCGTTGTAGGAGCGACGTGAGTCGCGACCCGCGCCGGTGCGCGGAGTTGCGTGGTCGCGACTCACGTCGCTCCTACAAAGGTCATGTGGATCCGATCGCGGCTGAAGCCGCTCCTACAAGGGCGGGCGGCTACGCGCCCGCGCCGTGCAGGTAGTCCAGCGTCACCTGCAGCATCGCGCGCAGCCCCAGGTCGAGCGCGGACTCGTCCAGCATGAACTCGGGCGAGTGGTTGCTCGGCGCGGCCAGCGGGTCCTGGCCCGGCGGGGTCGCGCCGACGAAGAAGAACATCGCCGGCACTTCGCGCGCATAGAACGAGAAGTCCTCCGCGCCGGTGACCAGCGGCGGCTCGACGACCTTGCCCGGGGCGACGGCCTCCAGGCTGGGTCGCATGCGCGCGGTGAGGTCCGGGTCGTTGACGGTGACCGGGTAGCCGTCCTGGTCGGGCACCTGCGCGTCGGCGGTGGCGCCGTGCGCGGCGCTGACGTGCTCGGCGACGTTGATCAGGTCGGCGAAGATCTTCTCGCGCATGCCGTCATCGAACGTGCGGATGGTGCCGGTCAACTCCACCTCGTCGGGGATGATGTTGTAGCGGATGCCGCCGCGCACCACGCCGAAGGTGACGACGGCCGGCTGCTTGGCGATGTCGGCGCGGCGGCTGACCACGGTCTGCGCGGTCGACACCAGGTCGGCGGCGGCGACGATCGGGTCGATGCCGCCCCACGGCCGCGAGCCGTGCGTCTGCCGGCCCTTGACCTTGATGGTGAAGCGATCGGACGCGGCCATCAGCGGCCCGCTGCGCACGCCGATGGTGTCGGCGTTGAGGGTCGAGAACACGTGCAGGCCGAACATCGCGTCGGGCTTGAAGCCGTCGAACAGGCCTTCTTCCAGCATCAGCTTGGCGCCGCCTTCCTCGCCCGGCGGCGGGCCCTCCTCGGCCGGCTGGAACACCAACATCACCTGGCCGGGCAGTGTCTCCCGCATGTCCACCAGCGCCTGCGCCACGCCCAGCAGGATGCCGGTGTGGGCGTCGTGGCCGCAGGCGTGCATCACGCCGGTCTCCTGCCCGTTGAATTCGGTGGTGACCTTCGACGCGAACGGCAGGCCGGTGCGCTCGGTGACCGGCAGCGCGTCGATGTCGGCGCGCAGGGCGACCTTCGGGCCGGGGCGCGCGCCTTCGACGATCGCCACCACGCCGTGCCCGCCGATGCCCGTGCGCGGGGACAGGCCCATGTCGCGCAGGTGGCCGGCGATGGTCGCGGCGGTCTCGACCTCGCGGTTGGACAGCTCCGGGTGGGCGTGGAAGTGGCGGCGCCACTGCACGACCTCGTCGCGCACCTCGCGCGCAGCCGCTTCCATTTCGGGGCGTGGCTGCGCGGCAGCGGGCTGGGCCGGGGCCGGCAGCGCGGCGACGGCGGCAAACAGGCCGGCCACGAGCAGGCCGGTGCGGTGCGAGGCAAGGACGGTCATGACGGGGCTCCCCCTGGGGTGTCGCGGACACGGGACCCGCCGGATGCTACCGCCGTTGCCGGTGGGGTGCCGCGCGGCATCCGCCACGCCGGGTTAATCGCGTTTTGACACGCGCTGCGTATCCTGCCGCGATGCGCCTTGCCCCCACCGCCCTCGCCGCCGCCGTGTTGATGCTCGCTGCAACCGGCCCGGCCCGGGCGGCGCAGGTCTCGCGCGTGGACATCGTCGGCCTGGACGAGGCGATGACCGAGAACGTGCGCGTGTCGCTGTCGCTGGTGGACGCCATCGGCGACGACCTGTCGGGGCGACGCCTGGCCTACCTGGTGCGCGAAGCGGAGGACGAGGCCCGCGAAGCGCTGGAGCCGTTCGGCTACTACAGCCCCGTCATCGCCGTGGAGCGCACGCGCGGCGAAGGCCCGGTGGCCGTCACGGTCACCGTCGACCCCGGCACCCCGGTGCGCGTGCGCCGCAGCGATGTGGCGATCCTGGGCGAGGGCGCGCGCGACCGCTACCTGCGCGAGGAGCTGACCGCGTTCCGGCCGCAGCCGGGCGACGTGCTCGACCACCCCACCTACGAGGCCGGCAAGACGCGCATCACGCGCCGCCTGGCCGAGCGCGGGTACTTCGATGCCGACTTCACCAGCCGCCGGGTGGAGGTGACGCGCGCCGAGAACGCCGCCGACATCGACCTGGTGTGGGAGAGCGGCGTGCGCTACGACATGGGCGAGGTCACGTTCGACCAGGACCCCAGGATCATCCGCCCGCAGCTGCTCGAGCAGCTGGTCTACTGGGACACCGGCAGCTACTACCACCAGGGCAAGCTGGACCGGCTGCGGCAGTCGCTGGCGCGGCTGGACTATTTCGCCAGCATCGACATCCAGCCCCATCCCGAGGACGCGCAGGGCACGCTGGTACCGGTCACCGTCAGCCTGACGCCCGCCAAGCGCAGCATCTACACCACCGGCCTGAGCTACGGCACCGACAGCGGCGCCGGTATCCGGCTGGGCCTGGAGCGGCGCTACCTCAACCAGCGCGGGCACAAGGCGCTGGCGCAGCTGGACTACGCGCAGCAGCGCAAGACCCTCACCCTGCAGTACCGCATCCCGGCCTTCGCGTGGCTGGACGGCTGGTACACCCTGAGCGCGCAGGCCGCCGACGAGCAGACCGACTACCAGGACAGCCGCCGCATCGAATTCGTCGGCAGCCGCAGCGGCCAGTACAACCGCCACCTCAACCTGGTGGCGTCGATGCACGCCCTGCGCGAGCGCTGGCTGTACCGCGTGGCCGACGACGGGGAAGGCGCGCTGGCGCGGCAGGAGTACCGCTACGCGACGTTCACCTACCCGTCGCTGCGTGCCGAATACGTCGATGCCGACGACCTGCTGTTCCCGCGCGACGCCCTGGCCGGCAGCCTGATGCTGCGCGGCGGCGTGGAAGGCGCCGGGTCCGACGCCGACTTCGCCCAGGCGCGCGCGACGGCGCGCTGGTACCGCGGGCTGGGCGAGCGCAACCGGCTGATCGTGCGCGGCGAGCTGGGCCACACCTTCACCGACACGGTGGTGGACATCCCGCCGAGCCTGCGCTTCTTCGCCGGCGGCGATCGCAGCATCCGCGGCTACGCGTACCAGGAGGTCAGCCCGCGCATCGACACCGACTTCGGCGACTACTCGGTGGGCGCGCGCAACGTCGCCACCGCCAGCGTCGAGTTCGAGCACTACTTCAACGACACCTGGGGCGCGGCCGGCTTCGTCGACAGCGGCAGCGCGTTCGACGACACGCCCGACTGGCGCACCGGTGTGGGTGTGGGCGTGCGCTGGCGCTCGCCCGTGGGGCCGCTGCGGCTGGACGTGGCGCACGGCCTGGACGACCCGGACTCGGACTTCCAGCTGTACCTGAGCATCGGAGCCGACCTGTGAGGCCGCGCCCATGAGCCCGTCGCTGCCGCGCTCGCCGTTCCGCCGGCGCATCGACCCGTCGCTGACGCCGGAGCAGCGCGAAGCGCGCATCGCCGAGCTGCGCGAGCGCCGCCGCAAGCGCCTGCGCTGGCTGGCGATCCGCGGCAGCCTCACCGCCGGCGCGCTCACCATTGCACTGGCGGTGCTGGCGTACTGGCTGCTGATGACGGTGGGCGGGCGCGACGTGCTGCTGGCCCAGGTGCAGCAACGCCTGCCCGCGGGCGCGACCTTCGAGTGGCGCGAGGCCGAAGGCCCGGCGTCCGGCCCGCTGACCCTGCGCGGCGTGCGTTTCGCCTACCAGGGCACCGTGTTCGAAGCCGAACGCGTGATGCTCGACACCGCCTTGCGGCCGCTGCTGGGGCGCACGCTGCGGCTGGACGTGCTGGAAGTCGAGGACGCGACACTGCGGCTGGCCGAAAGCGACGAGCCCTTCGAGCTGCCGCGCTGGCCCGACGTGCTGCCCGCCATCGCGCCGCCCCTGCACCTGCAGGCCCGCGAAGTGCGCATCGACGGCCTGCGCGTCGTGCAGGCCGAGGGCGCCGCCCAGGTGCCGGTCATCCACGTGGATCGCCTGCGCGGCGGGCTGGATGCGCGCGACGGTCACCTGGCCGTCGACCGCCTCGTGGTCGACAGCGACCGCGGCCGCTTCACCGCGGATGGCGAGTACGCGCCACGCAACGACTACCGCACCGACCTCGTCGTGACCGCAGTGCTGCCGGCCGGCGCCGGGGTCACGCCACCGCGGCTCGGCCTAGTGGCGCGCGGCGACATCGCGCGCATGGACGTGGCCGTCGCCGGACGCGCACCGGGCGCCACCCGCGCCACGCTCACCCTGCGCGGCGAGGACGATCCGCGCTGGCACCTGCGGGCGGCAAGCGATGCGCTCGACCTCGGCCTGCTGGCGAGCGGCACGCCCGACGGGCAGCCGCTGGCGCTGGACCTGTCGGCCGACGGCGTCGGCGGGCGCGCGCAGCTGCAGGGCCGCATCGCGCGCGGCGACCTCTCGGCCGTGATCCGCCCCTCGCGCGTCGCGCTGGACGACCAGGTGCTGGACGTGCAGCCACTGGCGCTGAAACTGCTCGACGGCACCGCCACCCTGCGCGGGCGCGCGGACTTCCGCGACCCGGCCGCGCGCCGCTTCACCTTCGCCGTCAACGCGCGCGGCCTGACCTGGGGCGGCGCGGCCACCACCGCGGCGACGCCGGCGCAGGCCGCGACCGACGCACCGCTTATCCGCCTGGATGCGGACCTCGGCCTGTCCGGCACGGTGGAGGCGTGGGCCGCGATCGGCACGGCCGACCTGGCGCGTGACGGCGAGCAGGCCCGGGTCGAGTTCGATGGCCGGGGCACCGGCGAGGGCGTGGCATTGCGATCGCTGCGCGCGACCATGCCCGGCGGCCGTCTGGACGCCACCGGCGACGTGCGCTGGGCGCCGGCGCTGGGCTGGGACGTGGACGCGACGCTGGCCGGGTTCGACCCCGGGTATTTCATCGCCGGCTGGGACGGCGCCATCGACGGCACGCTGGACAGCCAGGGCACCACCGGCGACGACGGCACGCTGGCCATCGACGTCGATGCCCCGCGCCTGACGGGCCGCCTGCGCGGCCGCGCGCTGGACGGGCGCGCGCGCGTCGCGCTCGCCTTGCCGGCCGACGACGCCCGCACCCCGTCGTACGACGGCGAGCTGGCGCTCTCGCTGGGCCGCAGCCGGGTGGAGGCCACCGGCCGCATCGACGACACGCTCGACATCGACGCACGGTTCGCGCCGCTGGAACTGGCCGACCTGCTGCCCGACGCGGCCGGCACGCTGCGTGGCACGCTCGCGCTCGACGGCGCACGGACCGCGCCGGACGTGCAGGCCGACCTCGAGGGCAGCGGGCTTCGCTGGGGCGACATGCAGGCCGATACGCTGTCGGTCGACGGCCGCCTGCCCTGGCGCGGCAGCGGCGGCGCGCTGACCCTGGCAGCCACCGGCCTGCAGGCGGGCCTGCCGTTCGACACCCTGGACGTCGACGCGCGCGGTGCGGTGGAGGCGTTGCAACTGGAGGCCCGGGCCCGCGGCGACATCGGTGCGCTGGCGCTGGCCGGCAGCGCCCGCAAGCAGGGCGCGACGTGGCGCGGCACGCTCGCCACGCTGCAGCTCGACCCGTCGCGCGGTGCCGCGTGGCGCCTGCAGGCACCCACGGATTTCAGCTGGACGTCCACCCCACGGGGCCTGGCCGGCACGCTCGAGGCCGCCTGCCTGGCCGCCAGTGATGGCGGCGCGCTGTGCGCCAGCGCCGACTGGCCGCGGCGCGGCCTGCAACTCGACGGCCGGGGCCTGCCGCTGGCGCTGCTGGCGCCGTACCTGCCCGAGCGGGACGACGGCCGGCCGTGGCTGCTCAGCGGCGAGGTCGCGATCGACGCGCAGCTGCGCCCGGCCGGCAACGCCTGGCAGGGCCGCGCCACCGTCACCTCCGCGGCGGCCGGCCTGCGCTTCAGCGAGCGCGCCCGCAACGACATCCTCAGTTACCGCAACCTGTCGCTGGAGGCCGAGTTCGACCCCAACCGGATCACCGCGACGCTGGGCGCCGACGTGCTGGAGGACGGCCGCCTGGATGCGCGCATCGCCACCGGATGGGATGCGTACGCGCCGCTGGACGGCGAGATCGCCATCGAGGTCGACGAGCTGACCTGGATGGAGCTGTTCTCGCCCGACATCGTCGAGCCGCAGGGCCGGCTCGATGGCCGCCTCGGTCTCTCGGGCACGCGCGGCGAGCCGCTGCTCTCCGGCCAGGCGCAGTTGGCCGGGTTCACCGCGGAGGTTCCGTCGCTGGGCATCACCCTGCAGGACGGCGCGCTGGCACTGGTCGCGCAGCCCGATGGCAGCGCGCGCATCGACGGCCGCGTCGGCACCGGCGACGGCGTGCTGTCGATCGACGGCACGCTGGGCTGGCGCGGGGGCGACACGCCGCTGGTCCTGGCGATCCGCGGCCAGGACGTGCGCGTGTCCGACACCCGCGACCTGTACGCGGTCGCCAGCCCCGATGTCGAGGTGCGCTACACCGCCGGCACGCCGCTGCAGGTGACCGGCACGGTGGGCGTGCCGGAGGCGCGCATCGACCTGGAGCGGCTCGACCAGGGCGTATCGGCGTCGCCGGACGTGGTGGTGCTGGACCCGGTGGATCCGGAGGACACCGGCGGCCTGCCGCTGGAGATGGACCTGACGCTGGCGCTGGGCGAGGACGTGACGCTCAACGGCTTCGGCCTGGACGGCACGCTGGGCGGGCAGCTGCGCGTGCGCGCGGTGCCGGGCCGCGAAATGACCGCGACCGGGCGCCTGGAGGTGGGCGGCACGTACGCGGCCTACGGCCAGGAGCTGGAGATCACCCGCGGCTACCTGACCTGGTCCAACGGCCCGGTGTCGGACCCGCTGCTGGACGTGCGTGCCGAGCGCGAGGTGGCCGAGGTTACCGCCGGCGTCGACATCAGCGGCCGCGCCAGCGCACCGCAGGCGGAGGTCTGGTCGGACCCCGCCAGCTCGCAGTCCGAGGCGCTGGCCTACCTTGCACTGGGTCGCCCGCTGTCGAGCGTGAGCGGCGACGAGGGCCGCCAGCTCAACGCCGCCAGTGCCGCGCTGACCGCCGGCGGCAGCCTGCTGGCGTCGCAGCTGGGCGCGCGCATCGGCCTGGACGATGCCGGCGTGATGCAGAGCCGCGCGCTGGGCGGGTCGGTGTTCGGGGTCGGCAAGTACCTGTCGCCGCGGCTGTACGTCGGCTACGGCGTGTCGCTGCTCGGCACCGGCCAGGTGTTGACGCTGAAGTACCTGCTGCGGCGCGGCTTCGATGTCGAGATCGAGTCCAGCACGGTGGAGAACCGCGCCTCGCTCAACTGGCGGCTGGAGCGCTGAGCACGGCCGTTAACCTCGCGCACACCCGGGGCGCGGCACCCTGCCGGTCCCTGATCCGTGCATGGAGTCGCCGATGGTCCTGATGCGTACCGCCGCCCTCGCCGCCAGCCTGGTGGCCCTCACCGCGTGCGCCACGCCGGCCACGCCTACGGCCAGCGACCCGCTGCCGCCCGCCAACGCCGAGGCCCCGCCCATGAGCGACCCCAATCCGCCGATGCCCGCCGAGCGCTGCGACGCCGACACCGCCAAGCCCAATGCCATCGGCCAGGTGGCCACCGCGGAGGTGGTCGAACGGGCACGCATCGAAGCCAATGCCGAGATCGCGCGTGTGCTCAAGCCCGGGATGATGGTGACCATGGAGTACCGCGCCGGCCGCCTGAACATCGACGTCGACGAAGCCAACGTCATCACCAACGTGCGGTGCGGCTGAGCCACCGGCCCGTCATGCCGGAGGACAGTGTCCACCTGTAGGAGCGGCTTCAGCCGCGATCACGGCACCGCGTGCGTGCCATGGCTGAAACCGATGGGCCGCGATTCCGATCGCGGCCCATTTTTCTTGGCTCGTCCGGATGTGGCGGCAATGCGGCTGTTGTAGGAGTGACGTAAGTCGCGACACGTCGCTCCGGTGAGCCGCGCGGTCGCGACTCACGTCGCTCCTACAGGACTCGCCCAATGGATCGCGCACGTATGACGTTGCAGCTGAACCCGCACCTACAGCGCAGCGTTCGCCATGGGCCGCACCACCCGCCCCTGCAGGCGGGGCGCGCCGTCCACCACGTCGGTCCACACCACGTAGGCCGCGTCCCCCTGCAACGCCAGTTGCGGGAAGCCGGTGCCGCGCCCGCGGCCCGTGAGCCGGGCGATTTCAATGCGCTGCCGTTCTTCCGACAGGTCCGGCGCCCAGCGCGCCAGGTGCAGCGACTGGCCATCGCGGTCTTCGCGGACCCACAGCACCCACGCCGCATCCGTGCCCAGTGCGACATCGACGCGGCCCTGGACGTGGTCGCCGCGGTCGAGCACCACCGGTGCGCCGAACGCGCCGCCGGCATCCGTGCTGCGTGCCAGTTTCAACGTCGGCACGTCGCCGGCGGCGGTGTACCACGCCACCAGCGCCTCGTCGCCGCGGGCGGCCACCGCGGGGCCGTTGACCGGGCAGGCGGGCATGCGCCAGCCATCGTCGTGGACCGTCCGTGGCGTGCTCCACCCCTCCGTGCCGAGGCGTACGACGGCGATGTCGCGGACCTCCGCGGCGGTGCGGTCGCGGTAGACCAGCAGCGGGCCGCGGGCGGTCATGGCCGCGTCGGTCTGGCAGCACTCGCAGGTCATCGCGTCGAGGCGGCGCTCGTCGTGGCGCCGCAGGTCGGCGTCGAGGTGTGCGGTGCGCAGCGCCATCGCGCCGGCGTCGTGGCCGGCGTGGCCGTCGTGCCCACCGTCGCCATCGCCACCCGCCGCCATCGCCCGCCCGTCCAGCCAGGCGATGCCCAGGCGGTCGCGCGAGGCCGGCCACAGCGATACGAACCCGTGTTCGGTCGGGGTGCCGTCGTCGTTGACCGTGAGCGCAGGCGACCACGTCGCGCCGCCATCGCCCGAGCGCACCAGCGCCACGTCGTAGGCGTAGGTCGCCGCGGCGGACTTCTGCAGCCAGTGCGCCCACAGCGCGCCGTCGGGCGTAGCCATCAGGTGCGGCGTGTCGGCCCAGTTGACGAACCAGTCGGTGCCGCGCGCGATGTCCCGCGGCGCGTCCCACCCGTCATCGCCCTGACGCGCGAAACGCAGCGCGTGGCCATCGCCGTCGGGTTCGATCCACGACAGCAGCAGGCCGGCATCCGTCGCCACGAGGTCGGGCTGGGCGGCGTGGGCGGCGGCGGTCGGCAGCGGCCACGCACCCGCGGACCAGGCGCGCGCCGGGGCGGTGGCACCGCCCGGCGGGCCGACCGGGCCCTCGGCGCCGCCGCATGCCGCCAGCCCCAGCGCGAGGCCGAGCGCAAGCAGCCTGGGCACCGTGGACGCAGGCGCAGACGGGGTGACGGGATCGATCGGACGCATCGCGGATCCGGGCAGCGGCAAGGGGCGCAGGGTAAGGTGCCGGCGTCTTCCCTGCACGGCACGCACGCCATGAACCTGCAGCTGCTCTATGTCGGCCTCGGCGGCGCCATCGGCGCGATGGCGCGCCACCTGCTGGGCGGCTGGGTGCTGCACCACACCGCGCAGGGGCGATTCCCCGCCGGGACCTTCGCGGTCAACGTGCTGGGCTGCCTGGTGATCGGCGCGCTGGCCGGGCTCGCCGAACGGCACGCACTGGCCTCGCCGTCGCTGCGGGTGTTCCTGTTCACCGGTGTGCTCGGGGGCTTTACCACGTTCTCGGCGTTCGGCCTGGAGACGCTGTACCTGCTGCGCCGTGGCGACACCGGCGTGGCCGCGGCCTACGTCGCAGGCAGCGTGGTGCTGGGGCTGGCGGCGGTGTGGATCGGGTGGCGGCTGGCGGGAGGAGGCCGCTGACGACCGTAGCCCGCGATTGAGCCCCTCTCCCCGCGGGAGAGGGGTTGGGGAGAGGGTTCGGCGAAGCGGCAGACGTCCGCATCAGCGCAACGGGTCTGCAACGCAGTCGTCACCACGTAGACTCCGGCGCACCCTCATCCGCCCTTCGGGCACCTTCTCCCGACGGGAGAAGGAACGCGCACAGCGTCGATCAAGCCGCCTGCCCGCGCCGCAACCGCGTGAGGTGCACCAGCAGCAACGAAATCGCCGCCGGCGTCATGCCGGCGATCCGCTGCGCCTGGCCGATGCTCAGCGGGCGCACCTGCCGCAGTTTGCCCGCGACCTCCGCCGACAGCCCGCGCACCTGCGCGTAATCGAAGTCCGCCGGGATCGCCGTGTCCTCATGCCGGCGCGCGCGTTCGATCTCCTCGCGCTGGCGGTCCAGGTACCCGGCGTACTTGATGCCGATCTCGACCTGCTCGGCCACCGCGGCATCGTCCACGCCCGGCCCGAGCGAGGGCACGCGCATCAGCGACGCGTAATCCAGTTCGGGGCGCTTGAGCAGGTCGGCGGCGTGGGTCTCGCGGCTGACCGCCACGCCCAGCGTCTCGCCGATCTCACGGCCCAGCGCGTTGGCCGGCGCCGCCCAGATCCCGGACAGCCGCGCGTGCTCGCGTTCGATCGACTCGCGCTTGGCCTCCAGTGCGGCAAAGCGCGCATCGTCCACCAAACCCAGTTCGCGGCCGACCGGGGTCAGGCGCAGGTCGGCGTTGTCCTCGCGCAGTTGCAGCCGGTATTCGGCGCGGCTGGTGAACATGCGGTACGGCTCGGTGGTGCCGTGGGTGATCAGGTCGTCGACCAGCACGCCCAGGTAGGCCTGGTCGCGCCGCGGGCACCAGCCGTCCAGCCCGCGCACGTGACGCGCGGCGTTGACGCCGGCCAGCAGGCCCTGCGCGGCGGCCTCCTCGTAGCCGGTGGTGCCGTTGATCTGGCCGGCGAAATACAGGCCTTCGATGGCACGCGTCTCCAGCGTCGGCTTCAAGCCGCGCGGGTCGAAGAAGTCGTACTCGATGGCGTACCCGGGGCGGGTGATGTGGGCGCGCTCGAAGCCACGGATGCTGCGCACCAGCGCCAGCTGCACGTCGAAGGGCAGCGAGGTGGAGATGCCGTTGGGGTAGATCTCGGCGACGTCCAGGCCTTCGGGCTCGACGAAGATCTGGTGGCTCTCCTTCTCCGCGAACCGCACCACCTTGTCCTCGATGGACGGGCAGTAGCGCGGGCCGATGCCCTCGATCTGGCCGGTGTAGAGCGGGCTGCGGTCCAGCGCCGCACGGATGATGTCGTGGGTGCGCGCGGTGGTGTGGGTGATCCAGCACGACACCTGACGCGGGTGGTCACTTTGTTGCCCGGTAAACGAGAACACCGGACGCGGATCGTCGCCCGGCTGCGCCTCCATCACCGAGTAGTCGAGGCTGCGGCCGTCGATCCGCGGCGGGGTTCCGGTCTTGAGCCGGTCGACTTTGAACGGCCCCTCGCGCAGGCGCGCGGCCAGCGCGGTGGCCGGCGGGTCGCCGGCGCGGCCGGCCGCGTACGTGGTCTGGCCGACGTGGACCTTGCCCGCCAGGAACGTGCCCGCCGTCAGCACCACGGCCGGCGCGTGGAAGCGCAGGCCGGTCTGGGTAACGACGCCGGTCACCCGGCCGTCCTCGAACACCAGGTCGTCCACGGCCGCCTGGAACAGCGTCAGCCCGGGCTGGGCCTCGACCGCGCGGCGGATGAAGGCGCGGTACAGGCTGCGGTCGGCCTGGCAGCGGGTGGCACGCACCGCCGGCCCCTTGCTGGCGTTGAGCCGGCGCCATTGGATGCCCGCGGCGTCGGCGGCGCGCGCCATCACGCCGCCCAGCGCGTCGATCTCCTTGACCAGGTGGCCCTTGCCGATGCCGCCGATGGCCGGGTTGCAGCTCATCGCGCCCACGGTGTCGACGCTGTGCGTCAGCAGCAGCGTGCGCGCGCCGGCCCGGGCGGCCGCCAGCGCGGCTTCGGTGCCGGCATGGCCGCCGCCCACGACGATCACGTCATGGCGATGGAAGTCGGAGTGCAGGGTCATGGCGGGGCCGTGAAGCGGCGAACAACCGCGTGCGGGGCGTGAATTCTACGGCAATCAAGCGGTTGCGGCGGAACGCCGGGCCGGGGACCGGTCTCGTCAAGCAACTGGCACTTGCATTTCGTCGAAAAGTTGGCACGGCACTTGCGATAGCCCATACTGCGCCCGCTCTGCGACCCCGGTCACAGATTGAAAGCGACATATATCCGAATTCATTGGGGAGTGATTCACATGTCCGTCCTGACCCGTACCGCCCTGGCCGTTGCCCTGCTGGCGGCCGCACCGCTGGCGTCCGCCGCCACCGCCACCGACACGATGAACGTGTCGATCCAGATCGAGAACGCCTGCACCGTCGACGCCGACGACATGGCCTTCGGCCCGCAGTCCGACCTGTCGGCCGCCGTCACCTCGACCGCCGACGTCACCGTCGACTGCACCAACCAGGGCGCGATCGACGTCGCCTTCAGCGCCGGCGGCAGCGGCGACTTCGCCAACCGCACGATGGTCGGCCCCGGCGGCGCGACGATCGATTACCAGCTGTACAACGCCGCCTCCGGTGGCGCCGTGCTGGGTGACGGCACCGGCACCACCGCGACCTTCGCCGGCACCAGCGCCGGTGGCGTGGAAACCTTCACCGTGTACGGCGTCGTGCCGGTGCAGGGCGCCAAGCCGGTCGGCAACTACGCCGACGCGATCACCGTCTCGCTGACCTACTGATGTCCCCGCGCCGCCTCACGGCGGCGACGGCGATCGCCCTGGCCCTCGTGGCCGGGGCGGCGTCCGCGCGCGGCCAACTCCAGACCCGGCAGACCGGCGTCGACCTCGACGCGGGCGACCGTGCCGGTCGCATCGTGCTGGCCAACACCGGCGACGCGCCCGTCGCGGCGCAGGTGCGCGTGTACGCGTGGACCCAGGTCGATGGTGCGGACGTCCTCGAGCCCACCGACGCGATGGTCGCCAGCCCGCCGATCATGGAGATCCCCGCGGGCGGCGAGCAGCTGGTGCGCGTGGTGCGGCCGACCGCGGCCGCGGTGGAGCACGAGCAGGCCTTCCGCATCGTCGTCGACGAATTGCCCGGACAGGGCGAGGCCGAGACCGGCAGCGCGATCAAGGTGCGCATGCGCTACGTGTTGCCGGCGTTCGTGCGTGCGCCCGACCCGGCGCCGGCGTCGCTGGACTGCCGGATCGAGCCCGGGGCCATGGTCTGCCACAACACCGGCGGCCGCGCCGCGCAGCTGGGGCGCAGCCACCTGCTGGACGCCAACGGCCGCAAGGTCGAGCTGTCGCCGGGCCTGCTGGGTTACGTGCTGGCCGGCAGCACGCGCCGGTTCGAACTGGAGGCGTCGGCGAAGGCTTCGGCCGGGTCGGCCACGCAGCTGGACGTCCTTCTCAATGGCCAGCCGGCCACCCTGCCGCTCGCCCGCGCGCGCTAGGCCGACCGCGCTGGCGGTGGCCCTGGCGGCCGCGCTGGCGGGGCCGGCCTGGGCGGCCACCGCCACGGGCGGTGCCACCGGCGGCGCGATGGCGACGCTCGATGCGCAGCCGCTGGCGCAGGTCAGCGCCGTGCGCGCGCCGCAGGTGATGTACCTGGACGTCTCGCTCGACGGGCGCGTGGTCGCGACCCTGGTGCGCTTCACGGTGGTCGACGGCGAGCTGTCCGTGCTGCCGTCGGTGTTGACCGATGCCGGCCTGCAGCTGCCCAACGACGTCCCGCTCAACGCTGCCGGCGAGGTCGCGCTGGCCGACATCCCCGGCCTGGGCGTCGACTACCAGCCGACGATGCAGCGCGTCACGCTGCTGCCCGGCTCCGAACTGCGCCCGACCCGCCTGCTCGGCTACCGGATCCCGGCGCCGGTGCAGGTCGACCGCGACCACGGCCTGGTGCTGGACTGGGACGCCTATGGCCGCCGCCTCCAGGGTCAGGACACGCTGTCGCTGGGCACGGGTGCGCGCTGGTTCGGGCGCTGGGGCACGCTGGAGCTCAACGGCGTCAGCCGCACCGGCGATGCCGGCAGCGACGGCTACGCCCGGCTCGACACCCGCTGGACCTACTCCGACCCGAAACGCATGTGGACCTGGTCGGCCGGCGACGTCGTCTCCGGCGGGCTGGCATGGTCGCGCCCGGTGCGCCTGGGCGGCGTGCAGCTGCGACGCGATTTCGGCGTGCGCCCGGACCTGATCGTGCACCCGTTGCCGCAGTTCTCCGCCGACGCCACGCTGCCCTCGTCGGTGGAGCTGTACGTCAACAACATCCGCCAGTACGGCGAAGAGGTCGCGCCCGGCCCGTTCGTGCTCAGCGATTTCCCGCGGGTGAGCGGCGCCGGCCAGGCGGTGGTGGTGGTGACCGACGCGCTCGGGCGCACCACCCAGACCAGCGTGCCGCTGTATGTGGACTACCAGCGGCTGGCGCGCGGGCTGACCGACTTCTCGTTCGAGGCCGGCGTGCTGCGCCGGGGCTTCGGCATCGATTCCGACGACTACGGCAGCGACGTGGTCGCCAGCGGCAGCTGGCGGCGCGGCATGCGCGACGACCTCACGCTGGAGCTGCACGGCGAGGCCGGCCCCGACCTGCAGCTGGCGGGGGCCGGCCT
Organism: uncultured Lysobacterales bacterium; assembly: GCA_946886865.1. The sequence goes on along the minus strand of CAMPJI010000004.1, from coordinate 41,762 downwards.
CGCGTGGTCCCCGCTCGCGCGCTTCGGCGTGGCCACCGGCAGCGTCTCGCGCAGCGAGGGCGACGGCGCCGGTACCCAGTGGAGCGGCGGTTACCAGTGGTTCGGCCAGCGCGCGGGCTTCGACGTCAACGTGCAGCGCGCCGACGCCGGCTACCGCGACCTGGGCACGCTCGACGGCGGCAGCGTGCCGCTGCGCGCGCAGGACCGCGCCTCGGCGTGGATGGCGGTGCCGCGCGGCTCGCTGTCGGTGACCTGGTTGCGCTACCGCGACGGTGAGGACCTGGCCGGTCGCACGGTCAGCCTGGGCCTCAGCCAGACCTGGGGCCGCTCGGTGTCGGTCTTCGCCAATGCCTTCCATGACGACCGGGCAGGCACCGGCGTGTCGCTCACGCTGAGCCTGCCGCTGGGCGACGGCCTGGACGGCGCGTTGACGGCCAACCACCGCCGCAGCGATACCGAGCTGACGGCCGACGTGCGCCGCCGCGCGCCCTACGAGGGCGGCTGGGGCTGGCAGGCGCAGGCCAGCGACGACGGCGACGGCCAGCTGGCGGCGCAGTACCGCGGCGACGGCGGCGAGTTCTGGGCCGGCGTGGACCGCTTCGATGGCGAACACGGCCTGTTCGCGCAGGGCATGGGCAGCGTGGTGCTGATGGACGGCCAGGCCTTCGCCAGCCGGCGCATCGCCGATGCCTTCGCCGTGGTCTCCACCAACGGCATCGGCGACGTGCCGATCCTCTACGAGAACCGCACCGCCGGGCGCACCAACGACCGCGGCTACCTGCTGCTGTCGGACCTGCGCGGCTGGGAGCGCAACCGCATCGCCATCGACCCGGACGGCCTGTCGGCCGAGCTGCGGGTGCCGGCGATCGAACAGCTCGTCACCCCGCCCAATGCCAGTGGCCTCCACGTGGCCTTCCCGCTCGAGCGCGTGCGCAGCGCGACGGTCACGTTGCTGGATGCCGACGGACAGCCGGTCGCGCCGGGTACACGCGTGCAGCGCGCCGATGGAACGGAGGCGATCGTGGGCTTCGAGGGCCAGCTGTGGCTTGAGCACTACCGGGACGGCGAAGCGCTGTCGTGGCGTACGCAGGGCCACGACTGCCTGGCGCCGGCGCCCGCGCTGGAGGCCGCCTCGAGCGCTTCGATGCACTGCCCCACCGGGCCCGATGCATGCCCCGCCGTGGCGGCCGTGCCCGGATCGCCCCCCTCGATGCGCTGCCCGACAGGACGCACGCTATGAACCGCTTGATCAGTGCGCTTCTCCTGGGGCTGCTCGCGCTGGGCCTGCACGGCACGGCGCGCGGCCAGAGCATCGACTGCAACTTCGCCGGGACCGCACCCGCGCTGGAGTTCGGCACCGTTCCGGCCAACCCCACGGTGGCGACGACCACGGCGGGCACGGTCGGCGTCTACTGTTCCGGTACCACCTTCAGCAATCCGGGCACGGTCAAGGCGTGCCTGAAGCTGAGCAATGGAACGCCCGACAACGCGCTCCTGCCCAACAGGCGAATGGCAAGTGGAAGTGCCCGGTTGTCCTACCAGGTGTACCGGGACAGCGCCCGTACCCAGGTCTGGGGCAACGCGACGTCCGCACCTGCCGGCGAGGTGTTGATTCCCCTTCGTCGCACCGGATTCTTCTTCTGGGAGGGCTCGGCGACGCTCACCCTGTACGGGGCGATCGGCGCGGGCCAGGCCGGACTGGTTTCGGGCACCTACCAGTCGCAAATGTCCCTGCAGCTGACGGGTGATTTCACCTCGCAGCCATGTTCGGCGATCACCAACGTTCTGGATACCGATCGCACCGTGCTGGCGCGCGCCACGATCGCCAGCAGCTGCACGGTGGCGGCCAACGACCTCGCCTTCGGCACACACAGCCAGCTGGCCGCCGCTGTCAACGCCAGCACCAGCCTGGGCGTGACGTGCTCGGTCAACACGCCGTACACGGTGCGGCTGGACGGCGGGACCACCGCCAACAACGTGGCCAACCGGCGCATGGGCCTGAACGGGACGGGGCCGGCGGCCCAAGGCGTCGCCTACCAGCTGCGGCACACCTCGCCCAATGGACCGCTGTGGGGTGACGGGTCGGCGGGGACCTCGACCGTGGCAGGCACCGGCACCGGCGGTTCGCAGACGATCCCGGTCTATGGCCGCGTGCTGCCCCAGTCCGTGCCGCTGCCGGGCCAGTACGAGGACACGGTCACCGTCACCGTCCAGTACTGAACAACACAACGGGGGGAGGCTCTCGCCAAGGTTGGCACGCTTCATGCGACACCTTTGGCGCACCCAGTGGAACAGGCGCCTGGCGCCGGCCGGAATTGGAACAGGGGCTGGCCACGTGTCCACAGGGGAAGCCGGGGGGCCGAGTGTCGGGGGACGCTCGGCCCCCTTTTTATATGTGTTTTTTCATCCGCAGCCCTCACGCGCGCGGCACGTCGCCTTCGGGCGGCGGGCGCCCTGCATCCCGGAGCCCCGACACACGAAGGCCCGCCGCGGTGAAGCCGCAGCGGACCCGGATGCAAGTCGATCAGGCCGGGCCGGCAAGGCGCCGACGCCCGACAAGGACGGAACAGGGGGGATCCGTGGGTTCCTCGCCGGGCGCCGACATGGACGCTTGCGGGTGTGGCAGGTGACGCTGACCTGCCGGATGGGTCGGAATGCGACGCATCCGGTCAGGGCCGTAGAGTGCGACTGGCGGGCCGGCAACGCAAGCGACCGGCACCCCAGTTTCCGACCGGCGGTCAGCGCGGTTCAACCTCGCGCGACTGCGTGCGCGAGCGCACCTCGCGCAGGCGATCGCCCATCGACGACCCCGACGAGCGCCGCGGCTGCACCGCCGGGCGCGGCGGCGGAGCGGACGGGCGCACGGCCGGACGGGGCATGGGCGCCATCGGCTGCGAAGGCTCGACGCCGCGGGAAATGCCCGGCTCCGGGCCCTGCTTGCGACGGCGCAGGTCGTCGAGGTTGCGCCACGGTGCGCGGTCGTCGCCGTCGTCGTGGTGGGGCGGACGGTCATCGTCGCCACCGCCATGGCCCGGATGGCCTGGGCGCGGCGGACGCACCACGATCGGCGGACGCGGGTAGTAGCCGCCGCCATAGCCCGGGTAATACGGGTAGCCGTAGTTGTACGGGTAGCCGTAATAGCCGCGGCCGTAGTAGCGGCTGTCGTACGGATAGCCGTACCCGTATGCGCCATAGCCGTGATAGCGGTACTCGGTGCGCGGCTGGCCGTAGTAGTAGTCGCCGCGGCCGCCGCGGTAGTCGTAGCCGGTGACGCAGCCGCCCAGCAGCGCGATGGCCACGGCCGGCAGGAGAAGCTTGCGGATCATGTCGGGACCCCCCATGGGCAGACCGTCACAGTGGTCGTAAGCCATTGAACTCGCGCTTAATCTTTCGGTCATGCCGCTGAACGCTTCAGCCCCGCCGATGCCGGCCATCCGCTGCGCTACGCTGTGCGCCGCATGACCCACGCCGACACGCCGCCGGGCTTCACGGACATCCTCGCCGCCGCCGCGCGCATCGCGCTGCATGCACATGCCACCCCGGTGCTGCGCTCGCGCGCACTCGACGAGATCGCCGGCTGCGAGCTGCATTTCAAGTGCGAGAACCTGCAGCGTGGCGGCGCGTTCAAGTTCCGCGGCGCGTGCAATGCGGTGTTCTCGCTGGACGAGGCGGCGCTGGCGCGCGGCATCGTGACCCAGAGTTCCGGCAACCATGGCGCCGCGGTGGCATTGGCCGGGCGGCTGCGTGGCGCGCAGGTGACGGTGGTCGCGCCGCGCAGCACGCCGAAGGTGAAACTGGCCGCCATCGAGGGCTACGGCGCGCGCATCGTGCCCTGCGACACCACGCAGGCCGCACGCGATGCCGCCACCGCACAGGTGCTGGCCGGGACCGGCGGCGTGTTGATCCACCCGTTCAACGACGCGCGCGTGATCGCCGGCCAGGGCACGGCCACGCTGGAACTGCTCTCGGTCGCCGCCGGACTGGACGCCGTCGTGGCGCCAGTCAGCGGCGGTGGCCTGCTGTCGGGCACGGCCATCGCCGCGCACGGCATCGATGCCAGCGTCGAGGTGTTCGGTGCGGAGCCCGTCGGCGCACGCGATGCGCATGACTCGCTCGCCTCGGGCGAACGCATGACCGGCCGCGTACCCGACACAGTGTGCGACGGCCTGCGCGCCGAATTGGGCACGTTGACGTTTCCGATCCTGCGCAACCACGTGCGCGACATCCTGCTGGCCGACGATGCCGCCGCGGTCGACGCGATGCGCCTGCTCTGGACGCGCATGAAGCTGGTGGTCGAGCCGTCCGGTGCGTTGCCGCTGGCGACCGTGCTGGCCCACCGCGAGCGCTTCGCCGGGCGACGCGTCGGGATCATCCTGTCAGGCGGCAACGTCGACCCCGATGCGCTGCCCGCCCTGTTTGCCACCCTGGGAGATGCCGCATGACCGACGCCGGACACGGCCGCCGCCGCCACGACCGCGCCATCGCGCTGGTGCAGGCGTACTACGACGCCTTCAACCGCGGCGACTGGGACGGCATGCTCGCCGTACTCGGCGACGACGTCGTGCACGACCTCAACCAGGGCCCGCGCGAGGTGGGACGCGAGGCGTTCACGGCGTTCCTGCGGCGGATGCAGGCCAGCTACCGCGAGCAGCTGCACGACATCGTGCTGATGGCCACGCCCGATGGCGACCGCGTCGCCGCCGAATACGTGGTGCACGGCGAGTACCTCGCCAGCGATGCGGGACTGCCCGAGGCCCGCGGCCAACGCTACGTGCTGGCGGGCGGTGCGTTTTTCGATGTGCGCGACGACGTGATCCGCCGCGTCACCAACTACTACAACCTCGAACACTGGATCGAGCAGGTCGAGACCGCGCAGTAGCGCGCACGCTCACTTGAGCGGCATCGCCCCGGCGCCGTCGCCGGCCATGTAGGCCAGACCTTCGCCCAGCAGCAGGCGGGTCACCGCGGCGCGCTCGGCCACCGGGCGGCCGGCCAGCACGTCCAGCAAGGCCGCCACCGAATCGCAACGCGCGGCATGGTCGCCACCGTTGAGGCCGGCCACGAACCCGTCGTGCAGCAACGACGCACGCACGCCGGCCGCCTTCAGCCACTGCGTCGCCTGCGACCGGTCGAATGGCTGGGGCGGGCTTTGCGCCGCCGCGAGGAACACGTTGACCGCGGCATCGGCAAAGCGCAGGCGCGAGGCCTCGCCCAGCCGCGCCGCCGTGGCGTTGAGCCCGTCCAGGCTGCGGTCGGCGGCGGGGTCGAAGAGCGCGCACATCACGCCGGCATCGGCCGGGTCCTGCGCGCTGGCGTGCACGGCCTGGAACAGGCCGTCGACCGCCGGGTCGGGTGCGCGCTGGAGCAGGTCGCGGCCATCGGCGACTAGCACGGACGGATCGAAGCCCCAGTCCTGCACGCCGCCGGACTGTGCCGATACCGTGCCGCCCGCCAGGGCCAGCGTCAGCGCCGCCGCGCCCAGTGCGCCATGCCACCTCGATAGCCGCTTCATCGCTGCACCCCCTCGGAAAGAACCGCCCGAATCTACCGTCACCGCCATGAACACCGGCCGATGCGGGACTGGCGTCAGGCGCCGCGTTCGCTGCGCAATTCGCGCACGGCGTGGGCATCGTGCGCCACGGCGCGCGTGGCCATCCAGCTGAAGGCCACGATGCCCGCGACCACCAGCCCGACGCCCGCCAGCGCGCCGCCGCGGGGCCACGCCTCGCCCAGCCACAACGCGCCGATGGCCGTGGCGAACAGGATTTCCGCCGCCTGCATCGCCTCGGCCGTGGCCAGGCCCACGGGGTCGTTGCGGACCATGCCGGTGGCCTGGAAGAACAGCACCGTGGCAATGATGCCCGCGCCCACCGCGACGCCGGCCGCCAGCCACGCCTGTCCCGCCGTGGGCGGGCCGACCGTGGTCCACGCCACCGCGGCGATCGCCCACCACAGCGGCTGGCTGGCGAGCGTCAGGCCGAACACGCGCTGGGTGGCATTGAGTTCCGGCCCGCCATCGACCGCTTGGGTCTCCAGGTGCAACAGCAGGCCCCGGTTGCCGAGCGGGTAGGCGAACGCCGCCACGGCCGCGCATACCAGGCCGATCCAACCGGCGCGGTCGAGCGTGCCGCCGGCGTGGCCGAACTGCATCAGCAGCACGCCGGCGATCACCACCAGCCCGGCGGCCAGGGCCAGCGGCGGGATGCGCGCGCGGTGATCGCCGCGCGTGCGGTAGAGCAGCGGCGACACCAGCATCCCGGCGATCACCGTCAGCTGGAACGTGCCCGCCACCAGCCACGCCGGTCCGCTGGCGGCGGCAAAGCTCAGCCCCAGGTAGAACAGCACGAAACCAATGGCGCTCCACAGCAGCCAGGCGCCCGGATGCCGCCGGATGGCCCGCCACACCGGCGCACTGCCACCCTGCCAGCGCATCAGCGGCCACAGCAGCGGCAGCGTGAACAGGTAGCGCAGCGCCGCGGTCCACAACCAGTGGCCGCCACCGGTCGCCGCGGCGCGGTTGAGCACATAGGTGCTGGTGAAGAACAGCGCGGACGCCAGCGCGATCGCCACGGCCAGCAGCACGGTCTGGCGGTGGCTGCGCGTCATCGGCGGCGGCGCACCGGGATCGATGACAGCGGCACGCGCACTTCGTCGATGCCGCCGCTGCGGATCGGCGCGCCCGGCGGCGGGCCCCAGGCCTGCGCGTAGATCACCTCCCACGTCGCCGACAGCCGGCCGTCGGGGGCCCGTTCGTAGGCGGCCTCGGCACGCGCGAAGCGGCTGCGGCCGGTGAGGTGGCGCCGGCGCTGCACCATCGCATTGGTCGCGCCCAGCGTGCGCAGTTCGCGCATCAGGCCGCCGAGGGTGTCGTGGTGCAGGACGAACTCGTCGCGGTCCAGCACCGGGTCCTTGAAGCCGGCGGCCACCAGCGCATCGCCGAACTGGCCGATGGCCGGGAACAGGCTGACGTGCGGGGCGTCATCGGCGTGGGCGAACGCGCTGCGCAACTCGTGCAGTGTGTCCGGTCCGAACGTCGACACCAGCATCAGCCCGCCGGGCTTGAGCACGCGCCGGAACCCGGCGAACACCGCCGGCAGGTCCTCGACCCACTGCAGGCAGAGGTTGGAGAACAGCACGTCCACGCTGCCCTCGCGCAGCGGCAGCGCGCGCGCGTCGGCGCACACCGGCTGCGGGCGCCGCGCAAACGGGCGCCAGCCGCCGGCGTTGGCGCGCGTGGCCTGCAGCATCGGCAGCGCGAGGTCGAGCGCGACCACCTGCGCCTTCGGCCAGCGTTTCTGCATCGCGGCGGACGCGTGCCCGGGTCCGGCGCCGACGTCGACCACCACCTGCGGCGGCGGCAGCGCGCGCGCGGGGTCGTCGAGGTAGTCCAGCGATTCCATCAACCGCGACGACACCTCGCGCTGCAGCGCGGCGGCGGCATCGTAGTGGTGCGCGGCGCGCGAAAAGGAGCGGCGCACCTGGCGGTGGTCGAAAAGGGCGTCCGTCATGCCCCGACCCCGCCGGCGACCTGCCGCATGAACGCATCCACTTCATCGGCCACGGCATCGGGCGCGCCCAGGAACGGCGCGTGCCCGGCGTCGTCGATCACCACGCTGCGCGCGCCCGGCGCGAGCGCAGCGGCGGCGGGCATCGCGCCGGCGGGCACGAGCCGGTCGCGGCGCCCCGACAGCCAGAGGCTCGGCACCTGCAGCTGCGGCAACTCATCGCGCAGGTCCAGCCGGTCCAGCAGCGCCAGGCCTTCCTGCAGCGCGCGCGGGGACGGCTCGCCGCGCTCGAACGCCTGCGCGCGCAGCTTGCGCAATTCCACCTGCGCGCTGGCCGACCCCAGCGCCTCCAGCGCCAGGAAGCCCTCGAGCGTGCCGCGGAAATCGCGTTGCAAGGCATCACCGAAATCACCGAACAGCGTCGACGACACCCCGTGCGGCCACCCCTCGCCGCGCACGAAGCGCGGCGAGGAGGCCAGCATCACCAGCCCGCGCACGCGCGCCGGGTGGTCGAGCGCGGCGCGCAGCGCGACCTGCCCGCCCAGCGACCAGCCCAGCCAGACGGCGTCGGGCAGGCGATCGGCCAACGCGGCCGCCAGCCGCTCGGGTTTGAGCGGCGTGTCATGGGTGGCCGCGTGCCCGTGCCCGGGCAGATCCACCGCGTGCACGGTGTAGCGGTCGCGCAGGCGCTCGACCAGCGGTGCGAACAGCCCGCCGTGCATCGCCCAGCCGTGGATGAGGATCAGCCCGGGGCCGTGCCCGGTGGTTTCGATGTGCATCGCGGCGACCGCTCAGCGCGCCAGTTCGGCGATGCGGGCTTCCGCCTCGGCGCGGTCGCGGGCCTGGGCGATGGCGGCGACCAGCCCGTCGACCTCGGCCACCGTGTGCAGCGCCGACAGCGTGACGCGCAGCCGCGCGCGACCTTCGGGCACGGTGGGCGGGCGGATCGCGGCGACCCAATAGCCGGCGCGTTCGAGCGTGGCGGCCATCGACACGGCGCGGCTGTCCGTGCCGCAGATCACCGGCTGGATCGGCGTGTCCGAGTCGAGCAGCACCAGCCCGAAGGCGTGCGCGCGTTCGCGGAAACGCGCGGTGAGTTCGACCAGTTTCTCGCGGCGCCAGTGCTCGCTGCGCGCCAGCTTGACCGCGGCCAGCGTCGCGGCCGCCTGCGCCGGCGGCAGCGCGGTGGTGTAGACGTAGGGCCGCGCGGTTTCGGCCAGGTGGTCGACGAGGTCGGCCTCGCCCACGACCACCGCGCCGTATCCGCCCAGCGCCTTGCCGAGCGTCGCCAGTTGCAGCGGCACTTCGTCCAGGCCCAGCCGCGCCGCGGCGACGCTGCCGCGGCCGTCGGGGCCGACCACGCCGATGCCGTGCGCGTCGTCGACGTACAGCATCGCCTTCTGCACACGTGTCACCAGTGCGAGTTCGCGCAGCGGCGCGATGTCGCCGTCCATCGAGAACACGCCATCGGTGGCGACCATCGCCAGGCCCTCGGGCAGCGTGCGCAACTGGCGGATCGCGCCTTCCGCATCGGCATGCGGGTAGCGGCGCAACCGGCACCCGGCCAGGCGCGCAGCGTCGATCAGGCTGGCGTGGTTGAGCCGGTCCTGGACGCAGACATCCTCATCGCCCAGCAGCGCCTGCAGCACCGCCAGGTTGGCGAGGAACCCGCTGCCGAACAGCAGCGCGCGCGGCGCACCCAGCCAGTCGGCGAGTTCACGCTCCAGCGCATCGTGGACGGCATGGTGGCCGCACACCAGGTGCGAGCCGACGCCGCCGGCGCCCTCGCGCGCCGCGGTGTCCTGCAGCGCGCCGACGACGGCGAAGTGCTGCGACAGGCCGAGGTAGTCGTTGCCACAGAAATTGAGCAGCGAGCGTCCGTCGACCGTGCAGCGCGCGCCGTCGCGGTGCTCGACGCTGCGCCGCACGCGGACGCGATGGTCGGCCTCGCGCTGCACGCGCGCGGCCTGCACCCGCTCACGCCAGTGCGCGCGCGCCATCGCTCAGGCCGCGCAGGACCGGCCGGCCGGCATACCGGCGGGCACGGGCTCGAGCACGTCGGCGTGCACCGTGCTGCCCTGCTCGACGACCGGCATTGGCCGCAGCCCGAGGCGCGCGAACAGCGCCAGGTCGCGCTCGGTGTCGGGGTTGCCGGTGGTGAGCAGCTTCTCGCCGTAGAAGATCGAGTTGGCGCCGGCCAGGAAACACAGCGCCTGCAGCTCGTCGGACATCGATTCGCGCCCGGCCGACAGCCGTACCATCGAGCGCGGCATCAGGATGCGGGCCACCGCAATGGTGCGTACGAATTCGAAGGGGTCGAGTTCCGCGGTGCCCGACAGCGGCGTGCCCTCGACCTGCACCAGCCGGTTGATCGGCACCGAGTCCGGGTGCGCCGGCAGCGTGGCCAGGGTCTGCAGCAGGCCGGCGCGCTGGCCGCGCGACTCGCCCATGCCGACGATGCCGCCGCAGCAGGTCTTCATGCCGGTGTCGCGCACGTGCGACAGCGTGTCCAGGCGGTCCTGGTACTCGCGGGTGTGGATCACCTCGCCGTAGAACTCCGGCGCGGTGTCCAGGTTGTGGTTGTAGTAGTCCAGCCCGGCATCCTTGAGCGCGCGCGCCTGGTCGGAGCTGAGCATGCCCAGCGTCGCGCAGGTTTCCAGGCCCAGTGCCTTCACCTCCGCGATCATCGCGGCGACCTTCGGGATGTCGCGGTCCTTGGGCGAGCGCCACGCCGCGCCCATGCAGAAGCGGCTCGCGCCGGCCGCCTTGGCCTGGCGGGCCTTCTCCACGACCGCGTCGGTCGACATCAGCTTCGTGGCGTCCACGCCGGTGTGGTAGCGCGCCGCCTGCGGGCAGTAGCCGCAGTCCTCGGGGCAGCCGCCGGTCTTCACCGACAGCAGCGTGCTGACCTGCACCTCGGCCGGGTCGAAATGCGCGCGGTGCACGCTGGCGGCGCGATGCAGCAGGTCGTTGAACGGCAGCTCCAGCAGCGCCAGCACCTCGGCGCGTGACCAGTCGTGTCGCGGCGGCGCGGCGGGATCGATGGAGGGGGCGGCCGCGGTGCGCGCGGGGATCTCACTGACGGCAGGCATGGGGGTTTCCCGACGGACACGGCAAGGCAGGAGCGGCAGTCTGGAAAGCATGCCCGACGCTGTCAACCTGAGCCCCCCGTTCCCGGTTGACGGCCTCGGTGCCCGGCTGGCCCGCCGCATCTGGCGCCCCCGATGCCTGCTCTGCGGCGAAGCCGGCCACCTTGGACTGGACCTGTGCCGGGCCTGCGCCGATGCACTGCCATGGAATCGGCAGGCGTGCGTCCGTTGCGGGCTGCCGGTGCCCGTGACGCCCCGCGAACCGGCCTCTGCGGAGATGCGTGCGGCCGGCGTCTGCATGGCGGCGGTCGCGGATATCACGTGCGGGGCCTGCCTGCGCCGTCCTCCGCCGCAGGCGCGGTGCGTCGCCGCGTTCCGGTATGCCGCGCCGCTCGACCGCCTGATGCCGCGACTGAAGTTCCACGCCGACCTTGCCGCGGGGCGCCTGCTGTCGCAGCTCATGGCATCCCGCCTGGCCGACGCCGAACGCCCCGAAGCCCTGGTCCCCCTGCCGCTGCACCGCAGCCGCCTGCGCGAGCGCGGCTACGACCAGGCGCTGGAACTGGCGCGGCCGCTCGCCCGCGCACTCGGGGTGCCGCTGTGCACGGGCCTGCTGCACCGCGTGCGCGCCACGCCGCCGCAGTCCCGCCTGGACGCCGCCCAGCGCCGCCGCAACATGCGCCGCGCATTCCATGTGGATGGCGCGCGCGGCGTGCCTGCCCACGTCGCCTTGCTCGACGATGTCATGACGACGGGTGCCACGGCGCATGCCGCCGTCCGCGCACTGCAGCGCGCCGGGGTGCAGCGGGTCGACGTGTGGGTCTGCGCGCGGGTGCCGTGACCGCCCGCGGTGCTCAACGAAGCGCGTAGTCCGCGGCGATCCCCGCAAACACGGCTGCGCCCACCCAGTGGTTGTGCAGGAACGCGCGGAACAGCGGCGCCGGCTCGCGGTCGCGGGCGATCCAGAATTCCCAGACCACCAGCACCGCCGCCACCGCGACGCCCGCCCAGTAGTACGTGCCCAGCCCGGCGCGCTGCCCCACCAGCACCAGCGCCGCCACGAACAACGCATACAGCACGCCCTGCGCGACCAGGTCGAGGTCGCCGAACAGGATCGCGGTGGACTTGCTGCCCATGCGGATGTCGTCGTCGCGGTCGACCATCGCGTACCAGGTGTCGTAGGCCGTCGCCCAGAAGATGTTGGCCACGTACAGCAGCCACGCCACCGCTGGCACCTCCCCGCGCACGGCCGCGAACGCCATCGGGATGCCCCAGCCGAACGCCAGGCCGAGGTACACCTGTGGCAGGTGGGTGTAGCGCTTGAGGTACGGGTAGCTGGCGGCCAGCACGATGCCGACGGCACTCAGCAGCACCGTCAGCCGGTTGAGCGTGAGCACCAGCGCAAACGCCACCAGCATGAGCACGGCGAACACCGCCAGCGCCTCGCGCCCGCGCACCGCGCCGGTCGCCAGCGGCCGGCCCTTGGTGCGCTCGACGTGCGGGTCCAGCCAGCGGTCGGCGTAGTCGTTGATCACGCATCCCGCCGAGCGCGTCAACCACACGCCGGCGCTGAACACCACCAGCGTCCACACCGGCGGCACGCCCTCGGCCGCCAGCCACAGGCCCCACCAGGTCGGCCACAGCAGCAGCAGCCAGCCGATCGGGCGGTCGCCGCGGACCAGCTGCCAGTACTGCGCCAGGCGGTCGCGCCAGAACGGCACGGACGCGGGGTGTTCGGGAGGAACGGTCATCGGGTTCTCATGGTTGCAGGGGCCGCGTGCGCCGGGCCTGCGATCACCGCATGCCGCGTGCCCGGCCCGCATCGGCAGCGCGCAAACGCGCATTTGCCGCTAGAATGCCAGCCCCGCGCGGACCGAGCCTCCAGGCCTGGCCCGCGCGGATCTCAGCCAGGCGCCCGTAGCTCAGCCGGATAGAGTAGTGGCTTCCGAAGCCATTGGTCGGGGGTTCGAATCCCTCCGGGCGCGCCATTCCCTGCACGTGTGCGGGGGTCGGTCCGTGAATCGGCTGGCGTTTCGTCGATGGCTTCACGCGCCGCGCCCGGCGCGCCAACAGGTGGATCGTGCGCAACTACGACCTCGAATTCCTCAAGAAATTCTCGATGGTGATCGGCTTCCTGGTGCTGGTCACCCTCGGCCTCATCATCGGTGCGTTCATCATCCACGGCCAACTGCCGCACGAGCCCGATCCGCGCGTCGCCGAGCGCACGCAGCGCCGCATCGCGCCGATCGGCGCGGTCTACGCCGGTGACACCGGTGCCGCCGCGCAGGCCGCCGCACAGGCCGCGGCCGCGGCCGCCGCTGCATCGCAGGTCGCCTACGGCGGCACGCTGGACGGCGAGGTGATCTACAACAACCTGTGCGCCGGCTGCCACACCTCCGGCGCGGGCGGTGCCCCGACGCTGGTCGCCGCGCAGTGGACGTCGCGCATCGCCCAGGGTTCGGACACGCTGCACCGCCATGCCATCGAGGGCTTCACCGGCGCGGCCGGCGTGATGCCGGCCAAGGGCGGCAACCCGGCGCTGACCGACGAGCAGGTCATCGCCACGGTCGACTGGATGGTCGACAACCTGCAGTAAGCGCGCCCCGCGCCGCTTTGAAGACGCCGCCTCCGGGCGGCGTTTTCGTGTCCGGAGTGCCCCTCGCGTGGCGGCGTCGACGCGGCTGCGTATGCTCGCCCCTTCCCGACGCCTGTATCCCATGCCCATGCGCCGATTGACGCCGCCGTGCCTCGCCCTTTCCATCGCCCTGCTGCTGGTACTGCCCGGGTGCCGCTCGATCCCGGGCGCTGCCACGCAACCGGTCGGGGTCGTGCAGGGCAGCGGCGATCGCAGTCCGGTCGCCGGCCAGGCGGTGTGGATCGAAGGCGTGGTCACGGCCGACTTCCGGCGCGATGCCGGGCTTGGCGGGGTGTTCGTGCAGGACGACGGCGACGGTGACCCCGCCACGTCGGACGCCCTGTTCGTCGTGGCGGCCCCCGGGGCGGCGCTTCCGGCCCTCGGCCAGCGGGCCCGGCTGCACGGCACGGTCGTCGAGCTGGAGACCGGCGATGGCGCATCGCTGACCGCACTGCAGCCGCTTCGGATCGAGCCGCTGGCCTCCGGCGCCGTCGCGCCCGTGCCCCTGACCGGCGCACCCTACGACTGGGAGGCCTTCGAAGGCATGGCGGTCCGGATCGAAGCGCCGCTGACGCTGGCCAGCGCCGACGAGGCCGCCCGCCGCGGCGAACTCCTCACGTCGTTCGACGGCCCGCTGTGGGCACCGGTCGAGCGCGCGGCGCCGGGCAGCGCCGAAGCCGTGGCGCTGGCCGATGCCAACCGGCAGCGTCGGCTGGTGCTGGACGACGGCCGCCTCGGCCAGGACCGGCCGCTGGACACCGGTCCGCTGCCGCCCGCCCTTGAACGGGCCCGCGCCGGCAGCACGCTGGACGAGGTCACCGGCGTCGTCGACCACCGGTTCGGCGACCACCGGGTGCAACTGACCGGCGCGCCGCGCCTGACCGAAGCGCCCCGCCCCGCGCCGCCGCAGGTCGCGGGCGATACGCGGCTGGCCGCGTTCAACGTCGAGAACCTGTTCAACGGCGACGGCCGCGGCGGCGGCTTCCCGACCGAGCGTGGCGCGCGCACGCCCGGGGATTTCGCCCGCCAGCTGGGCAAGCAGGTCGCCGCGATCCGCGCGCTGGACCCGCACGTGGCGGCGCTGATGGAACTGGAAAACGACGGCCATGGGCCGGGGTCGGCCGTGGCCGCGCTGGTGGATGCGCTCAACGCCGGTCTTGCTGGCACCCCGTGGCGCGCCGTGGATGCCGGCGCAGGGCCGGGCACCGATGCGATCCGGGTCGGGCTGGTCTACCGGCTCGACCGGGTGCGCCCGGTGGGCGCACCGGCCACGCTCACCGTTCCCCCGTTCGACACGCTCAGCCGGGCACCGCTGGCGCAGGCGTTCGTCTCGTTGGGGTCCGGCGGCCGACGCGGTGCGCCGTTCGTCGTGGCCACCAATCACTTCAAGTCCAAGGGCTGCGGAAATGCGTCCGGGCCGGACGCCGACCAGGGCGATGGCGCGGCGTGCTGGAACGCCACCCGCGTGGCGTCGGCGCAACGCCTGCACGCGTGGCTCGAGTCCGACCCGACCGGATCGGGAAGCGATCGCGTGGCGATCCTCGGCGATCTGAACGCGTACGGGCAGGAAGCGCCCATCGCCTGGCTGCGCGAGGCGGGTTGGAGAGACGCCTTCGAGGGGCATCCCGAGGCCTACAGCTACCGCTACGACGGCGAACGCGGCCGGCTCGACCACGCCCTGCTCAGCCCCGCGCTCGCCGCGCGCCTGCGCGGCGCAGCCCATTGGCACGCCAATGCCGACGAACCGCGGGCCGCCGGCTACCGCAACCCCGACAGCGCGGGCACGCCGTGGCGCAGCTCCGACCACGATCCGCTGCTGCTGGGCTTGGACCTGGCGCCCTGAGCCGGCCGGCGCGCGGCACGGTCCGTGACCGCCGACACGCTCCTCCCACACGGCCCCGTATGATGAACGGATGACCGAACCCGTCTTCCCGACCGAAGAATCCACGCCGCTGGTGCTCGACGGGCCTGCCGGTGCGATCGAAACCATCGTGGAGGCCGCCGAGGCCCACGCGCGCCCGCTGGTGGCGGTGCTCTGCCACCCGCTGCCCACCGAGGGCGGCACCATGCACAACAAGGTGGTGACCATCGCCGCGCGCGCGCTGCGCGAATCGGGCGCGGCCACGGTGCGCTTCAACTTCCGCGGCGTCGGCCAGTCCGAGGGCGCGTTCGACGACGGCAACGGCGAGGCCGACGACCTGCGCGCCGTGGTCGCGTGGGTGCGCCGCCAGCGTCCGGACGCCAGGCTCTGGCTGGCCGGCTTCAGCTTCGGTGCGTACGTGTCGCTGAAGGTGGCCGCCGAGCTCAAGCCCGACATGCTGATCTCGATCGCGCCACCGGCGGGCCGCGGCTGGGAGTTCGACGCCATCACGCCGCCGGACTGCCCGTGGCTGGTGATCCAGGGCGAGGCCGACGAAATCGTCGACCCGGCCGCCGTATACGCATGGCTCGACGGCCTCAAGGGCCTGAAGCACACGCCGGAACTGGTGCGCATGCCCGAAACCAGCCACTTCTTCCACCGCCGCCTGATGGACCTGCGCGGCGCGGTGAAGAACGGCGTGCGCCCGTACCTGCCCGCCGTGGCGACGATGCCCGATGACTGACGCCGCGCCGCGGCCCAGTGCCCGCTATGCCGCCGGCGTCGAGCGTGGCGACTGGACCGACGACCCGGCCCAGCACCCCGCGCTGGCCGAACTGGACCGGCTGCACGACGCGCTGCTCGACCCGCCGCGCCAGGGCCTGCTCGACCGCCTGCGTGGCGCGTCCAAGCCCGCGCCGAAGGGCCTGTACCTGTGGGGCGGCGTCGGCCGCGGCAAAACCTTCATGGTGGACCTGTTCTTCGACGGGCTGCCGTTCGAGGCCAAGCGGCGCACGCACTTCCACCGCTTCATGCGCGAGGTGCACGCGCAGCTGAAGTCGCATGCCGGCGAGTCCGACCCGCTCAAGGCGATTGCCCGGCACTGGGGCGGCGACCTGCACGTGCTGGTGCTGGACGAGTTCTTCGTCAACGACATCGGCGACGCCATGCTGCTGGGGCGGCTGATGGAGCGCCTGTTCGCCGAAGGCGTGGCGCTGGTCACCACCTCCAACATCGCCCCGGACGGGCTGTTCAAGGACGGCCTGCAGCGCGAGCGCTTCCTGCCGGCGATCGAGCAGCTCAAGCGCCATTGCGTCGTGCTGGAACTGGACAGCGACACCGACTACCGGCTGCGCGAGCTGACCCGGTCGCCGGTCTACCGCGCGCCGCTGGATGAAGGCAGCGAGCCGTGGCTGGCCCAGCGCTGGGCGTCCCTCACCGCCGGCAGCCCCGACGACCCCGGCGCGCAGGCCGGGCAGCTGGAGATCGACGGCCGCCTGATCCCGGCACGTGCGCTGGCCGAGGGCCACGCGTGGTTCGACTTCGAAGCGCTGTGCGACGGTCCGCGCGCGGCCAGCGACTACATCGAGATCGCCACCGAGCACCACACCGTGCTGGTCGGCGGCATCCCACTGTTCGACGGCAGCAACGACGACCCGGCGCGCCGCTTCGTGCACCTGGTCGACGAGCTGTACGACCGCCACGTCAACCTGGTCTGCACCGCCGCCGCCCCGCCGCCGGAGCTGTACACCGGCCGCAAGCTGGTGGGCGCGTTCGAGCGCACCGCCTCGCGCCTGATCGAGATGCAGTCGGCCGAGTACCTGGCGCTGGAACACCGCGGCTGACCGCACGGAAACCTTGCGCATGGACCTGGCGCTGTTCGACTTCGACGGAACGATCACGACGGGCGAGACGTTCCCTGCCTTTATCCGAAGCGCGGTGCCGCCGCACCGCTTGCGCTGGGGTGGCGCGGTGCTCGCGCCCCTGGTCGCCGGCTATCGCATGGGGATGGTGCCGGGTTCGGTGGTGCGCGCGGCGGTCGTGCGCATCGGTCTGGCCGGCGTGCCGTTCGCCCAGCTGCAGGCGCATGGCGCGGCATTCGCGCGCGACGTGCTGCCCGGTCAGCTGCGCGCAGACGCCATGCAGCGCATCGACTGGCATCGGCGCCGCGGCGATACCATCGTGGTCGTGTCGGGCGCACTGGACGTCTACCTTCGACCGTGGTGCCAGGCGCAGGGGCTGCCGGTGCTGTGCTCCGCGCTGCAGCACCGCGCCGGCCGGCTTACAGGCCGATTCGACGGCGCGCAATGCGTGCTGGACGAGAAGGTCCGCCGCGTGCGCGATGCCTTCGACCTGTCACGCTTCGAGCGGATCCATGCCTATGGCGACACAGCCGAAGACCGCCCGCTGCTGGGTATGGCGCATGAGCGCTGGTATCGAGGCGCACCTGTCGCCGACGCGAACCCCGGCGGTCCTCGATAGCAGCTGCGCCAATTCAAGGACACGCGCATGAAAACGTCCGGCCGTTGCCCCCACTGCCGCGCCCGCGTGCGCTTCTGGCGCATGCTGCGCGTGACCAACTGGCACCCCTACCGCTGCCCGGAGTGTCAGCTGCGCAGCGAACCCGACCCGGCGCGCGCCCTGTGGCTGTATGCGCTCACCGGCGGTCTGGGTGGCATGACCGCCGTGCTGGTGACTCGCCAGCAGGCGTGGTGGACGGTCGTGCCAGCGATTCTCGTCGTGGCCATGATCGGTGCGGGGCTGCTGGTGGTGTTGTGTCCGCTGCGACCGCTGCCGACGCAATCCACGGACAGGCGTGATGGCTGAGACGGCGACGCGCTTGGAGGAGGACTGCCCGTTCTGCGCCATCGCGCGCCACGAGGCACCGGCCAGCATCGTCCACGAGGACGCGCTGACGATGGCGTTCGTCGGCTTCCGTCAGTTCAACCCGGGGCACGTGCTGGTCATCCCGCGCGCTCATTTCCACGATGTCGGGGCGTTGGACCACGCCACGGGTGCGGCGCTGATGGCGACCGTGTCGCGCATCACGCGCGCGGTCGGCCGGGCATTCCCCAGCGAGGGCATCAGCCTGTGGAGTTCCATTGGTCCGGCGGCGTGGCAGGAGGTGCCGCACCTGCACATCCACGTGCATCCGCGGCGCACGGGGGACGGCATGCTCGACGTGTACCCGGACACGCCACCGACCCCGGCGCGCGACGTGCTCGATGCCTACGCTGCGCAGCTGCGGCGTCACCTGGACTGAGCCCGCCCCGAACTCACGTATCCGACGCGGCGTCCTCTGTCAGCTCGCGGAAATTGCGCGGCAGGCGGTTGTGGATGTCGGTGGCGGCGATGGCGGCGTGGCCCACGGCGACGCTGATCTGGTTGAGCGCGCTGACGATGTCGCCGATCGCGTAGAGGCCGTCGACGCTGGTCTGCATCTTCGCGTCGACGATCAGCTCGTCGTTCTCGTCCACCTTGGCGCCCAGCGCCACCGCCAGCGACGACTGTGCGCTGCCGCCGAGCACGGGGTAGAGCGTTTCGAAATCCCGCGTGGTGCCGTCCTCGAACTCGACCCGGCAGCCGTCGCCGGGCACGTGTGCGATGTGGCAGGGCACCGCCACGACCTCGATGTGCGCCTCGCGGGCGAGTCGCGCGCAGGCGTCCGAGGGCGTGTCGTCCTCGCATGGCAACGCCACGACGTTGCGCGAGTAGCTGCGCAGGAACGCGGCATGGCGGATGGCTTCGTCGACCGGGCCGTACACCGCGATGCGCTCGTCGCTGGCCTCGTAGCCGTCGCACACCGCGCACAGCCGCACCGCGCCGCGTTCGATGGCGGCCTCCAGGCCGTCCACGGGCGGCATCACGTCGACGATGCCGGTGGCCAGCAGCACGTGGCGGGCGCGCCAGCCCTGCCCGTCCTCGGCGGTCGCCACGAAGTTCACGGCGTCGCCTTCACCGCTGCGCTCCAGACGGGCGATGCACCCCTGCTCGATGTCGGCGCCGTAGCCGCGCGCCTGCTCGCGCAGCTTGCCCAGCAGTTCGTCGCCCCCCACGCCGAACGGGAACCCCGGGCAGTTGTGGCTGGTCGGGATCCAGCGCGCGCGGCTCTTGCCGGCATCGACCACTGCAATGCGGCGGTGGAAGCGGCACAGGTAGGTGGCGGCCGTCAGCCCGGCCGGGCCGGCGCCGATGATCAGGACGTCCAGGACGTCGTCGGGCGAAGTCGACATGCGCACTGCCTGCAGAAGGGGCGCCAGTGCAGCACGCAACGGGTCGGGGCGCCGTGTAGGGACGTCGGCGATGTCCGTTCCCATCGCCTGTCCCCCGTCCCCCGCTTTGCACTAAGGTGCCCGCACGTCGATTCCGAGGACCCGCCATGCCCTTGCGCCTGCCGCTCGCCATTGCCATCGCCCTTGCCGCGCCTGTCGCGTGGGCCGCCGAACCCGCCCCGCCCGCCGGCGACGCGCGCCTGCACGCGATCGGAACCGCGCCCTCGGCCGACCGCATCGAGGCCGACATCCGCAAGCTGGTGTCCTTCGGCACCCGCCACACGGCGTCGGAGACCGAATCCGACACCCGCGGCATCGGCGCGGCGCGGCGCTGGATCTTCGAGGAGTTCCAGCGCATCTCGCGTGATTGCGGCGGCTGCCTGGAGGTGAAGTACGTCAGCGACACGATCTCCGGCGAGACGCGCATCCCCGACCCGGTCGAGGTCGTCAGCGTCATCGCGATCCAGCGCGGCAGCACCGACCCGGGCCGCTACGTGATCATGAGCGGCGACATCGATTCGCGCGTCAGCGACGTCATGGACTACACCTCCGACTCGCCCGGCGCCAACGACAACGCCTCGGGTGTGGCGGGCACGCTGGAGGCGGCGCGCGTGCTGACGCAGCACCGCTTCCCGGGCTCCATCGTCTACGCAGCGCTGGCCGGCGAGGAGCAGGGCCTGTTCGGCGGCAAGATCCTGGCCGAGCAGGCCCAGCGAGAAGGCTGGCGCATCGAGGCCGTGCTCAACAACGACATGATCGGCAACATCAGCGGCATCAACGGCGTGACCGACAACACCACCGCGCGCGTGTTCGCCGAAGGCACCCGCGCGACGGAGACCGAGGAAGAAGCGCGCGCGCGCCGCTTCACCGGCGGCGAGGTCGACTCCCCGACGCGCAACCTGGCGCGCTACGTCGACCGCATGGCCGACCTCTACGTGCCCAACCTCGACGTCATGATGATCTACCGCCTGGACCGCTTCGGCCGCGGAGGCCACCACCGGCCGTTCAACGACCTGGGCTACCCGGCCGTGCGCATCATGGAGACCAACGAGCACTACGACCGCCAGCACCAGGACCTGCGCACCGAGGACGGCGTGGTCTATGGCGACACCATCGACGGCGTCGACTTCGACTACGCCGCCAAGCTGACCGCGCTCAATGCCGTCAGCCTGGCCGGGATGGCCTGGGCGCCACCGCCGCCGGCCGACGTCACCATCGAAGGTGCGGTCACCGCCAACACGACGCTCAAGTGGGCGCGACCCAGCGCCGCGCAGGCCCCGAACCTGGCCGGCTACAAGGTGCACTGGCGGCTGACCACCGAGCCGCAGTGGACGCACAGCGTCTACGTGGGCGATGTCACCCGGCACACGCTGGAGAACGTCGTGATCGACAACTACTTCTTCGGCGTGTCGGCGGTGGGCACCGACGGCAGCGAAAGCCCGGTGGTGTTCCCGGGCGCGGCGGGGAGCTTTGGCGGGTACACGGGTGGCGGCCAATGACCGGCTCCACGCGCGTGGGATCATTGGCCGTGCAACTAACGCCGCCCGAAGCCGCCCTTCTGCAGAAGCTCAAGACCCAGGAGTTGCAATGGCCGGCAATGCGCTGGCTGCTTCTTGGTCTTGGACTGTTCAACGTGTTCAACGGTTGGCGCGAATTCGCAAAAGATGGCGATCCGGCGCTTGCGACGATCATGTTGGCGATCGGCGTCCTGGCACTGATGAAAGCCGCCGCGCACTGGCGTGGCAACCCGACCCGCGTGTTGCTGCTGAGATTGCTGGAAGGCGCCGATGCACGCGAGTCACTGACGCGCTGAGGCCGTGGACGTGTCGCGTGGCGCGTCCGAAGTCCGACCCTCCGCGCGCGAAGTCTTCCGCGCCTTCCTGCACTTGGGCCTGACCGCGTTCGGCGGTCCGATCGCGCACATCGGCTACCTGCGCGAGGAGTTCGTGACGCGGCGCGGCTGGCTGGACGACCGGCATTTCGCCCGACTGCTGGCGCTGTGCCAGTTCCTGCCGGGGCCGGCCAGCAGCCAGTTGGGGTTCGCGATCGGCCTGCACCGCGCGGGACTGCGCGGTGCGCTGGCGGCGTTCGCGGGGTTCACCCTGCCCTCGGCGCTGCTGATGCTGGCCTTCGCATGGCTGGCGCCTCGGCTGGACGCGGGTCCGGGTGCGGCGGCCATCCACGGCCTGAAGCTGGTCGCGGTGGCGGTCGTCGCGCATGGCCTGCTCGGCATGGCGCGCACGCTGCTGCCGGATGCGCGGCATGCGCTGGTCGCGGTGCTGGCCACTGCGCTGGTGCTCGCGGTGGCAGCGCCCTGGATGCAGCTGGGCGTGGTGGCGCTTGGTGCAGTGCTCGGCGGCCTGCTGCTGCGGCCGGCGGCACGGCCGGCCGAGGCCACGGGCAACGGCGTGGCGCATGGTGGTGCGCGCTGGGCCGCGCTCGCCTTTGCCGGGTTGCTGGTGGCCGCGTTCCTGGTGCCCGTGTCGGGCGGCCCGTCGCTGGTCGCGATCGGCGCGGCCTTCGTGCGTGCGGGCGCGCTGGTGTTCGGCGGCGGCCACGTGGTGCTGCCGCTGCTGAAAGCGTCCGTGGTCGCACCCGGCTGGCTGGACGCGGACACCTTCCTGGCCGGCTACGGCGCGGCGCAGGCGGTGCCGGGGCCGATGTTCACGCTGTCGGGGTACCTGGGCGCGCAGCTCGGTGGACCCGCCGGGGCGCTGGCCGCACTGGCCGGCATCTTCCTGCCCGGCTTCCTGCTGCTGTGGGCGGTGCTGCCGTGGTGGGACCGCGTGGCGACGATGCCACGCGCGCGCCGCACAGTCGCGGGCGTCAACGCGGCGGTGGTCGGGCTGCTGGCCGCGGCACTGGTCGACCCGCTGTGGATGCAGGGCGTCGGCGACTGGCGTGACGCGGTGATCGCGGCGGTGGGCTTCGCGATCCTGCTGGCCGGACGCGCGCCGCTGTGGACGGTGGCGTGGTGCGTGCTGGCCAGCGTCGGGTTGGAACTGGCGGTCGCCTGACGCGGAGCGCGGGCGGTGGCCCGGGCGGGAGCGTCTCGACTTTCCAGCCCTCATTCCCGCGAAGGCGGACTCGCGCTTCACTTTTGCGGCGCCGAACATCCATGGACGTCGAGCAGTGTGGTGCTGGCGATGGCACCCGTGGATGCGTGCCGAGGTCAGGATGGATCCTGGCATCCGCCGGGATGACGGCAGGGTGGCCGGGCTTTCTTTTCAGCCAGGCAGGCCTGCGCCGTGTCCGCAGTATCCGGCCTCGCGCTAGACCGGCTGCAGGAGCCGCAGCCCGAACCAGTCGTCGCCGTCATTCCAGCGGCGCACCACCTTGAGCCCGGCGCGCGCGGCGAGGTCCTCGAAGCGCGCGTCGGTGTACTTGTGGCTGTATTCGACCTGCATCGCCTCGCCCGCCTCGAAATCGAACGTGCGGCCATCCACCGTCACCGTCTGCGCACGCTGCGACACCAGGAAGGTCTCGATGCGGCCACGCTCGCGCGAGTACACCGCCAGGTGGCGGAACCCGTCGAGGTCGAAGTCGCTGCCGATCTCGCGGTTCAATCGCGCCAGCAGGTTGAGGGTGAACTCCGCGGTGACGCCGGCGGCGTCGTTGTACGCCGCCTCCAGCACGCCGGTGTCCTTTTCCAGGTCGATGCCGATCAGCGCTTGGCCGTTGGGCCCCATCGTCTCGCGCATCGAGCGCATCAGCGCGACGGCCTCGTCGTTGGTGAAGTTGCCCAGGGTGGAGCCGGGGAAGAACACCAGCGTGTGGCCGGGCTCGCGTGCCGGTTCGGGCAGGTCCACGGGCTGGGTGAAGTCGGCGCACACCGGCAGCATCTCGATGCCGGGGAACGCCTCGGCCAGCCGCTCGGTCGCCGCCAGCACGGTGGTGCGCGAGATCTCGATCGGCGTGTACGCGACCGGATCCTGCAGGCCTTCAAGCAGCTGCAACGTCTTGCGCCCGCTGCCGCTGCCGTACTCCACCACGTGCGCATGGGGGCCGACGGCCCCGGCGATGTCGTTCATCCTTGCGTCCAGCAGCGCGATCTCCACCCGCGTCGGGTAGTACTCGGGCTGGCGGGTGATCGCCTCGAACAGCTGCGAGCCGCGCGCGTCGTAGAAGTATTTCGACGGCAGCCGCTTGGGCGCGGCCGACAGCCCGGCGAGCGCGTCGCCGGTGATGTCGTCGGGGGTGGGTCGGAGGTCGGTCAGGGGAGCCATCGTGGCGGTCGTCACAGCGTTCATCGCGTCCTGTCGCTCAGGTCCCTGGCCAGCCGCAGGCCCGAGAACTGCCAGCGGTCGGGGGGGTAGAAGAAATTGCGGTAGCTGGCGCGCACATGGCCGGGCGGGGTGGCGCAACTGCCGCCGCGCAGCACCCACTGCCCGCACATGAACTTGCCGTTGTATTCGCCCAGCGAGCCGGGCAGCGGGCGGAAGCCCGGGTAGGGCATGTACGCACTGGAGGTCCACTCCCAGACCTCGCCGAACAGCTGGCGCATGCCACCGCCTGCGGTGGCCCCGCGCGGGTGCAGGCCGCCGGTGTCGTCGGCGAAGTGGCCCTCGACGGCGTGCCCGCTGGCCGCCGCCTCCCACTCGAATTCGGTCGGCAACCGCGCCCCCGCCCAGCGGGCGTAGGCGTCGGCCTCGAAGTAGCTGATATGGCAGACCGGCGCATGCGGGTCGATCTCGCGCATGCCGCCCAGCGTGAACTCGCGCTGCAGGTCCTCGTCCCAGTACAGCGGACGCGACCAGCCGTCGCGCTGGATACGCGAGAAGCCCTCGCTCATCCACAGGGCCGCGTTGCGGTAGCCGCCGTCCTCGATGAAGGCGCGGTACTCGGCGTTGCTGACCGGGCGGCTGGCCAGCGCGTGCGCCGGCACCAGGGCGCGGTGGCGCGGGGATTCGTTGTCGTAGGCGAAGGCCGACGCCTGCGGCCACGCGGGCGCGCCGGCTTCGACGATGCGTTCGTCGGACTCGATCCAATCCATGGGCGTCTCGCGGCCCGCTGCCACCGGCAGGTCGTCGCGGTACGCGGGCCTGAGCGGGTTGCACCAGAACGCGTGCTTGATGTCGGTGAGCAGCAGCTCCTGGTGCTGCTGCTCGTGGTGGGTGCCCAGCAGCAGCACCTGGCGCGCTTGGGTGTCGAGGTCGTCGCGCTGAAGGCGCTCGCGCACGCGTGCGTCGATCGCGTCGCGGTACTCCAGCACGTGCGACAGCGTGGGCCGCGTCACCAGCCCCCGGTGCGGGCGCGCGTGCATCGTGCCCACGCTCTGGTAGTAGCTGTTGAACAGGAAGTCGAATTCGGGATCGAATGGCGTGTAGCCATCGCGCCCGGCCAGTACGAAGCGCTCGAAGAACCACGTGGTGTGCGCGAGGTGCCACTTGGCGGGGCTGCAGTCGTCCATGCTCTGGACCTGCGCGTCCTCCGGCGACAGCGGCGCGGCGAGCGCCCGGCTGCGGGCGCGCACGCGCTCGAAGCGCGGCGCGAGCCCGGCGGCATCGTCCAGCGTGGGACGCCCGGCATCGGTATCGGCGGCGGGGACACGGGCCAGTGCGGGCGCGGACGAGAGCGGCATGACCGGTCGAGAATACCGGCGCACGTGCGCGCGGTGGTGACGGTTTCGTGATGTGGCGCGCGGCGACGTGGCATCGGCCCCGTCGGCTAGAGTGCGCGCGATGAGCGTTTCCGACCGCCTGCTTTTCGACGTGCCTGCGGGCACGGTCTACCTCGATACCGCGGCGCAGGGCCCGCGCCTGCGCACCGTGCTGACCGCCGGCCATGCCGCGATCGACGCGTCGACTGCACCGTGGCGGCTCGGCACCGCGCCATGGCGCGCGGCCATCGAACGCGTGCGCCACCTCGCCGCCGGCTGCCTGGACGGCGATCCCGACGGTGTCGCGCTGGTGCCCTCGGCCGCCTACGGGCTGGCGGTCGCCGCACGCAACACCCCGCTGGCGCGCGGGGAGGCGGTCGCCGTGCTCGACGGCCAGTTCCCCTCCAACCTGCTGTGCTGGCAGCAGCGCTGCGCCGAGACGGGGGCGGGCCTGCACGCGATCGCACGCGGCGGCGGCGACTGGACCGGCGCCGTGCTGGATACCCTGGACCGCGTGCGCCGCCTGCGTGTGCTGACGCTGCCGCACGCGTACTGGCACGACGGGGCGTGGCTGGACCTGGACGCGATCAGCGCACGCTGCCACGACCGCGGCGTGTCGCTGGTGCTCGACCTCAGCCAGAGCCTGGGCGCACTGGCGGTGGCGCTGGCGCGCTGGCGGCCGGATTTCGTGGTGTCGGTCGGCCACAAGTGGATGCTCGGCCCGACCGGACTGGCCTACCTGTGGGCGGCGCCGCACTGGCGCGTGCACGGCGTGTCGATCGAGCAGCACTGGACGGCGCGGGCCGTGGACGACTGGCGCTTCCCGGCCGATAGCGCCGCGCCATGGCGGGACGGTGCACGGCGCTTCGATGCCGGCGGCATCACCGACCCGCTTCGGCTGTCGATGGCCGAAGCCGCGCTCGGGCAGTTGCACGGCTGGGGCGTGGCGTCGTTGCCGGAACGCTTGGGCGCGCGCACCGCAGCGCTGGTCGCCACGCTGCGCGATGCGGGACTGGAGGCGTGCGTGGCGGACGGCCACGCGCCGCACTTCACCGGCGTGCGCGTGCCCGCGGAGCGGATGGAGGCGGTCGGCGCGGCGCTGGACGCGGCGGGCATCGTCTGCACGCGACGGCACGGCCTGCTGCGCGTCGCACCGCACCTGCACGTGGACGAGGCCGACATGACACGCGTGGCGGAGACGATCGCGGCGGCGATGCGCGGTTGATCGTCAAGCGGCCGGGAAGGAGCGGCGCGGCTCGCGACTTACGTCGCTCCTACAAAGACCAGGGAAGCGGTTCTCCGCGTTGACCGGCCCTGTCGTCAGCGCCCGATGCCGACGTCGATGAAGCGGAGGAACTCCGCGCGCGTGCGCGCATCGTCGCGGAAGGTGCCGAGCATCTTGGAGGTGATCATGCTGACGCCGCGCTTGTGCACGCCGCGGGTGGTCATGCACTCGTGCGCGCCTTCGATCACCACGCCCACGCCGCGCGGTTGCAGCACGTCCTGGATCACCTGGGCGATCTGCGCGGTCATCTTCTCCTGCACCTGCAGGCGGCGGGCGTAGGTTTCGACCACGCGCGCCAGCTTGCTGATGCCCACCACCTTGCCCGAGGGCAGGTAGCCGACGTGCGCCTTGCCGATGATCGGCGCCATGTGGTGCTCGCAGTGGCTTTCGAACTCGATGTCGCGCAGGACGATCAGCTCGTCGTAGCCCTCGACCTCCTCGAACGTCCGCTTGAGGTAGTCGGCCGGGTCGTCGCCGTAGCCGCTGAACCAGTCCTGGTAGGCCTTGGCCACGCGCTTGGGCGTGTCGACCAGACCCTCGCGCGACGGGTCGTCGCCGGCCCAGCTCAGCAGCGTGCGGACGGCGGCTTCGGCTTCTTCACGGGTGGGCTTGGAACGCTCGGCCATGGCGGGGTCGCGGTGGTCTTGGGGGTGAGCATCCTACTCCAGGCGTCCGTCCCGCCAGCCGCTGTGCGGCGCCCAAAAGAAAACGGAGCCGGCAAGCGGCTCCGTTTTCCCGATGTCGCGCCCCGGAGAGAGGGGGGCCGGCAACGCGCCTGGCTCAGCGACCGTCGCGGTCGAAGTCGCCCGGCATGCGACGCTCGATGTGGTGCCAGCCGTCGCGCACGGCCTGCTTGGCCTCGTTCCACTCCAGGTTCGACTTGGCGCGGGTCTTGTCCCAGTTGCGCTCCAGGTCGGTCTCGACGTCCTCGAAGCGCTGGCCGCGGTACTGGCCGTAGGTGTCGTAGCCGTACTGGTACGCCGGCTCGTAATCGTTCCACTCGCGGCCCGCGGTGTAGTACGGGGTGTTCTTGTATTCGGTCTTGAAGTGGTCGTGGTACTCGGTGGGGTTCACGGCTTCGGCGATCGAGTCGCCGGCCTTCGCACCGACCACGCCGCCGACGACCGCGCCGACCACGCTGCCCACCGGGCCACCGGCGGAACCGACGGCCGCACCCGTGACCGCGCCGGCAACCGCGCCGGTACCCGAACCGATGTTGTGGTCTTTCTTGACGTCGCTCATTTCGTGCTCCTGATGTTCTGTGGGGGCCGCGCCGTTGTGCGGCCCGGTCCGACAGAAGCTAGGCGCGTCCGCGTTCTTTGCAGGTGAAGGATGCGGTGCGCTGAAACCCTTGTTCATGAAGGGTTTGCGCGCCGCTCAGTGATGTCACGATGGCGTCGTTTCCGCGCGTACGGCTCCGGCGTCCGCCAGCAGTTCGGGTGTGACGGCCGGGTGCTCGCCCGTACTGCTGCCGGGCGCGATGCTGACCGCGTTGTCGCCCGCCATGCGCGCATGGTCGAGCGCATGGCGGGCGCGCGCGAGCAACGACGTGGACGACTCGCCGCGTCTCGACATCGCCAGCCCGATGCTGATGCTGACTTCGATCTGGTGACCGTCGATGCGGAACGGACGCCGTGAGAAGCCGTCGGCCAGGCGCTGCGCCAACAGTTCGCAATCCTCGCGGCGGCCCTCGCTGACGACGGCAAAGCTGTCGGCCTCCATCCGCGCGACGGTGTCCTCGGCGGCGACCAGGCTGCGGATGCGCGCGAGCGCCTGCTGGAGCACCGCATCGCCGATGGCACGGCCATGCGTGGTGTTGATCACCCGCAGGCGATCGATGTCCAGCATCAGCACGCCGTAGCGGCGTGCGCCGAGGCCGCCGAGCTCGGCCCAGGCGTCGAGCATCTGCTCGACCACGCGGCGGTTGAGCGCGCCGGTCAGCGGGTCGCGCTCCAGCGACTGCCGCGCGAGCAGGGTGATGCGGTGGCGGTTGGCGGCGTGCCGGCTCAAGGCCAGTGCGAGGACCGCCGACTGCACCAGCGCGACCATGGGCAGGCCGCCCACGCTCCAGCCCGGTGGCAGCAGGCCCAGCTGGCGACCGGCACCGGATGCGGCCAGCACGATCATCGGACTCCAGCCGACCAGGTAATAGCCGGCATAGGCGGCACCCCGGCGCCACGCCAGCGCCGCGCACGCGAGCACCAGCGCGATGGCGACCAGCAACAGCACATTGCCGGCGACGGGGTACCAGCCGGCGACGTGCTCGCGCCCGACGAGCAGGGCCAGCAACAGGACCCCATGCACGACCGCCAGCGCCTGCACGGCGGTCGCCCCCCACGGCAGGCGCCGGTGCAGCTCGAGGAACCGGACGGTGAACACCAGTTGCAGCAGCACCGCCAGCGTGGCGGCGAACCAGCGCCCCGGCGCGCCGAAGCCGTCCAGCCAGGCCAGCCCCCACATCTCCGCCGCGTCGCCCGACACCATCAACGCGAACACCGCCACGCAGGTCACGTAGCCGGCATAACTCAGGTAGAGGCCGTCCCGGAACACCAGCCACACCGCGAACATCGCCACCGCCATCAGCATCAAGGTGGTGAAGACCGCCATGGTCAGCCGTGTGTCGTGGCGCTCGGCACGCACCAGGCCCGGCACGGTGTCGAGCTGCAGGCGGACCGGCTCGGTCACGGCCCCGTTGATGCGCAGGTAGGCGACCGCCCCGGCGGGCCAGCCGTGCGGCAGTGCCAGCACCCAGCCGCGGCGCAGCAGGGCGGATCCGCCACTGGCGGCATCGCGCACGGTGCGCGGCGCGGCCAGGGGCGGATAGAACACCACGGGCCCCACCGCACGCGGCCCCCGCAGGAGCAGGCGCAGCTCGCTGTCGGCGGGCACCGCGCCCTCGTGGGTCAGGCGCAGCCAGTAGCCGGCCTCGCGGCGCGGCAGCGCCAGTACGGCGGGGGCGTCGCGGGTGGCGTCGGCCTGCATGACCACGGCGGCCGCCGCGGGTGGGCCGTCCAGTTCGTCGCGTGTCTGCAGCACCTCGACCCGCAGCTGCGCCGTGGCCGCCGCGGGCACGATGCCCGCGAGCAGCAGCAGTGCGACGCACAGCGCGCGCCATGGCCTGCGCCCTTGTCCACCCATCGGTCCATCCCCCTGTCGCCGCGCGAGTCTAGCCGCTCGCGCATGCCGCCGCGTGACGCGGTCAGTGCGCGGTCCGCAACCGTTCGGCGAGGTGGGAGACGCGCGCGACCTGGCGCGACAGGGCCGCGCGCAGCACCGCCTCGGCCGCGCAGACATGCACGTCGCTGCGCGCGCGCGTCAGTGCGGTATAGACCAGCTCGCGCGACAACGGACGTGCATCGCGCTGCGGCAGCACCAGCCACACGCGGTCGAACTCCGAACCCTGCGCCTTGTGCACGGTGGTGGCGAAGGCGCTCTCATGCGCGGGCAGTGCCGAGGGGTGGAACGCGCGCGCGCCGCCCTGGGGGTCGGCGAACCACACCACCGGCACGCCCCCATCGTCGCGCAGGCACACGCCCAGGTCGCCATTGAACAGGCGGTGGCGGTAGCTGTTTTCGGTGACCTGCAGCAGCCGGCCATGGAAATACGGGGCGGCACGCGAACCGCCGAGCGCGGCTTCGATGCGTGCATTGAGCACCTGCGCGCCCTGCGGGCCCCGTCGCAGGGCCGTCAGCAACCGCAGGCGGACCGCGGTGGCCAGCGCCTGCGCGGGGTCCCCTGCCTCGGCCAGCGCGCGCCAGTGCGGCAGCAGGTCCGCCGCCCCCACGGCCAGCGGGTCGGCGACGCCTTCATGGAAGTGCACGCCCTGCAGCTCGCCGTCCCGGAGCAAGGCCAGCGCCCGATCGCCGTCGCCCGCGCGGACCGCATCGGCCAAGGGCGCGAGATCCAGCTGCATGGATTGCCGGAACCCGCGCCGAAGGTGCACGCGATGGCCTTCCAGTGGCGCGGCGACCCGGGGCCGGTCCGCGCGCACCGACGGTGCGGCCGGCGCGGCGAACAGATCGGCGGTCTCGCCGCGCAGCCCCGCCACCGCTGGAGGCGACGCCGCATCGGCAACGGGGTGCGCCCCGCCATCGGCCGCGTCGCAGATCGAGGCGAGCACGTCGCCGGCCTCCACCGACGGCAGCTGGTCGGGATCGCCCAGCAGCACCAGCCGCGCACCGTCGGGCACGGCCTCGGCCAGCTTGCACATCAGCGGCAGGTCGACCATCGAGGCCTCGTCCACCACGACGGTGTCGAACGGCAGCGGTGTGTCGGCGTCGAAGCAGAAGCGCGGGCTGCCCGGAATCGTGCCGAGCAGCCGGTGCAACGTGGACGCGCCCTCGGGCAGCGCCTCCAGCCATGCGGGGTCGATGCCTTCGAGGCCGCGCAGGCGTCCCAGAGCGGCGCGCAGGCTTTCAGCCATGCGCTCGGCGGCCCGGCCCGTGGGCGCGGCCAGTGCGATACGCGGTGCCGGCCGACCGGACAGGGCCGCCTGCGCGACCAGCAGCACGAGCAGCCGCGCGATGGTGGTGGTCTTGCCGGTGCCCGGGCCACCCGTGACCAGCAGCAGCGAGGTGTCGAGCGCCCGGGTGGCCGCACGCGCCTGCAGGGCGTCGGCCGTGGCCGAGGGAAACAGCGCCTCGCGCACCGGCGCCAGCGCGGCCCCGTCGAACGCGGCCGGGGGCGTCGCGGCGATGCGCAGCAAGCGCCGCGCGAGGCGATGCTCGTAGTCGCGGTAGCGGCGCAGGTAGAGCAGCCCGTCCTCGAGCACGAGCGGTGCCGCCGCCGCGGTGCCGTCCGCGTCGGGCCGTGCCACCCACGGTGATCCAGCAAGCGCATCGCGCCAGGCCGCCGGTGCCGGCCACGGGATGTCGCCGTCCACCAGCAGCGCCGGGCGCGCGGGGTCGAAGGCGGCGTGGCCGTGCGACACCGCCAGCGATGCCAGGGCGGCACCGGCCAACACGGCATCCGGGGTCGCGGGGTCGAGCCGGCGCAGGCTCTGCGCGAAGGCGTGGTCCAGCGTGCGCAACGCGCCGGCCTGCGTGAGCGCCTGCAGCAGGCTCATGCGGCCACCTCGGCGGGGCGGCCTGCAAACAGTGCGTCCAGCGCTTCGACCAGCGCCGGCTCGAACCGCCACGCCTGCACGCCGGGCGCCTCCTCGCGCGTCGCATCCAGCCCACGACAGAACAGGTAGCGCACGCCACCGAAGTCGCGCGCGTAGTCGTAGCCATCGCCCAGCCGGAAGCGCAGCCAGCGGTGAAGGGCCAGCGTGTAGATCAGCGCCTGCAGGTCGTACTCGCTGTGCGCCATCGCATCACTCAGCTGCGCGGGGCCATACCCCGGCAGGCGGTTGGACTTGTAGTCCAGCACGTACCAGCGCCCGTCGTGCACGTAGGTCAGGTCGATCAGGCCCGTCATCAGGCCTTCCAGCCGGTGGCGCAGGCCGAAGCCCTGGCGCCCGCGCAGCAGGCCGTGGCGGTGCAGCAGTGCGATCAGCGCATCGACGCGGGTCGGTGCGAGCGCGAACTGGAATTCCATTTCGGCGCGACGCGCGTCATCCGGTACATCGGCGAGGCGCACGCCCTCGGGCAGCGGCGCGGTCAATGTCTGCCCCACCAGTGGCGTGAGCACGGCCACGCCGTCGTCGATGTCGCCGTCGGCATAACCGGCCGCGCGCAGGCGCTCAACGAGGAGGTCGACATCGTGTCCGGGTGCCGGCGCGTCCAGCGTCCAGCCGGCCCAGCCGGCGAAGTCCACGCGCTCGAGCACGTCGTGCAGCACCACGCCGAAGCGCGCGCCGGCGAAACGCGGATCGAACGCGTCGGTTCTCGCCCCGTCGACGTCGCCCGGGTCGGGCGCGGGCTCCGGGCCGGCTTCGTCCTGCCCCCCGGCGGCCGGCTGCGTGGCCGCGCTGGAGGCGTCGCCCGCACCGTCGGCGTTGGCCAGCTGGGTGAAGCTGTACACCCACCAGTCGCTGGCGAGCGCGCGGGTCGCGGTGCGCGCGGGTGGCACGGCGTCCCCGGACGCCGGCGGCAACCAGGGCAGCGTGTCGGGCGGCATGCGGCGGTCGATTTCGATGGCGCCATCGGCGGCGGCGGCCAGCGCATCCGGGTCGGCGATCATCGCGGCGATGGCGGACCTGGCCTGTTGGTAGAACGCGCCGCCCGCCAGCCATAGCGCGTGGCGCGCACGCGTCAGGCCGACGTAGAGCAGGCGCGCGTCCTCGGCCCGTTGCCCCGTCTCCCATTGCTCTTTGGCCGCGTTCCATCCCGACTGCGACGGCAGCAGCTTCCAGTGGAGGGTGCGCGTCCCGTCGCGCGATACGGTGACGTGCCGGCCCGCGTCACGGGGCTTGCCGCCGACAGCGGCGAACGGCAGGAACACCAGCGGGTACTCCAGGCCCTTGCTCTTGTGCAGGGTCACGACCTGCACCCGGTGCGCGTCCGATTCCAGCCGCAGCAGCTGGCTGTCGCCATCGCTGCTCGCCTCGGCGATCGACCGTGCCAGCCAGTCGACCAGGCCGTGCAGGCCCAGCGCGCGCGCCTGCGCCTCCTGCAGCAGTTCGGCCAGCTGCAGGTAGTTGGTGAGGCGGCGCTCGCCGTCGAGCAGGCCCAGCAGGCGCGCCGCGTGCTGCGCGCACAGGTCGTTGACCAGCGCCAGCGGGCCGCCGCGTTGCAGGCGCTCGCGCCAGCCGATGGCGGCCAGCCGCCAGTGGTTGAGTGCATCGCTACTGCCGCCTTCGGACAGCGCGTCGAGAGCAGCGACCTGAGACGCATCCAGTCCGATCAGCACCGTGGACAGCGCGGTCCGCAGGCGGCCGTCGTCGGCGCCGTGCAGCACCGCCAGCAGCAACGCATGCAGCTCGCGTGCCTCGTCGGTCGCGAACAGGCTCTGCTTGCCCGCCGCCACCGCGGGAATGCCGGCCAATGCCAGCGCCTGGCGGATGCGCGTGGCCTCGCTGTGCGAACGCACCAGCACCGCGATGTCGCCCGGCTGCACCGCACGGCCGTCGAGGGTGGCGTTGCCTTCGCGGGCGTCGGCGAGCACGCGGTGGATCGCCGCCACGCACGCGCGGGTCGCCAGTTCGCGCGAGCGCCCCGCGCTGTACGGCTTCGGCTTGCCCTTGGCGTCGACCTGGTCGGGCGCAGGCGCCTGCCACAGCGTCAGCGCGGGCGCCGGCCGGCCATCCCGCAGGTAATCCTCGTCGCTGCGGGTACCGCCGGGGCGGAGGTCCTGGAAGCGGATGCGCGGGTCCACGAACGGCGGCGCATCGGCACGCCCCGCCTGCGCGTACAGCGCCGAGATCGCGCGCAACACGCCGGGACGGGAACGGAAGTTGGTCGACAGCGGCGGTGCCCCGTCCGCGGTGTCGCGCGCGGCGAGGTAAGTGTCGACATCGCCGCCGCGGAAGCCGTAGATCGCCTGCTTGGGATCGCCGATCACGAACAGCGCCGGCGCGCCGCTGGCCGCGCCGAACACGCGTTCGAAGATGCGCCACTGCCGCGGGTCGGTGTCCTGGAACTCGTCCACCAGTGCGACGGCATACTGCGCGCGCAGCCGCGCCACCAGCGCGTCGGCGTACGCGCCGTCGAGCGCATCGGCGACGCGGTCGATCAGGTCGTCGTAGGTCTGCACGCGCTGCTGCCGCTTGAAGCGGGCCAGGCGCGTGCGGGCATCGTCGCGCAGCGCGTGCAGCAGTTCGACACGGCGCGCGTCCTGCCATTCCGCCACGGCGGTCAGCGCGTCCAGGTAGGCCGGCACGGCATCGCAGACCGGCGAATCCGGCGTGGGGCCCTTGGCGGTCTTGTTCGTCCTGTCGACAAGCGTTTCGCGGCTGAGGTGGCCAAGCTTCGCGTGCACGAATGGCGCGTCGGGATCGCCCGCCTCGCACCACGCATGCAACGCGTCGAACAGCGCGGCGATCCAGTTGGCCTTGTAGCTGCCGCCGTGCAGCACCTTGCCCTCGACGGCCGACAGCAGGGATGCGCGGAACTCGTCGCCATGCGCACGGAACGCCTCCGCCAGCGCGGCACCCGTCGCGCGCAGGCGCGGCGCGGGGTCGGTCGGCAGCCCGGCCAGTGCCGGACGCAGCGTGCGTTCGCGCACCAGTGGCGGCAGGTCGCCGGCCAGCGCCAGCGGGCCGCCGCTCCACATCGCCAGCAGGTCGTCTGCGGCGCCGGCGGTGGCGCCATGCGCGCGCCACAGGTCGGCGGCGATGGCCTCGCGCAGCGTCGCATCGTTGGCCAGCAGCTCGGGGGCGTCGAACCCCTGTCCGGCCTCCAGCGCATGCTCGCGCAGCACGCGCGCGCAGAACCCGTGGATGGTGAAGATCGCCGCCAGGTCGATGTCGTTGGCCGCCACCTGCAGCCGGCGGCGCAGGGCATCGGCCGACTCCGCGCCGCCGTCCAGGTGCGCGGCCAGCACGGCGTGGGTCAGCACGGCGTCCGGCGGCGCACCGTCGGGCAGCAGCGCACCGACGAGGTCGGCCGCCAGCAGCAGGCGCGCGCGGATGCGGGTGCGCAGCTCCTGCGTCGCCGCCTCGGTGAAGGTGACCGCGAGGATCTGCCCGATGCGCAGGCCACGCTCCACCACCAGCCGCACCACCAGCGTCGCCAGGGTGAAGGTCTTGCCGGTGCCGGCGGACGCCTCGATGGCGCGCACGCCGTCCAGCGGCAGCGTGAGGTAGGGATCGGGCGCGGTGGCGTCGCTCACTCCGCGTCCTCCGTGTCCAGGTTCGCGGCGAGCGCCTGCATGGCCTCCGCGTCGGTGCCGTCGTACGCGGCGCCCGACACCACGG
This sequence comes from uncultured Lysobacterales bacterium, assembly GCA_946886865.1. The sequence continues at coordinate 6,723 of CAMPJI010000004.1, read as the reverse complement.
CGAGGTAGATCGTCAGCGCCAGGTCGACGAACGCGGCCTGGGTGGCGCCGTCGCCGAACGGATCGCGGCCCCGCAGCGCCAGCCGCAACGCATCGACGTCGCGCTCGCTCCAGCTGCGTTCGCTGCCGCGCCACCTCCTGGCGGCGGCGTCCAGGCCTTTCTCCAGCGTGGGCGCGTTGAACAGCTCCCAGCCGGCGTAGGGCGCGAACGGCAGCGGCTCGCGCAGACCCTTCTCGCGCAGTGCCACCAGCGCGCGCAGCAGGCCACGCGCCGCGTCCGCGTCGAGATCGGGCCGACGGTGCGGCCCCGGACCGGCGTCGCCGCCGTCGTGGAACTCGACCAGCGACACGTCCAGGCCCGCCGCGCGCGCGAACAGCCAGTCCAGGCCGTTGCGGATCGAGGACGGGCCGTTGGGCGCGTCGAACCGGATGCGGGCGATGCCGTGCGGGTACACGTCGGCCACGCGGCCGTGCAGCACGGTGCCGTCGAGATCGACCTCGAGCCGCGGCGCGTCGGCGGTGGTCGCGCCGCGCCAGTCGCGGAACGCATCGGCATAGCGGGCGACGTCGCCCCGCACCTGCTCCAGCGTACGCCGGCCGAGCGGGCCCGAGGGCAGCACCCCGCGTGCGCGCAGCAGTGCGTGGGTGGTGGCGTCGTCATCGCCGCGCAGGCAGGCCTCGAACACCGCGCGTTGCAGTACTTGGCGCGCCAAGCCGCGGCCGGGTGCCAGCAGCGGTTCGACATCGCCTTCCGGCGCTTCGATGTCCGGCAGGCGCAGGCCGAGGCGATGGCGCAGGAAGGCCTCGGCCGGCGCCTGCAGGAAGCGTCGCAGGGTCTCCAGCGGCAGACGGTGCTCCGCGTCCGCCGGCAACGGGTCCAACGCATCGCCGAACCACGCCGGCAGCGGCACGCGCCGCTGCGCGGGCTGCGCCGCGGCCGGCCACCACGCCTGGCGATAGGAGAACCGGCGCGGCTCATCGCCGGCGCCGAACGCGGCCGGCGCGAACGGTTGCAGCGGATGCCGCACCACCAGCTGCGCCTGGGCATCGGCACCGGGCGCGTGTTGCGCCGCCGCCGCGGCGAGCAGCTCGGCCACCAGCACCGACGGCTCGCGCACGCTGCCGTCGCGCGGGTCGGCGCCGCGGTAGCTGACGTAGAACACGTCCTGCGCGGCGGCGAACAGCTGCAGGAACAGGAAGCGGTCGTCGTCGCGCGTGGAGCGGTCGCCGGTGCGGCGCTGCTCGCTGCCCAGCTCCGCCGTGAGCCGGTTGAGGCCGGCGGCCGGGTCGCGACGCGGGAACTCGCCGTCGTCCATGCCCAGCAGGCAGATCACGCGGAACGGTAGCAGCCGCATTGGCACCATGCGGCCGATGCTCATCCCGCCGGTCAACAGCGGTGCACGGGTGTCGGATTCGGACAGCACGCCGGCGAAATGCGCGCGCACGGCCTCGGCCGGCACCGTCCCCTCGAACCCCGCGCGGCGCGCGTCGGCCGCGAAGGCGTCGACCAGTTGTCGCAGGCGGTCGAGCGCGCGTTGCGTCGCCGGCAGCGACGGCGGGCGCGGCAGCAGGCTGTCGAGCAGGCCGATCAGCCGGTCGCGCCAGGCCTCGGGCGTGATCGCTTCGGCCAGCGCGGTGGTCTGGCGCGCGAGCACGCGCAGCAGGCGGATCAACGTGTCGAGCGCATCGAGCGCGCGGCCTTCCAGCTCCGGCAACGGCGCCACCACCTGCCCGGAGGCCGTCACGACCGGCGCATCGCTGCCGCTGGCGTGGCCCAGCAGCAGCCGGTCCAGCGCGAAGGCCCAGGTGTAGGCGTCATCGGCCGGCGCGTCCAGGCGCGCGCGGTGCGCGGCGTCCAGGCCCCAGCGCGCGCCGGCCGCCTGCAGCCAGTCGCGCAGGCGCGCGAACGCGGCCGCGTCCAAGCCGGCGGCATCCGCCAACGGCGGGCTGGCGAGCAGGTCGAGCGTTTCCTCCAGGCCAAAGCGCGACACCGGCAACGCCAGCAGTCGCATGAACACCTCGGCCAGCGGCTCGCCGGCCAGCGGACTGGCATCGGCCAACGCGTAGGGGATGGCGTCGTCACGGCCGCGGCTGCCGAACACCGCCTCGAAATACGGCAGGTACGGGTCGATGTCCGGCGCCAGCACCGCGACCTCGCGTGGTTGCAGCGGTGGATCGAAACGAGGGTCTTCGAACAGCGCACGCAGCTGGTCGTGCAGCACCTGCAACTCACGCAGGCGCGTGTGGCAGGCGTGCACCTGCAGGCTCGGGTCGTCGCGGCGCACGGCGGGCAGGCGCGTGCGCGGGTCGCCGGCGGTGGGCTCGACGGGCGGCGACGGCCGGCGGTGGAACAGGTCCGACTGCAGCCGCCGCAGCAGGCTGCCGTGCAGCGCGCCGCCGCCCTCGAACGGGTCGACATCGCCGCGGATCTCCGCGCTCGGGTGCACGACTTCGTAGCCGCCCAGCAGCGCCATGAAGTCGCGCCCCGCCGCACCCCAGGCCTGCAGCAGCGGGTTCTCGCCGGCCACCGCATCGGCGCCGGACGTGCGCACGCGCTGCAGGTCGCCCCAGTAGTCGCGGCTGGAGGACGGCACGTAGAAGTGCAGCGTGCCCACGCGCGCCTGCGTGGCCAGCACGCGCAGCACGTCGGGCGAGACGTTGAGCGTGGCGAAGGCGAACAGCCGCGCCGGCAGCCCGGCCGGCAGCGCGGATCCCGCACCCTCGAACCGGTCGAGGTACTGCTGGATGCGGCGGGCGCGGTGCGCGTCGCCGCTGGCAATGCGTCGCCAGAGCACGGCCTGCGGGTCGTCCGGGTCGGCGCCGGCGTCCCAGCGCAGCAGCCAGTCACGGCGCCAGGCCTGGTACTTCTCGAAGATGCCGCCCAGCTCGCCGGCCAGCGCCCAGGGCTTTACCGGGTCGCCGTCGGACAGGTACGACCGCAGCGCAGCCATGGCAGGCACGGCGAGCACCGCGTCGTCGGTCAACGCGTCGTACAGGCGCCAGCGCAGCGCCGCGGCATCGAGGTCATCGCCATCGCCGGGCACGTTGGCCTGGAGCGCACGGGCGACGAACTCGCCGGGGGTCAGGAACTCCAGGTTGGCGGCGATGCCGTACTCGGCCGCGAGCGTCGCCTGCAGCCAGCGGCGCATCGCCACCTGGGGGATCAGCACCGTGTCGGGTGCCAGCAGCGGCTGGCCCGGCGCGGGCGTGCGCAGCTCCGCCGCCACCAGCCCCGCCAGCACCTCCAGTGAATTGGAGTGGTACAGGCGGAAGTCGGGCGCGGTCGGCATGGCGTGCATCTTGCCGCAGCGCGGTCGCAGGCCGCGAGACAGGCCGTTGCGCGCGCCAGGGCGGGCACCGGTGACGGCCTCTGCGACAATGCGCCGACAAGCGCGGTTCAGCCGGCCCCGGCCAAGCTGCGCGTGTTTTGCCTACGCGCGGCCTTGCCGTCGCGCGCCCGCGACCCCACCCACCGGTGCCCATGGATCCCAACGCCCCCATCGTCCGCCTGGCCGGTGTCCGCCTCGATCGCGGCGGACGCACCGTGCTGCGCGACATCGACCTCACCGTCCCGCGCGGGCAGGTGGTGGCCGTGCTCGGGCCGTCGGGCAGCGGCAAGTCGACGCTGCTCGCCGCGCTGACCGGTGAGCTGGAACCGGCGGCCGGCACCGTCGAGGTGCTGGGCCAGCCCGTCCCGCGCCGCATGCGCGCCCTGCTGGAGTTGCGCAAGGGCATCGGCGTGCTGCTGCAGGGCAACGGCCTGCTGACCGATCTCACGGCGGCCGAAAACGTCGCGCTGCCGTTGCGCACGCACACCGATCTTCCCAAGGCGGTGATCGACCGGCTGGTGCGGATGAAGCTGCACGCGGTGGGCCTGCGCGCCGCCGCCGACGCCTACCCGCGCGAGCTGTCCGGGGGCATGGCGCGGCGTGTAGCGCTGGCGCGTGCGCTGGCGCTGGACCCGCCGCTGATGGTCTACGACGAGCCGCTGACCGGGTTGGACCCGATCGCGTCCGGCGTGGTGATGGACCTGGTGCGCCGCCTCAACGACACGCTCGGCCTGACCAGCATCGTGGTCACCCACCACGTGCACGAGACCCTCCCGGTCGCCGACCACGCCCTCGTGATCGCCAATGGCGGCATCGTGTTTTCCGGCGCGCCGGCGCAACTGCAGGCCAGCACCGACCCGCTGGTGCGGCAGTTCCTGGACGGCCAGCCCGACGGGCCGATCCCGTTCGATGCCGCCCCGCGCGGTGCCACCGTGCCCGAGGCCGCCTGATGCCCTTCGTTGCCGCCACCCGCTCGGTCGGACGCGCCGGGCTGTTCACGCTCTCGGTGCTGCGCGCATCGAAGCCGACCGCCGACTTCCTGCGCGAGCTGGTCCGCGAGATCTACAAGATCGGCGCGCGCTCGCTGCCGATCATTGCCGTGGGCGGTGCGTTCGTGGGCCTCTCGGTGACGCTGCTGGGCTACCGCGCACTCGACACCTACGGCGCCGCCAACCAGGTCAGCGCGATGCTCGGGCTGGGGCTGTACCGCGAGCTGGGCCCGGTGCTGACGGCGCTGCTGTTCGTCGGCCGCGCCGGCAGCTCGATCGCGGCCGAGCTGGGCCTGATGCGCGCCACCGACCAGATCACCGCGCTCGGGCTGATGGCGATCGACCCGGTCGGCAAGGCGGTGGCGCCGCGCTTCTGGGCGGCGGTGCTGTGCGTGCCGCTTCTGACGGCGTTCTTCTGCAGCCTGGCGATCAGCGCGAGCTACTTCGAGGCCGTGCACGTGATCGGCGTGGAGTCGGGCGTGTTCTGGCAGGTGCTCCAGGACAGCGTCGACTTCGGCAAGGACTTCGCGATGGCCTTCGCCAAGGCCGCGGTGTTCGGCGCGATCGCGGCGCTGGTCGCGGCCTACGTGGGATTCCACGCCGAGCCGACCATCGAGGGCACGTCGATCGCCACCACCAAGGCGGTGGTGAACGCCTCGCTGCTGGTGCTGATGTTCAATTTCGTGATGTCGGCGCTGCTGTTCCGTTGATGCGATGCCTTCGCAAAACCCCGCACGTCCCTGTGCGGACTTCCCAATGCAACACCCGCCCGATGGCGGGTTGAGGTGACCTCCATGTCCTCCCGAGCCCCCCGCATCGAATTCGCCGTCGGTGCCTTCCTGCTGCTGGCGCTGGCGTCGCTGCTGGTGCTGGCGATCGCCTCCACCAACGGCAACTTCGGCTTCGGCGGCGACCGCTACGAGGTCACCGCGCGTTTCACCAACCTCGGCCCGCTGCGCCCCAACGCGCCGGTCAAGGTCGGCGGCGTGACGATCGGCCAGGTCCGCGACATCACGCTGGACCCGGTCAAGCTCGATTCGGTTGTGACGCTGGCCATCGACAACCGCTATGCCGACCTGCCGGCCGACACCAGCGCCGCCATCCTCACCAGCGGCCTGCTGGGCGAAAGCTACGTCGGCCTGGCGCCCGGCGGCGACCCGGACCCGCTGAAGGACGGCGACGAGATCTTCCTGACCCAGCCGTCGGTGGACCTGATGCAGCTGGTCGGCAAGTACATGTTCAGCGGCGGTGCGGACAATGCCGCCGGTGACGACACCGCGGCCGACCCGGCCGCACCGGCCGACGGCGGCTCCGGCGACGACGTGCCGCCGTACCTCCAGTAGCCCCTCTCCAGACGCTGTCCCACGGCGACGGCCCGCCCCTCCCCCAGGAGCACACCGCATGAAGCAGACCGCCATTTCCCTCGTGATCGCCAGCGCCCTGCTGGCCGCCACCCCCGTGCTGGCCCAGCAGGCCGCACCCAACCAGGCCGCACAGACGCGCCAGGCCGGCTCGCCAAGCAAGCTGGTGCTCGACAACAGCACGCGCATCCTGAGCACGCTGGAGTCCCGCCGTGCCGAGTTCACCCGCGACCGCGGCGCGTTGCGCCAGTTCGTCTCGGGCGAGTTCAACCAGATGTTCGACCGCGACTACGCCGGCCGGCTGGTGCTGGGCGCGCATGGCCGCGGCGCGTCCGATGCGGACGTCAAGCTGTTCTCCGATGCGCTGGCCGACAACCTGATGCAGCGCTACGGCTCGTCCCTGCTCGACTTCAACACGCGCCTGCAGGTGCGGGTAAAGTCCGAGACCCCGCTGCGCGGCGGCGCCATCATGCGGGTCTCCACCGAGATGCTGCGCCAGGGCGGCGAGCCGATCCCGGTCGACTACCTGATGCGCAAGAACGGCGATGCCTGGAAGGTGTTCGACGTGATGGTGGAAGGCGTGAGCTTCGTGCAGACCTTCCGCAACCAGTTCGACACGCCGCTGAGGCAGAAGTCGATCCCGCAGGTCGCCGCCGAGCTCAAGGCCGGCAAGCTCAACGCCAGCGCCAACTGAGTGGCCGCACCCACGGCCACCGTGGTCCGCGACGGCAACGCGCTGGTGTTCACCGGCGCGTTGTCGCGTGAGGCGTGCGCGTCCGCCTGGAAACAGGCGCACCCGATGCTGGGTGCGGACGTGGACACGTTCGACCTGCGCGCGGTCGAGCGCATCGACAGCGCCGGCCTGGCCCTGCTGGCCGAACTGGCCGGACGGTGCGATGGCGTGGACGTGCTCGGCACGCCGGTCGGCCTGGCCGAGCTGCGCGCCGCCTACCGCCTGGACGGTGCGCTGGCCTTCGGCGGCTGAGACGCACGCCGGCTTCAACACACTGTTCCCCCCGCGGCGCCCCCGGGCGTGGCCGGCCTC
>CAMPJI010000003.1 GCA_946886865.1 uncultured Lysobacterales bacterium | reverse complement strand
CTCGAACCCCTCCGCCGGCACCCCCGCGGCCGCCCCCGTGCTCACCATCGACGGCCCATCGGGCTCCGGCAAGGGCACCATCTCCCGCCTCGTTGCCCGGCAGCTGGGCTGGCATTACCTGGACTCGGGCGCGTTGTACCGGGCGATCGGCGTGGCCGCCGGTTGGGGCGACATTGACCTGGCCGACCCGTCGTCACTGGTGCGCTGCGCCTTCGACACCGACATTACCTTCCGTGAAGAGGGCGATGAATTGCTGGTGCTGGTCAACGGCTCCGATGCCACGGCCGAGCTGCGCACGGAAACCGCGGGCGCCGCTGCCTCGGCCATTGCTGCCATCCCCGAGGTGCGCTCGGCCCTCAAGGACCGCCAGCGCGCCTTCCGGCAGCCCGCCGGGCTGGTGGCCGACGGACGGGACATGGGCACGGTGATCTTCCCGGACGCGGCCTACAAGGTTTTTCTCACGGCCAGTGCCGAGGAACGGGCCGAAAGGCGATATAAGCAGTTGAAAGACAAGGGGGTTCCGGTTACATTGGCCGGTCTGCTACGGGAGATCCTGGCCCGTGACGCCCGCGATGCCAATCGCGCGGTGGCCCCGCTGAGGCCTGCGCACGACGCGGTCTGCATCGATACCACCGGCATCGGCATCGACGAGGTGGTCCGGCGCGTCCTTGGGGCGGTGCAGGGCAAATCGCCGTAGCAGATGCAGTAGCAAGGCCCCGCCGGTAAGTCCCGGTGGGTCATCCACCACAACACTCACGGCCATACGCAATCCCGCGCAGGCCGACAACGGGTGGACCGGCCGCGGTGCCGGTCTGTGTCATCAACCGAGTATTTTTCCAATGACCGAATCATTTGCCGAACTGTTCGAACAGAGCCAGCAGTACCTGGCCAAGCTGAAGCCCGGCGCCATCGTCACCGGTACCGTCGTGGAAGTCCGCGGCGACGTCGTGGTGATCAACGCCGGCCTGAAGTCCGAGGGCATCGTCCCGATCGAACAGTTCCGTAACGACGCCGGCGAGATCGACGTGGCCGAGGGCGACCAGGTCAAGGTCGCGCTGGACTCCATCGAGAACGGCTTCGGCGAGACCGTGCTGTCGCGCGAGAAGGCCAAGCGCGCCATGGTGTGGGACGAGCTCGAGGAAGCCCTCGAGAAGAACGAGACCATCACCGGCCGCATCAGCGGCAAGGTCAAGGGCGGTTTCACCGTCGACATCAAGGACGTCCGCGGCTTCCTGCCCGGTTCGCTGGTCGACGTGCGCCCGGTGCGCGACTCGACCTACCTGGAAGGCAAGGAGCTCGAGTTCAAGCTGATCAAGCTGGACCGCAAGCGCAACAACATCGTCGTCTCCCGCCGCGCGGTGGTCGAGAGCGAGCACTCCGAGGAGCGCGAGCAGCTCATGGAGAAGCTGGTCGAGGGCGCGGTGCTGAAGGGCGTGGTCAAGAACCTGACCGACTACGGCGCGTTCGTGGACCTGGGCGGCATCGACGGCCTGCTGCACATCACCGACATGGCCTGGAAGCGCGTGCGCCATCCGTCCGAAGTCGTGGAAGTGGGCCAGGAGCTCGACGTCCGCGTGCTCAAGTACGACCGCGAGCGCAACCGCGTCAGCCTCGGCCTCAAGCAGCTGGGCGAGGATCCGTGGGACAACATCGCGCGCCGCTACCCGGCCAACACCCGCGTGTTCGGCAAGGTCTCCAACGTCACCGATTACGGCGCGTTCGTCGAGATCGAGCCGGGCGTGGAAGGCCTGGTCCACGTGTCCGAGATGGACTGGACCAACAAGAACGTCAACCCGTCCAAGATCGTGCAGGTCGGCGACGACGTGCAGGTCATGGTGCTGGACGTGGACGAGGAGCGTCGCCGCATCTCGCTGGGCATGAAGCAGGTCACCTCCAATCCGTGGGAGACCTTCTCCGTGCTGCACAAGAAGGGCGACAAGGTCGAGGGCCAGATCAAGTCGATCACCGACTTCGGCATCTTCATCGGCCTGGACGGCGGCATCGACGGCCTCATCCACCTGTCGGACATCAGCTGGAACACCACGGGCGAGGACATCGTCCGCAACTTCAAGAAGGGCGACACGCTTGAAGCCGTGGTGCTGGCCGTCGATCCGGAGCGCGAGCGCATCAGCCTGGGCGTCAAGCAGCTGGAGCAGGATCCGTTCGGCCAGTACATGGCGTCCAACTCGAAGGGTTCGATCGTCAACGGCACGGTGAAGGAAGTCGACGCCAAGGGCGCGACGATCGAGCTGGCCGACGGCATCGAGGGCTACGTCGCCGCGCGCGACATCGCCAAGGAGCGCGTGGACGACGCCACCAAGTACCTGAAGGTCGGCGACGAGGTCGAGGCACGCTTCATCGGCATGGACCGCAAGGGCCGCACGATGCAGCTGTCGATCAAGGCGAAGGACGAGGCGGAGATGCAGGAGGCCGTGGCCGACTACAACCGCGCCAATGCCGACGCCGCCAGTGGCACCACGAAGCTGGGCGCGCTGCTGCGCGAGCAGCTGGGCAACAAGTCGGAGTAATCCGGCCAACGTTGTACGGAGGCGGCCCCCAATGGGCCGCCTCCGGTTGTTGCAGATCGAGTTGTTGCAGATTTGCCGGCGCGCGGCTTGACGCGGATCGGCACGGACGGGTGTCATCCAGCCGTGTTCATCCGCGTCAGTCCGTGTCCGGCCCAGTGAAAGAAGAGTCCGGCGGCCTGTCTGGTGGCGTGGCCGAGGCCGCAGGCAGGGGAGTCGCCATACGCCATGACCAAGTCAGAACTGATCGAAATCCTGTCCCAGCGCCAGCCCCACCTGAAGGGCGACGATGTGGACATGGCGGTCAAGGCGCTGTTGGACATGATGGGTGCGTCGCTGTCGGACGGGCAGCGGATCGAGATCCGTGGTTTCGGCAGCTTTTCGCTGCATTACCGCCCGCCGCGCATGGGCCGCAACCCCAAGACGGGCGAGTCGGTCGCCCTGCAGGGCAAGCACGTGCCGCACTTCAAGCCGGGCAAGGAGTTGCGCGAGCGCGTCAGTGCGGTCATGCCCTTGGACGATGATGCGGTCTGATACGCGGGGTCCCGGCTCGCGGGCTGCCCGCATCGGACACGTCGGCTAAGCTGTGGCCCGCACGGCAGAAGGAGATCGTCGCGCATGCGTCTGATACGCATCCTGGTTGCATTTGCCTGTCTTGCGACAGGTGCCATCGTGGGCGCGTTGAACCGCGACCTGGTCCAGATCGATTTCGGAATCCTCGTGATCTCGACCACGCTGGGCATCGCCGTGCTCGTCTCGTTGCTGATCGGCGTGCTGGTAGGCGGATTGGCGGTCAGCGCGGCGGTGGTCCTGCCCCTGCGGCGGCGTCTTTCAAGGCTGGAACGCCAGGTGCCGGCGGCCGATGGCAACGCGGTGACGTCGCGTACGCGGCCACCAGAGGGCTGAAGCCATGGCCTTCATCAGCGAATGGTTCTGGTTTTTCCTGCTGTTGCCGATCGCGGCCGTCAGTGGCTGGGTGATCGGCCGCCGTGGCGGTGAGCGGCACAGCGACACGCAGGTCAGCCGGTTGTCCACCACCTATTTCCGCGGCCTCAACTATCTGCTCAACGAACAGCCTGACAAAGCGATCGAACTGTTCCTGCACATCGCCGAACTCGACAAGGACACGTTCGAGACCCAGGTCGCACTGGGCCACCTGTTCCGGCGCCGGGGCGAGGTCGATCGCGCCATCCGCCTTCATCAGGCGCTGGTGCAACGGCCGGGGCTGAGCGACCAGCAGAAGGTGCAGGCGTTGCTGGCACTCGGCGAGGACTACATGCGGTCGGGTCTCCTCGATCGCGCTGAAACCGTCTTCAGTGACCTGGTGGCGTTGGACATGCGTGCGCCTCTGGCGTTGCGCCACCTGATCGGGATCTACCAGTCCGAGCGCGACTGGAACAAGGCCATCGAGAACGCCCAGCGTTTCGAGGCCGCCACCGGTGAGCCGATGGGCAAGCTGATTGCCCAGTTCGAATGCGAGCTGGCCGACCGACACCGGGCGGCTGGGCAGGTCGACGAGGCTCGGTTGGCCGTCGCCCGTGCGTACGAGGCGGACGCCAACTCGGTGCGGGCCGGCATGATCGAAGGCCGCATCGAGGTAGAGGCGCAACACCATCCGGCGGCCATCCGGGCCTTTGAGCGCGTCGCACGCAATGACCCCGACTATCTGCCGGAAGTCCTTCCGTCCCTGCTGTCCAGTTACGAGCAGACCGGCGATGTCACCGGCGCCCGCGCGTTCCTCGCGGAGATGTGCGAGCACTACCGGGGTATAGCGCCCGTGCTGGCGCTGACCCGGATGGTCGAAGCGGGGGAGGGTGTTGCCGCGGCCCGTGCCTATCTCGCCCAGCAGCTCAAGGACCGCCCGTCCGTGCGGGGCGAGGCGGCGTTGATCGACCTCACCCTGGCGGAGGGCGCCGATCCCCTGGCGACCCTTCACGACCTCAAGCACATCACGGACCAGCTGCTGGTGCGCAATCCGAGCTACCGGTGCAATCGCTGCGGGTTCGGTGCGCGCAGCCACCATTGGCAGTGCCCCAGCTGCAAGGAATGGGGCACCGTCAAGCCGCTGCTGAACTATGCCGTGGTCTGAGGCCTGATGGCAGGCTGGCTGGCGGTATTCTTCATGATGGGCGCGGCAGGCACGTGGCTGGCACGTCGCTACGCGCTGCAGCGCAACCTGGTCGATGAGCCGGGCGCGCGGCGCAGCCACGCGATCCCCACGCCCCGTGGGGGCGGCATCGCGATCGTCGCGGTGATGCTCGCGGCCTGCGTCGCGTTGGGTTTGCGGCATCCCCCGCATCTGCCCTGGCTGGCCGCGTTCGGATTGGGCACCTTGCTGGTGGCGGGCGTGGGCTGGATCGATGACCACCGACCGTTGTCCCCCTGGTTGCGCCTGACAGTGCACGCCCTGGCCGCGGCCGTGTTCCTTGCGCCCGTCTGGATTGCGACGGGCGATCTGCCGCTGGTCCTGGTGGGCTTCGGCCTGATCGTCACGCTGACCAACGTGTGGAACTTCATGGACGGCATCAACGGCCTTGCCGCGAGCCAGGCCGCGATCGTGGCCGCCGCGCTCGCATTGGCGCTGGGTGGACCTGCCGCTGCACTGGGCGGGGCGCTGGTCGCCGGCTGCGTCGGTTTCCTGCCTTTCAACGCCCCGTCAGCGCGAATCTTTCTGGGTGATGTCGGTAGCGGCGCGCTGGGCTACGGCATTGGTGCACTGACGGTGCTGGCGGCACTGCCGGATCCGGGTGTGGCGCCCCTGCTCATCCTGCCGCTCGCCCCGTTCCTCGTCGATGCGGGCCTGACCCTCGGGCGCCGGGTGTTGCGCGGGGAGCGGTGGTGGACGCCCCACGTGCAGCATGCCTACCAGGGGTGGGCACGACGCGCGGGGCACACACGGGTCACCGTGGCCTACGGTGTGGCCACGCTGGCGGGTGCCGTCCTGCTGCTGGATCTGGCAGGCGGGCGCCACAGCACCGCCTTCATGGCCGCTTGCATGCTGGCGTGGTATACGTCCGCGGCTTTCGTATGGCTCTGGCTGCAGCACCGCGCCGGCAAGGTCGCGGCCGGGCAGGAACAGGAAAGGGATCGTACCCAATGAGTGTCTGGCGTGACCGATGGAGTGGCGCGTTCCCACGACTGGCCGTGGTCGCACACGACCTCGCGGTGGTGTGGGTGGTCTGGCTGGGATTGCACTGGCTTCGTTACAGCATCGTGGCCAATCCGCCATCGATTCCTCTGTGGAGCACCGAGGTTGCACTGGTCCTGGTGGCGCAGGGTGCCGTGTTCTGGCAAGTCGGCCTGTACCGCGGGTTGTGGCGCTTCGCCAGCGTTCCCGATCTGTGGAACATCCTGAAGGCCAGCACGTTTGGCGCGGTCGCCATCGCGGTCGGTCTCTTTCTTTATAACCGCCTGGACATGGTGTCCAGGCTGGTTCTCGTCCTGTACCCACTGGTCCTGATGGGCATGCTGGGTGCGCCGCGGCTCATGTACCGGGCATGGAAGGACAGCCGCAACGAGCGTGGCCAGGAGCGATCGGTCCGCATCCTGATTCTGGGTGCAGGGCATGCGGGCGAAGCGCTGGTGCGGGACTTGCGGCGTCTCGGCACCTACCAGCCCGTGGGGTTCCTGGACGATGCAGGTCGCCTTCGCGGGACCAAAGTGCAGGGCGTTCCGGTGCTGGGGCGGGTTTCGGATGTCACCGAGGTGGCGCGGGAGTCGGCCGCCGGTCTGCTCGTCATCGCCATGCCCTCGGCCAACGCCACTGCGCTGCAGAGGGTGGTGGTGGCGTGTGAGCGCACCGGGCTGCCATTCCGCATGGTGCCGCGATTGGCCGACGTGCTGGAGGGACGCTCGCTGCCCGGCGAGCTGAAAGAGGTGGCGATCGAGGATCTCCTTGGCCGCAAGCCGGTGTTGCCGGACTGGAAGGCAATCCGCGACTGGCTGGGTGCACGTTCGGTGCTCGTGACGGGCGCGGGCGGCTCGATCGGTTCCGAGTTGTGCCGCCAGTGCGCGCGGCATGGCGCGCGCCGCATCGCCCTCGTCGAGATCGACGAACTGGCCCTGACCACGACCGAATCGCTGTTGCGCCGTGATTTCCCCGACGTGGAGTTCATCCAGGTGCTGGGCGACTGCGGCGATCCCGCCGTCATCGGGCACGCGCTGGCCGAGTCGGAGCCCGAGGCTGTATTCCACGCCGCCGCGTACAAGCAGGTGCCGCTGCTGGAGGCGCAACTACGCGAGGCGGTGCGCAACAACGTGCTGTCGACTGAAACCGTCGCGCGCGCATGCCGGAACCTCGGCGTGGGCACCTTCGTGCTGATTTCCACGGACAAGGCGGTGGATCCGGTCAACGTGCTGGGCGCCACCAAGCGGCTGGCGGAGATGGCGTGCCAGTCGTTGGCCGAGCAGAGCTCGACCCGCTTCGTCACGGTCCGCTTCGGCAACGTGCTCGACTCGGCCGGCAGCGTGGTCCCGCTGTTCCGCGAGCAGATCCGCAACGGGGGCCCCGTCACCGTGACCGACCCCGACGTCACGCGCTACTTCATGACGATCCCCGAGGCCTGCCAGCTGATCCTGCAAGCATCCGCCATTGGCACCCACGAGGCGATCTACACCCTGGACATGGGGGAAGCGGTGCCGATCCGCATCCTCGCCGAACAGATGATCCGCCTCGCAGGCAAGCAGCCGGGCCGGGATATCGCGGTTGTCTACACCGGCCTGCGCCCCGGCGAGAAACTGCACGAGACGCTGTTCCATGCCGACGAACGCTACCGGGCGACGGGGCATCCGAAGATCCTGCAGGCCGAGCCGCGTCAGGTCGCGGCGGCGGAGATCGAATCGGCGCTGGCCATGATGCGCGAAGCGTCTGCACGCTACGACCGCGCCACGCTTGCTAGCCTGCTTCGGTCGACGGTTCCGGATTTCAATCCCATGAGCGAGCAGCTGCCCGTTCTGCAGGATTCCACGACCGTCGTTGCATTTCCCGCCCGCAACGCCAGGAAGGTTTGATGTCCCGTTCCACCCCGCTCCCTGTCCATCCCCGCATTCGCAAGGCTGTTTTTCCGGTCGCTGGATTGGGCACGCGCTTCTTGCCTGCCACGAAGACCGTGCCCAAGGAGATGCTGCCGATCATCGACCGGCCGCTGATCCAGTACGCCGTCGACGAGGCCATCGAAGCCGGCTGCGACACCCTGATCTTCGTGACCAACCGCTACAAGCACGCGGTCGCGGATTACTTCGACAAGGCATACGAACTCGAGCAGAAGCTCGAACGCGCCGGTAAGCATGAGCAGCTTGAGATGGTGCGCAACGTGCTACCCGATGGGGTCCGCGCCATTTTCGTCACCCAGGCCGAAGCGCTCGGGCTCGGGCATGCGGTGCTGTGCGCCAGGCCGGTGGTTGGGGACGAGCCCTTCGCGGTCATCTTGCCGGACGATGTGATCTGGAATCGCGGCGATGGCGCGCTCAAGCAGATGGCCGATACCGCAGAACGCAGCGGTGCCAGTGTCATTGCGGTACAGGACGTGCCCCGGGAGAAGACGGGCAGCTACGGCATCGTCGCCACGGACGACTTTGCCGACCGCCAGGGGCGCATCAACGCCATGGTCGAGAAGCCGAAGCCTGAAGTGGCGCCCAGCACACTGGCCGTGGTTGGACGTTACGTGCTGAATCCGCGCATTTTTGACCTGCTTGAGTCGACCCCGCCCGGCGCGGGGGGCGAAATCCAGCTGACCGATGCGATCTCGGCGCTGCTGAAGGAAGAGACGGTCAATGCGTACCGGTTCCGCGGCACCCGGTTCGATTGCGGCACGCATCTGGGCCTGATCGAGGCCACGATCCGCTATGCGCTGGACCACGAAAAGCTCAGTGATGCCGCCCAGCAGCTGATGCAGGACGCGCTCAAGGAGCTTGGGGTGACCGAGCTCGACTAGTGCCCGGGTAGCGGCGTCCGGCTTGCCTGCTGAACGCGTCTTGGGCAACCATCTTGCGGTTGTAGCCGCGGGTGACGTCATGCGTTCCTATTACCTCGAAACCGCGGGCGCGTGCGCCGGCCTGGGCGCGCTGCGTGGCCCTGTCGACACGCGGGTGTGCGTCGTGGGCGGGGGGCTCGCCGGGCTCAATACCGCGCTGGGCCTGCTGGAGCGGGGTGTTCGGGATGTGGTCGTCCTCGAGGCGAACCGTGCAGGCCATGGCGCGTCGGGACGCAACGGCGGCTTCGTCTTTGGCGGTTTTTCGCGAGGCGAGGCGTCACTCCTGCGCGATCTCGGTCGTGAGCGGGCACGGGGGCTCTACCGAGGCACGCTGGATGCCGTGGAGCTCATCCGCAAACGGATCCAGACCTATCGCATCGACTGCGACCCCGTCGAATCGGGTGTCATCTGGGCCAACTGGTTCCGCGACGAGCGTGTCCTGCGCGACCGCCAGACGCTGCTCAGCGAAGCGTTCGGGGTCGATTGGGAATGGATCCCCGCCCGGGAGCTGCGCGATCTACTGCGCACCGATCGTTACCACGGTGGTTTACTGGAGGGGAGGGGATTCCATTTCCATCCGCTTCGATACGTCCATGGCCTGTCGCACCGGTTAACGGAAGGGGGTGGGCGGCTGCATGATGCGAGCCCGGCGCTTTCGCTGGCACGGATGGGGTCACGCTGGCAGGTGGAGACGCCGGAAGGGCGCGTCCTGGCGGACCACGTGGTACTGGCCTGCGGCGGCTATCTGGCCGGGTTGCATCGATCGGTCGACGCGGGCGTCATGCCCATCGCCACCTACGTGATGGTCACCGAGCCGCTGGGCGACCGGCTTGCAAGCGCCATCAGCACCCGTGCCGCCGTGTACGACACCCGTTTCGCGTTCGACTACTACCGGCCACTGGCCGACACCCGGCTGTTGTGGGGCGGTCGCATCTCGGTGCGGGACCGGTCACCCCAAACGGTGGAGCGGCTGCTGCGGCGCGACATGATCAAGGTGTTTCCCCAGTTGCATGACGTCGGCGTTGAATACGCCTGGTCCGGCCTGATGAGCTATGCGCGCCACCAGATGCCGCAGATCGGCCGCCTGGACGACGGGCTCTGGCTGGCGCAGGCCTTTGGCGGGCATGGCGTGGCGCCGACCACGTTCGCAGGTGAACTGGTGGCCGCCGCCATCGCCGAGAACGATTCCCGATGGCGCGAATTCTCCGACTACGGGCTGGTCTCCGCGCTCAAGCCGGCCGGCTTAGTGGCCGCGCAGCTGGGGTACTGGTGGGCCCAGCTCGCTGATCGATGGCGTTCGGATGTAATCCGACAAAGTTGACTTGGACAACTTGATGTCGGCTTGGATTATGGTGATATCGTCCCGTGCGGGCCGCTCGCAGGTGCGAGGACGCCTGCGTTCATTCAAGAGGGTGTTGATATGAAGAATCTTGTAATCGCATTTGCGCTGATGACGAGCAGCGCTGGAGTTGCTGCCGAAAGCGTAAAGACATCGAGCGACGACCTCGACCAGATAGTGGCGCATCAGATCGAACTGAAAGAGCAACTGGTAGCGGGTGCGGGCATGTTTCGCACGATGCCTGCGCGTCAGCGCGAAGAGCTGATCGCACGCCAAGAGAGATTGTTGCGGCTTATAGGAGATCGCTCCACCGTGAGCGAGCTTTCTGATTCCGAGCGACTATACGCGTTTAACGAGTTGGAGTGGATCGCCTCAGCGGTATCAGGTGGCGAGGACGATCGCATTGTCTGTCGTCGAGAGCAGACTACGGGCAGTCATCGCCTGCAATCCAACTGCAGGTCTGTACGCCAGATGAGAGAGGAGCGGGAGGCTGCACGAGAGCAATTGTCTCGACAGACCAGTCGACTACTCGAAGTCAACTGAATTATCGGCTGGACAGCGAGAGAAGGCGTTTTCCGACTGCAGGCGCAATGCTTGATGCGCCCCGCTTCCAGTGAGTACCGGCCTTGGTTTCAAGGCCGGTGATCGTGGTCGCTGAATTGAAGCGTATACGGTAGATCTCAGAGCGCCTCGAAAATCCCCGCTGCGCCCATGCCGGTGCCGATGCACATGGTCACCATGCCGTACTTCTGCCGGCGGCGCCGCAACCCATGGACGATGGTGGCCGCCCGCACCGCGCCCGTCGCGCCCAACGGGTGGCCCAGCGCAATGGCGCCGCCCAGCGGGTTCACCCTGGACGGGTCGAGGTCGGAATCACGGATGACCGCCAGTGCCTGGGCCGCGAATGCCTCGTTCAGTTCGATCCAGTCGAGCTGGTCCTTTGTGAGGCCGGCCTGCTTCAGCGCCTTCGGAATGGCGGCAATCGGGCCGATGCCCATGACTTCGGGGCGCACGCCCGCCACGGAGAAGCTGACGAAGCGTGCGAGAGGCGTCAGGCCGTAGTCCTTGACGGCCTGCCCGGACGCCAGCAGGACCGCGCCCGCGCCATCGCTCATCTGTGAGCTGTTGCCAGCGGTGACGGTGCCCCCGAACTGCCCGTTGCGGAACACGGGACGCAGCTTGGCTAGGCCCTCCAGCGAGCTGTCGGGGCGGGGGCCTTCATCGGTGTCAACCACGCGCTGTTTGAGGCGCACGGTATTGGCGCCCAGGTCGGGAACCCCCGATACCACCTCGTACGGACTGATCTCGTCCTTGAACTCGCCCGCCTCGATGGCCGCAATGGCTTTCTGGTGGGAGGCGAGGGCGAAGGCGTCCTGGTCCTCCCGCGAGACCTTCCATTCTTCCGCGACCTTTTCGGCCGTGATCCCCATGCCATAGGCGATCGCGACATGATCATCCTTGAAGACGGAGGGCGAGAGCGCGACCTTGTTGCCCATCATCGGCACCATCGACATCGACTCGGTGCCGCCGGCCAGCATCAGGTCCGCATTGCCCAGGCGGATCTGGTCCGCCGCCAGGGCGATGGCCTGCAATCCCGAAGAGCAGAAGCGGTTGATGGTCTGGGCGGCGATGGTGTCCGGCAGGCCGGCCAACAAGACGCCGATGCGCGCCACGTTCATGCCCTGCTCGCCCTCGGGCATTGCGCAGCCGATGATCGCATCATCAATGCGGCTGACGTCGATGCCCGGTGCCTGCGCAACGACGGCTTTGAGCACGTGCGCCAGCATGTCGTCGGGGCGGGTGTTGCGGAATACGCCGCGCGGTGCCTTGCCCACCGGGGTGCGCGTGGCGGCGACGATGTAGGCGTCCTGGATCTGCTTCATGGTGTTCTCCGGAGGCGGGGCCTGGGGGCGAGCGTGGAACGGTGGATCCAGCCCGCCCAGGCGCCGCGGAAAAGATGGGGTGTCGCTGACGGTGTGCGTAGGCCGCGCCGGGTCAATTCCTCAGCGGCTTGCCGGTCTTGAGCATGTGTGCGATGCGCTCCTGCGTCTTGGGCATCTGGGCCAGCGCGACGAAGTGTTCGCGCTCCAGCCGCAGCAGCCATGCCTCATCCACCAGCGCGCCGCGATCGATCTCGCCGCCGCACATCACCGTCGCGATACGGCTGGCGATCTCGTAATCGTGCGGCGAGATGAAGCGGCCCTCGAGCATGTTGACCAGCAGCATCTTGAACGTCGCAATGCCCACGTCGCCTGCCACCTGGATGCGTCGTGCCGGCAGCGGTGGACGGTAGCCACCCTCCGACAGCGCGCGTGCCTCGGCCTTGGCCACGTGCAGCAGCTCGTGGGCGTTGAACACGATGCGGTCCGTCGGCCGAGCCAGGTGCAGGTTGCGTGCCTCCATCGCCGACGTGGACACCTTGCCCATCGCGACGCTCTCGAACGCCGCCTTCAGCTCGGCGAATACGTCGCCGTTGGGTCCGGCCTTCTCCGAGGCGCGGACCGCAAACTCCTTGAGGCCACCGCCGGCAGGCAGCAGGCCGACGCCGGCTTCAACCAGCCCGACGTAACTCTCCAGCCCGAACACGCTGCGCGCGGCATGCATCTGGAACTCGCAGCCACCGCCCAGAGCCAGCCCGCGGACGGCGGCCACCACGGGCACCAGCGCGTACTTGATCCGCTGGCTGGTCGCCTGGAAGTTCGCGACCATGGCTTCGAAGCCGGCAACGTCGCCCGCCTGCAACAGGCCCAACGCGCCGGCGAGATCGGCACCGGCAGAGAACGGTTCCTTCGGTTGCCAGATCACCAGACCGGCGAAATCGCGCTCCGCGACGGCGATGGCCTCCTGGAGGCCGTCCAACACATGGTTGTTCACCGTGTGCATCTTGGTCTTGAAGCCGACCGTGGCAATGCTGTCGCCTTCATCGGCCCACATCCGCACGCCGTCGTTCTCGTACACCGTGCGGCCGTGGGCGAAGCGCTCGCCCAGCAGCGGGTCAGGGAACCGTTGGCGGCCGTACACCGGGTTGGTCGAGCGCGCCACATGCGCCTCGCGTGACGGGCTGTAGCTGCCATCGGTGACGTGTACGCCCTCGCGTCCATCGAACACCCAGTCGGGCAGGGCGGCACTGCTCATGGCGTCGCCCGACACGATGTCTTCGGCGATCCAGTCGGCCACCTGCTTCCATCCCGCCGCCTGCCAGCTCTCGAACGGGCCCATCGACCAGCCATAACCCCAGCGGATGGCGAGGTCCACATCGCGGGCGGTGTCGGCGATGCTTTCCAGGTGGTACGCGGTGTAGTGGAACGTGTCGCGGAAGCACGCCCACAGGAACTTCGCCTGCGGATGCGCGCTGGCGCGGAGCGCCGCGAACTTCCTGGATGGATCGCGTTCCTTCAACAGGCCTGCGACCTCGGGGTCGAGTTCAGTCGCGACCGGCCGGTACTCCTGGGCTTTGAGGTCAAGCACCAGGATGTCCTTGCCCTTCTTCGTGTAGAAGCCGGCACCGGTCTTCTGGCCGAGTGCGCCCTTTTCGACCAGCGCCGACAGCCACTTGGGCGCCTTGAAATACGCGTGCCAAGGGTCATCGGGAAGCGTATCGCCCATCGTCTTGATGACATGGACCATCGTGTCCAGTCCGACCACGTCGGCAGTGCGGTACGTGGCCGATTTGGGTCGCCCGATCGCCGGCCCGGTCAACGCATCGACGGTGTCGAAGCCGAGCCCGAACTGCTCGGTGTGATGCATGGCCGCCAGCATCGAGAAGACACCGATGCGGTTGCCGATGAAATTGGGGGTGTCCTTGGCGATGACCACGCCCTTGCCGAGCGTCGTGGTCAGGAACGCCTCGAGCTGCGCCAGCACGGCCGGGTCCGTCGACTTGGCGGGAATCAGTTCGGCCAGGTGCATGTAGCGAGGCGGGTTGAAAAAGTGGACGCCCAGGAAGCGGGGGCGCAGCGCTTCCGGCAGCACGTCGGCCAACGCATTGATGCCGAGACCGGACGTATTGCTCGCCAGCACGGCGTGATCGGCCACGTGCGGCGCGATCTTGCGGTAGAGGTCCTGCTTCCAGTCCATGCGTTCGGCGATCGCCTCGATTACCAGGTCGCAGCCTTCCAGCAATTCCAGGCCGGTTTCGTAGTTCGCCGCGACGATCCGCTCGGCCAGCGCCTTGTCCGCCAGCGGCGCGGGGCTGAGCTTGGCCAGATTCGCAATCGCCTTGTTCACGATGCCGTTGGGATCACCGTCCTTGGCTGGCAGGTCGAACAGCACTGTGTCCACGCCGGCATTGGTCAGGTGTGCAGCGATCTGCGCGCCCATGACACCGGCGCCCAGCACGGCGGCGCGCCGCACGAGCATGTTGTTAGCCATGTTTCATAGCTCCTTGAAAAACAGGGATGTTTAAACGGGGGCGGCAGGGCTGCGAGGGTGCATTACACCCGTCAGGACGCCCGCGGCCGACCTCAACTCTTGAATCCGGCCGCCGCAAAGCGGATCAGCTCACGGGCCGCGCGCTCGCGGTGCGCCTTCTCGCTGACCCCGGCGGGGCGCTTGATCAGGCCGAAGTCGGCCATCGCATAGGTCAACGCGCCCGCAAGAAAGTCCAGGCGCCAGTAGAGCTCCTCCTTGCTCAGCGAAGGCACGCACGTGGCGATCGCTTTGGCGAAATCGCGCAGCACATGGCCGTAGTGGTCGGACAGGAACTTGCGCAGGCTGTCGTTCTTCTCCGCATACGCACGCGCCACGACCCGGACGAATGCGCCGCCGCCATGGCGGTCCTGGGCCAATGCCAATGCGGGTTCCACGAATGCGGCAAGGATTGGCTCGAGTTCGTCGGGCGACTGGTCGACCGCGGCCTTCAGCGCACTGAGCCGGTCGGCACTCATGCCATCCATGCGTCGACGGAACACCTCGTTGACGAGGTTCTCCTTGCTGCCGAAGTGGTAATTGACGGCGGCGATATTGACGTCCGCGCGACTGGTGACCTGTCGCAGCGAGGTGCCGGAGAAGCCGAACTGGGCGAACAACTCCTCGGCAGCGCCGAGGATGCGGTCCTTGGTTGAGAAATGGGCGGAGGTAGCCATGGGGACGTCAGAACAGGAGAGGGGGTGAATCAAACGCTTGTTTGATGCTACGGAGGCGGGCGGCGGACGTCAACGCTGAACCTCCAACGTACGGGCCGCGACGAATTCAGCGTCGACCGGCCGTCGGGCCTGCAAAACAGCGTCGCAATCCGATAGCATTACCGTAGCCATATCGGCTAAACCCGCGTCCCGACGCGGGTTTTTCTGTTATCCTCGGGCGCGAGACTCCTTCAAAGCAGGGTCCGCGGCCCGCCTACCCGGAGACATCCCATGGCGCTGGAGCGCACCCTTTCGATCATCAAGCCCGATGCCGTTGCCAAGAACGTGATCGGCGAGATCTACACCCGTTTCGAGAAGGCCGGCCTGAAGGTCGCCGCCTCGAAGATGAAGCACCTGTCCCGCAGCGAGGCCGAGGGCTTCTACGCCGTGCACCGCGAGCGTCCGTTTTTTGGTGCGCTGGTGGAGTTCATGATTTCCGGCCCGGTGATGATCCAGGTTCTGGAAGGCGAGGGCGCGGTGCTGAAGAACCGTGACCTGATGGGCGCCACCAATCCGAAGGACGCCGCCGCCGGCACCATTCGCGCGGACTTCGCCGACAGCATCGACGCCAATGCGGTGCACGGCTCGGACAGCTTGGAGAACGCGGCGATCGAGATCGCCTATTTCTTCCCGGCGACCGACGTCTACGCACGCTGATCGACCTCAATCCCGAGCACTGCAGGTTTCCATGAGCCCCCCAGACACACGCATCGACATCACGCTCGCTCCGGACCCCGGCGCAAGCTCGGTACCTGCGGGGAGTGCGGACACCCACGGGTCGAGGTCGAAGCGCAACATCTTCGACCTCGACCGTGTCTCGCTGGAGGACTTCTTCGAGCAGACGCTGGGGGAGAAGCGCTATCGCGCGCACCAGGTGATGAAGTGGATCCACCACCGGCATGTCACCGACTTCGATGGCATGACCGACCTCGGCAAGGCCCTGCGGACCAAGCTGCACGAGCACGCTGAAGTGCGCGCACCGATGGTGCTCCATGACCAGCCCTCGGCCGACGGCACGCACAAGTGGCTGCTTGGCATGGATCCGAAGAACGCCATCGAAACCGTCTACATCCCCGACAAGGGACGCGGCACGCTGTGCGTGTCCAGCCAGGTCGGCTGTGCGCTGAACTGCCAGTTCTGTTCCACCGCAACCCAGGGCTTCAACCGCAACCTGTCGACTGCCGAGATCATCGGCCAGGTCTGGGTGGCGGCGCGCCATCTGGGCAACGTGCCGCACCAGCAGCGCAAGCTCACCAATGTCGTGATGATGGGCATGGGCGAGCCGCTGGCCAATTTCGACAACGTTGTGCGCGCAATGAGCATCATGCGCGACGACCTGGGTTATGGCCTGGCCAACAAGCGCGTGACGCTGTCGACGGCGGGCATGGTGCCGATGATCGACAAGCTGGGTGAGGTCAGTGATGTTTCCCTGGCGGTGTCGCTGCATGCGCCCAACGACGAGTTGCGCACCGAGCTGGTGCCGCTCAACAAGAAGTACCCGATCGCCGAGCTGATGGCCGCATGCCAGCGCTACGTGCGCCGGAAGCCGCGCTCGTCCATCACCTTTGAATACACCCTGATGAAGGGCGTCAACGACCAGCCGCACCACGCGCGCGAACTGGCTCGGCTGATGCGGCAGTTCGAAAATGCCGTCCAGATGAAGGATGCCGCCAAGGTCAACCTTATCCCGTTCAATCCGTTCCCGGGTACGCGCTTCGAGCGCTCGCCGGAGACGGACATCCGCACGTTCCAGAAGCTGCTGCAGGACGCCCGGGTGCTGACGACGGTACGGCGTACGCGGGGCGACGACATCGATGCGGCGTGCGGCCAGCTCAAGGGCCAGGTCATGGACCGGACGCGGCGGCAGGCGGAGTTCCGCAAGTCGTTGCAGGACGGCGGAGTCAGCGATGCCGCTTGATGCCCGGCTGCGTCCGTACACGCTGCCTGTGATCGGGCTGCTGTTGGCCGTGGCGACGCTGACCGGTTGCAACCGGCTGACGTTTGTCCGCCCCAGCCTGGAGCGGGGCGACTTCGAGAAGGTGGCAGCGGACGTTGACGTGCGCGAATCCAGCGAGCGCGTCGCGGCCCGCAAGGCGAGCGTCCACCTGCGGCGCGCCCAAGCGCATCTGGCCCGACGCGAATTCGGGAAGGCGGAAGACGAGGCGCGCCAGGCAATCAGGCTGGATGCGGCCTCGGAAGGCGGCTACACCCTGCTGGCGGTGATCCATGACCAGAAGGGACACGCTGCGCAGGCAGGCGAGTATTACCGCAAGGCCACGGAGCTCGCGCCGAACCGGGGCGGGCCGCTCAACAATTACGGCACTTGGCTGTGCTCGAATGGCCGCGAGCAGGCGTCGCTCGAGTGGTTCGAGCGTGCGGTGGCCGCTCCGGGTTACCCGACACGGGCCGGCGCGTTGGCCAATGCCGGTCGGTGTGCGGATCGGGCTGGGCTCGACACGCGTGCGGATGCCTATTTGCGGACGGCGATCCAGATGGACCCCGCTAATCCGATCGCGCTTGCCACCTTAGCGGAGCGGGCATATCGACGGGGCGATGGGATGCAGGCCCGGGCCTTTTCTGAACGACGACTGACTGCGGCGCCGCCGGATGCGGCATCATTGCTGCTTGCGTCACAAATTGAGGAAATGCTCGGCGACAGCGCCGCAGCCGCCAGATACGTTCAGCGAATGAGGGCGGAGTTCCCGAGCGCTTCGGGCTCCGGTACGGGGGAAGAAAGCAGGCGATGATCCAGACCAACGATGTCGCACCCGGTTGCGACGGTTGCGGTGCGCGCCTTCGGGCGGCACGTGTAGCGGCCGGGCTCACCCATGAAGACGTTGCCGCGCGGCTGAAAATGCCGGTGCGCGTGGTGCGCGCGCTGGAAGCGGACGACTGGACCCCGCTCGGGGCGCCGGTGTTCGTCCGGGGACAACTGCGAAGCTACGCGCGCCTGTTGAAGGTCGACATCGAGCATGAGCTGTTGGAGTCGCCCATCAAGCCGGTCGCGCCACCGGAGCTCGTTAGCCACACCCATGTCCCTCGATACCGCGTGATGGCCGAACAGTTGGCACGGCGGGCCGTTTACGTGGTGCTGACCGTCGCGATTGCGCTGCCGGTATGGCTGGCCACCCGGCCGCATCTGTCAAACGGGTTGGCGGTGGAGTCCCTGGACCTGCCGGCTGCGGTTACCGGCGCTCCCGACCCTCGCCCTGAGGCGCGGGCACCCGTGGAGCGCACGCCCATCATCGCCTCCATGGCGGCTCTGCCGCAGCGCAAGTCGACTGATCCGGCTTCCGCATCTGGCCTGTCGTTGAAGTTCAACGAAGCCAGCTGGGTGCAGGTGTTCTCGCAGGAGGGCGAGGCCCTGGAGCAGGGCATGATGGAGCCGGGCCAGCGTCTGAGCTACGGCAAGGGGCAGGTGGGGCGCGTGGTGCTCGGCAATTCAGCTGCTGTCGAGGCGCGTCGGGACGGCGAGGCGATCGACCTCCAGCCGTTCATCCGAGCGAACGTCGCGCGCTTTACGCTATCCTCTGACGGCTCGCTGGCGCCGGTTCGCGACTGATCCCGCGCCGCGGCTCACGCCCCTCGCATCGGCCGGCGTAGTCCGGCCGATCGCATTTCTATCCCCGGCCCGCCGACTGGTGGGCCCCCTGCATGGCAGCCCGGCATGGCGCTAGACGATCTGCTCGACGAACACGAACAAAGCGAACGCGTACAGGACTGGTTGCGGCGCAACGGCGCCGGCCTCATCGGTGGCGTGGTCCTGGGACTGGCCGCCATTGGCGGCTGGCAGTGGTGGCAGGGCGAGCAGGATGCCCGGAAGCTGGCCGCGGCCGACCAGTACCAACAGGCGCTGGATGGCATCCAGGACGATGCTGCCGCGGCATCGGACAAGATCGCCGCGCTGCCTCCCGGCAGGTTCCAGGAGCTGGCGTGGTTGCAGCTTGTGGCTGCGCAAGTCGAAGCCGCGCAGGCCGACGCCGCGATCACGACGCTGCGTGCGATCCGCAGCGAAGACCCGGCCATGCAGGAGGTCGTCGCGCGACGGCTGGCCCGCCTGCTGATCGATACCGGGGAGCCCGCGCAGGCGCTTGAGCTGCTTGCGTTGGACGACGGTCCGGCCGCGCTCGAGATCCGCGGTGATGCACAGCTGGCGCTCGGCAAGGCCGAGCTGGCGCGCGAGGCCTACACCCGGGCGCTTGCAGGCATGGACATCGCCTCCCCGCAGCGCGGCATTCTTGAATTGAAACTCACCGATGCCGGTGGGTCCGTCGACCGTTCCGAGGCCCAGTCTTGAT
Organism: uncultured Lysobacterales bacterium; assembly: GCA_946886865.1. Next base: position 61,241 of record CAMPJI010000003.1, on the reverse strand, counting down.
GAAGTCCGCACTGCATCCGCACCGCTTTCTCCTGCGCACCGCCGCCGCCGTGGCGTGCCTGGCCGTCCTGTCGGGTTGCACGACCGTTCGTGGCTGGTTCGACAGCGATGACGACGAGGCGGGTAAACCCGCCGCATTGACCGAGTTCACCCCCTCGGCCAGCGTCGCGGAACTGTGGTCGTCGAACGTGGGCAAGGGCGAGGGTCGTCTGGGCGCGCGCCAGGGCCCGGTCGTGTTGGACGGCCGCGTCTACGCGGCGGCCATCGAGGGTGGGGTGCGCGCACTCGATCTCCAGACGGGTGCGTCCGCCTGGCATTACGCCTCTGACGTGCGCATCAGCGGCGGCCCCGGTGCCGGCGACGGGCTGGTCGTGGTCGGTGGCCTGGACGGTGAAGTGATCGCGCTCGACGCCGCCACGGGCGCGCAGCGTTGGGAAGCGAAGGTCAACAACGAGGTGATCGCCGCACCCGCCATCGGTATGGGCATGGTGTTCGTGCGCTCCAATGACGGTCGCGTCACCGCGCTCGATGCCGCCAGTGGCGAGCGTCGCTGGTTCTGGAACCGCGATGTGCCGTCGCTGTCCGTGCGTGGCAACGATGCCGTGCTGCTCGGTCCGGGCTACGTGTTCGTGGGCAACGACGACGGCACCATTGCCGCCCTGAGCGCCACCGACGGCGCGCCGCTGTGGGAGCAGGTGGTTGGCGATCAGGAAGGGCGCACCGAGCTCGACCGGATGGCGGATGTCGACGGCACTCCGGTGCTGGACGGCGCCGCGATATACGCCACCAGCTTCCAGCAGCAGACCCTCGCCATCGACGGCCCGACCGGGCGCCCGATGTGGTCCAGCCAGCAGGGCGGCGCAGGTCGCATCGGCCTGGCGCCGGACCGCCTCGTCGTTTCGGCACCCGACGGCACCGTCTATGCGCTGGACAAGGCCTCCGGAAGCGCGCTCTGGCAGCAGCCGGGCCTGGCGCGGCGCAACCTCACCGCACCGGCGGTACAGGGTGACTATGCCGTGGTCGGCGACTTCGATGGCTACCTGCACTGGCTGAACCTGCAGAACGGCGAGTTCGCTGCCCGCACGCGCGTGTCCGGCAATGCCCTCCGTGCAGCGCCCGTGGTGGCCGATGGCGTGCTGCTGGCGCAGGACACCGACGGCCGCCTGAGCGCCTTCCGTCTCGGTCAATGACACTGCGGCGGCGCGGCATGCCCGCGCCGCCGATGCTTGGATGCCCATCGCGGGTATCAAGCGCTGAACGCGGGTGACCGGGGCGAACCTGGGCGACCCTGTCCTCCCCACGCCTCCGTTCCCGCTTCAAGGTCGAACCATGCTGCCCCTCGTCGCCCTCGTCGGCCGTCCCAACGTTGGCAAGTCCACGTTGTTCAACGCGCTTACGCGCACCCGCGACGCGCTCGTCCACGACGAGCCGGGCGTAACCCGTGACCGCCACTACGGCGTCTGTCGGCCGGAGGGTCAGCGTGCGTTTGCCGTGGTCGATACCGGCGGCATCGCGGGTGAAGATGAAGGGCTCGCTGGCGCCACGGCCCGTCAGGCCCGGGCAGCGGCTGAAGAAGCGGACCTGGTGCTGTTTATCGTCGATGGGCGCGAGGGCGCCTCCGCGCTGGACGACGACATCCTGCGCTGGCTGCGCAAGGCCTCCCGCCCCACGATGCTGGTCATCAACAAGACCGAGGGCCTGGAGTCGAACGCCGTGCGCGCGGACTTCGCCCGGTACGGCTTCGCCGAAATGCTGGCGATCTCCTCGGCGCACCGCCAGGGCATCGACGACCTGATCGACGAGATCATCGAGAAGTTGCCCGAAGAGGGCGCGACCGCGCAACTGGACACGGATCCATCGCGCATCCGCGTGGCCTTCATCGGTCGCCCGAACGTGGGCAAGTCGACCCTGGTCAACCGCCTGCTGGGGGAGGAGCGGATGATCGCCTCCGACGTGCCCGGCACGACGCGCGACTCGGTGTCGGTCGACATGGAGCGCGATGGCCGCCTGTACCGGCTGATCGACACGGCCGGCGTGCGCCGCAAGGCGCGCGTGGATGATGCGGTGGAGAAGTTCTCCATCATCAAGACGCTTCAGGCGATCGAGCAGTGCCAGGTGGCGGTGGTCATGCTGGACGCCGGCGAGGGCGTGACCGACCAGGATGCCAGCGTATTGGGGTACGCCCTGGATGCCGGCCGTGCGCTGGTGGTGGCGGTCAACAAGTGGGACGGGCAGACCGACTACCAGCGGCAGCAGACCGAAGCGCTGCTGGCGCGAAAGCTCGCGTTCGTGGAGTGGGCCGAAGCGGTGCGCATCAGCGCCAAGCACGGCTCGGGGCTACGCGAACTGTTCAACGCCATCCACCGGGCGCACACGTCGGCGACCCGCGAGTTCGGCACCACCGAGGTCACCAAGGCGGTCGAGATCGCCTATGAGACCAACCCGCCGCCGGTCGTGCGTGGGCATGTCGCCAAGCTGCGGTTTGCCCATCCCAGCGGCACCAATCCGCCGACATTCACGGTGCACGGCACCCGCCTGCGCACGCTGACCGACAGCTACAAGCGTTATCTGGAGAATTTCTTCCGCAAGCGCTTCAAGCTCGTCGGCACGCCCGTGCGCTTCCTGTTCAAGGAAGGCACCAACCCGTACGAAGGCAAGAAGAACGTGCTGACCGACAAGCAGGTGGCGAAGAAGCGTCGCCTGATCAGGCACGTCAAGCGCAAGTGACCCGCGCGGCGGCCGACGCACGTCCGGTCACGCTCGGATTGCTGGCGGGCGGGCAGGGCACGCGGCTGGGCGGTGTCGACAAGGCGTGGCTGCTGTGCGACGGGCAACCCCAGGTGGTGCGCCTGGCTGCGCTGTTCCCGGAGGTTGCGGAGGTCCTGGTCAGCAGCAACGGGCCCGTCGCGGGTTACGCGTTGCTGGGCCTGCGTGTCATCGCCGATACCACCCCCGGCTTGGGGCCGGTCGCCGGGCTGGCGGCGCTCGCCAACGCGTGTCGAACCCCGTGGCTGCTGACCTTGCCGGTCGATGCGGTCGACCCTCCCGTGGATCTGCTGGAGCGCCTGATGGATGCGGCCTTGGCCGAGAGTGGCGTCGCCGGAGCGGTCGTCCACGACGATGAGGGACTTCAACCGCTGGCGGCGCTCTGGGCGACGGATGTCCTGGCCATCCACGCCCGGGCTGCACTGGCGGCAGGCCGGCTGGCCGTTCATCAGCTCGTCGATGCCGCGCGCCTGCGGCCGACCAGGCTGCCCGGCGTGCAGTTGGGCAACCTCAACACGTTCGACGACCTCGAGGCCGCCCGCGCGACGCTTCCCGATGGAGGATCGAGATGACAGCAGCAGTATTCCCGACCTCGATCGTGCTCGCCGAGGCGCTCGACATCATTGCCGAGGTCGCCGCGCGGCACCGGCTCGACAGCGAGTCGCTGGCGCTCGGGCGCACGCACGGCCGCGTGCTGGCACAGGATGTCGTCGCGCCCATGCCGTTGCCGCCGTTCGACAACAGCGCCATGGACGGATTCGCCTACCGGCACGCCGATCTCGCCGACGGGCCGACCCGCCTCCGGCTCGCCGGCGAGCAGTTCGCCGGTACCGCCGAGGCCGGCTCGATCTCGGACGGCGAATGCTGGCGAATCACGACCGGTGCGCCGATGCCGTCAGGCGCCGACAGCGTGGTGATCAAGGAGCGCGTGGCCGCCGATGGCGACCACGTGCTCGTACCGGCCGGCGAGGTGGCCGGCGCCAACGTGAGGTGCGCCGGCGAGGACGTCGGCGAGGGTGACCGGGTGCTGAGCGCGGGACAGTGGCTGACGCCGGCGCGGGTCTCGCTCGCCGCCTCGCTGGGCCTGCCCTCACTCTCCGTGAGCCGTCGCCCGACGGTCGCCGTGTTCACCAGCGGCGACGAGCTGGTCGAGCCCGGCCTGCCACTCGCACCGGGGCAAATCCACGACAGCAACCGCGAATTGCTGATGGGCCTGTTGCGTGCCGAGGGGCTGGAGCCCACGGCCTGGCCGCGCCTGCCCGATGACGCGCGGCAGGTCGAGATCGCGTTGCGCGACGCTGCATGCGCTTTCGACGTGGTCCTGACCTGCGGCGCGGTGTCGGCCGGCGAGAAGGACCATATCCCGGCGGTCGTCGAACGCTTCGGTGACGTCCATTTCTGGAAAGTGCTGATGAAGCCGGGCATGCCGGCGCTGCTCGGCAGCATCGACCAGGCCCGCATCCTCGCGCTGCCGGGCAACCCGGTATCCGTGTTGGCGACCTGGCTGACGCTGGGCCGTGCGCTGGTGGACGGGCTGCAGGGCCGCAGCGAGCCGCGCCCCGTCTGGAAAGCGCGACTGGCAGCGCCGATCGACAAGCGCCACCCGCGCCGGGAGTTCATCCGGGCATCCCTCCAGTGCGATGACGGGGGCCACCTGGTGGTGGTGCCCAGCGGGGCGACCGGCTCCCACCGCCTGCGCGCGGCGGCCGATGCGGACGCCTTGGTGGTCGTACCCGAAGGCCCGCAAGCGCTCCCCGCGGGCGCCATCGTCGAGGTCCTGCCGTACCGCTGAGCCGGGCGCGCGATAATCGGGGCATGGATCCGACGACCCGAGAGCGCCACATCGAACACATCCCGCCCGCCGAGGCTTATCGGCGCCAGCAGCGGGGCGGCCTGCTGATCGACGTGCGCGAGCACCATGAGCGCATGCTCGGGTTCGCCGCGGGTGCGACCGGCGTCGCCCGGGGCGATCTCGAGGGCGATCCGGCGGCGGCAGTCCCGCACCCGTCGACGCCTGTCATGCTGATCTGCCAGGTGGGCGGCCGCTCGCTCAAGGCCGCCGAAGTGCTCGTGGCGGCCGGCTATACCGGCGTGGCTACTGTCGAGGGCGGCACGGAACGCTGGATGGCGGACGGGCTGCCCATCGAGCGGCCCGAAGGCGATGCGGATTTCTTCGAACGCTACTCCCGCCACCTGCGCCTGCCGGAAGTGGGCGAGGCCGGTCAGCGACGCCTGCAGGCCGCACGCGTGGCGATGGTCGGAGCCGGTGGCCTGGGGTCGCCGGCGGCGTTCTACCTCGCCGCGGCCGGGGTCGGCTCGATCGTGCTCGCCGATGACGACGTGGTCGATCGCAGCAACCTGCAGCGCCAGGTGCTGCATACCGATGCCCGAGTGGGCATGCCGAAGGTGGAGTCGGCGCGCATCGCCCTGACGGCGCTGAACCCGGGCGTCGACATCGAAACCTTAGGCGAGCGCATCGATTCCGGCAACGTGGAGCGCCTGATCGCCTCGGCCGATGTCGTGATCGACGGCGCCGACAACTTCCCCGCCCGTTACCTGCTCAACGACGCCTGCGTGAAGCTGGGCAAGCCCCTGGTCTACGGGGCGGTGCACCGTTTCGAAGGGCAGGTCAGCGTGTTCGATGCCGGCCGCCACCGGGGCGAGGCGCCCTGCTACCGCTGTCTATTTCCGGAGCCGCCGCCAGCGGACGCCGCGCCCAACTGCGCCGAGGCCGGCGTGCTGGGTGTGCTGCCCGGCGTGATCGGCCTGCTGCAGGCTACCGAGGCGATCAAGCTCATCCTCGGGCTGGGCGAGCCGTTGCGCGGGCGGCTGCTGCACTTCGATGCGCTGGCCATGCGGTTCCGTGAAACCCGGCTGGGGGCCGATCCGCACTGTGCGGTATGCACACCGGGTACACCGTTTCCCGGCTATATCGACTACGCGCGGTTCTGCGCCGGCCCCTGACGCCCGCGTCCATTGGCCTGCAGGCCATTCCCGTTAGGCGATGCGAGGATCAGGCGATGAGGCAGGCCGCGTGGTGGAGTTGGGTAGCAGCGCTTGCGTTTGCGGGTGCATGGTCGAGCGCGGCCGAGGCGGGTTGCCTGTCGACCGACCCCGCCCAGGCCCGTGACCTGCCATCGCGGATCGCAGCGGTGGCCTGCCGCGAACATGCGCTCTGGTACCAGCCCTTCATTGATGCCGACGGGCGGCTGGTCAGTACCGCGGTGTACGAAGCCGAGGACACGCGTCTGAACGACGGCGCCACGCCGGCATGGCTGCGCGTGGTGGACTACTGGCAGGGCAGCGGATTGATGGGTGCGATGTCGTTCGCGCCCGGGGCCAGCACCTGCGCCTATGCACGTCGCGGCAGTGGGCCGGTGCCGGGCTGCCGGACATTCGTGATCGACAAACCGTGGTCGGCGGCCTTCATGTCGTACGTGATGGTGCAGTCGGGCGTCCCGGGGTTCCGCGCGTCACCCGCCCACGTCGATTATGTCCGGGATGCCTATCTGCGCCCCGAATCGAGCCCGTACCTCGCGGAGGATCCACGCACCGCCCGTCCCGCGGTAGGCGACCTGCTGTGCTACGCCCGCGGGGGTGGCAGCGGGGCTGACAGCCACCCCGCGCTGTCGAGCTGGTTCGCCCGCAACCCCGGTGGTTCGCTGGCCATGCATTGCGATGTGGTGGTCGACGCGGGCAGCGACGGCAATGCGTATCTCATCGGCGGCAACCTGCTGCAGTCGGTGACCATGCGCATCCTGCCGCTCAACCGCAGCGGCCAGTTCTGGGGGCTGCCGCAGGGCGACAGCGCCTACTGCTCACCCCTCAACCGGGAGGCCTGCAGTTTCAACCGGCAGCAGTGGACCACGCTGCTCAAACTGAAACCGGGGCTGCCGATGCGGGCCATGCCGTCGCTCTCACCGCAGGCACCACCGTCGCAGGCCTGCTGCGTGCACTGCGTGGTCGGCTCGGGCGTGCCGCGCTGTGCGACGCCTGCAACGGGTGACTAGCGCCGCGTCGTGTCCCGCCGCATGAAGGCCTGCAGCGCCGCGCCGTAGGCAGGATCGGCGTCTACGGTGTTATGGCCGGCGCCGGTAAGCGTCACCTCTGTGGTGGACGCGCGGGGCAGGGCATCGATCAGTCGCCGGGTGCTGTGCGCTGGCACGACCTCATCGTCACCCGCGCGCACGACCTGAACCTCGTCCTCGAACCCCGCCAGCGCGAGAGAGGAATCGAACCGGTCCCGGATGAGCCAGTCCACCGGCAGCCACGGGTAATGGTGGCGGGCCACCGTGACCATGCTGTCGAACGGCGTGACCAGGGACAGCCGCTGTACCGGCCGCCGCGAGGCGACATGGGCCGCGACTCCGCTGCCCAGGCTGCGTCCGATGACATCGACCGATGCGTGGCGGGCCGCGGCGTGGTCGAAGAACGCCAGCGCGTCCTGCTTGAGCGCGCCTTCCGAGGGCGAACCCTCGCTGGCGCCGTAGCCGCGGTAGGCCGGCAGGTACACGGTGTGGCCGGGGAACCAGTGCGCGAACGCATCCCGGTGCACCTCGACGGCCTCCGCATTGCCGCCGAAATACACCAGCGCATGCGCACGCCCGGGGTTGACCACCCAGGCCCGCAGTCGGACATCGTCCACGACCAGCGTCAGGTCGGCGCCCGCGGCCGAGGTGCGGGTGAATGCCGGGAAGTACATCAGGTCGCGCTGCCGTGCCGCGACCAGCACGCAGACGGCGAGGTAGCCCATGGCAAGCAGCACCAGGGCCCGCAGCAGGGTGCGTCGCCACGCCCGGCGTGCCATCGAGGGTCGATTCAGACGGCGTGCGAGCGCTTCGCCGCATCAAAGGCGGCCAGTTGCTCCGGCGTCGCATCACGCTGGTGCTTGGACTTCCACTGCGGGAAGGGCTCGCCATACACCGCCTCCCGCGCCTCGTCCCGGGTCATGGTGATGCCGCGGGTCTCGGCGGCCTCGCGGTACCAGTCGGCCAGGCAGTTGCGGCAGAAGCCGGCCAGGATCATCAGGTCGATGTTCTGCACGTCGGGGCGTGCCTCCAGCAGGTGCTGCCGGAGGCGCCTGAACACGGCGGCTTCGATCGCGGTGGTTTCGTGGTCGTGCTCGGTCATGGCCGGTCTCCGGAAAGGGCGCTGTCGATCAGCGATAATGCGCGGCTACGTTCCAGCGCGCACTCTCCCCAGCATGACCCGAACCAGCAAGTCCCACACGTCCAGCACCGCCCGAATCCTCGACGGCAAACGCATCGCCGAGGACCTGCTCGACAACCTCAAGGCCCAGGTCGATGCGCGCCTGGCGGCCGGCAAGTCGGCGCCGGGCCTGGCGGTGGTGCTGGTGGGCAATGACCCGGCGTCGGCCGTGTACGTGCGCAACAAGCGCCGGGCCGCCGAGAAGGTCGGCATCCGCGCGATCGACCACGACCTGCCGGCCGACACCGGCGATGACGAGTTGCTGGCCCTGATCGACCGACTGAATGCCGACCCCGATGTCCACGGCATCCTGGTGCAGTTGCCGCTGCCTGACCGCCGCGACGCCACCGCGCTGATCCACCGCATCGACCCGCGCAAGGACGTGGACGGCTTCCACCCGGAGAACGTCGGCCACCTCGCGCTGCGCCAGTTCGGCCTGCGCCCGTGCACGCCGCGCGGCATCACTACGCTGCTGGGCTACACCGACCGGCCGGTGCGCGGGCAGAGTGCCACCATCGTCGGCGTCTCCAACCACGTCGGGCGGCCCATGGCGCTCGAGCTGCTGATCGCCGGTTGCACCACCACGTGCTGCCACAAGTTCACGCCGCCGGATGTGCTGGAGGCGGCCGTGCGCGGCGCCGACATCCTGGTGGTGGCGGTCGGCCGGCCGCAGCTCATCCCGGGCGAATGGGTGAAGCCGGGCGCCGTGGTCATCGACGTGGGCATCAACCGCCTGGACGACGGCCGTCTGGTGGGCGACGTGGGCTACGCGGCCGCAGCGGAGCGGGCCAGCTGGATCACGCCGGTCCCGGGCGGGGTGGGGCCGATGACGGTTGCTACGCTGATGCAGAACACCCTGGAGGCGGCCGAAGCCGCGGACCCGGCCGCCCCCTGAGCCGGGGCAGCGGGACGGCGTTTCCGCGGGCCACGAGGCAAGCGCAGGCCGCCCGCGCGCGGTACAATGGCGCGCTTCATCCACCCGGGCCGCCCCATGCTGCGCATCCAGGCTGAAGCGCTGACCTACGACGACGTATCGCTCGTTCCCGCGCATTCCACCGTCCTGCCCAAGGACGTATCGCTCGAAACCCGCGTCACCCGCGACCTCACCATCCGCCTGCCGATCCTGTCGGCCGCGATGGACACCGTCAGCGAAGCACGCCTGGCCATCGCACTGGCCCAGCTCGGCGGCCTGAGCATCATCCACAAGAACATGAGCCTGGAGCAGCAGGCCGCGCACGTCGCGCAGGTCAAGAAGTTCGAGGCCGGCGTGATCAAGGAGCCGTTTACCGTCGGCCCCGAGACCACCATCGCCGAGGTGCTCAAGCTCACCCGTGCGCGCAACATTTCCGGCGTGCCGGTGGTGGACGGCGGCCAGCTGGTCGGCATCGTCACCAGCCGTGACATGCGCTTCGAGAAGAAGCTCGACGACCCGGTCCGCCACATCATGACCAAGCGTGACCGCCTGGTGACGGTGCGCGAGGGCGCCAGCGACGAGGAAGTGGTGCAGCTGCTGCACAAGCACCGCATCGAGAAGGTGCTGGTGGTCAACGACGGCTTCGAGCTGCGCGGCCTGATCACCGTCAAGGACATCCAGAAGAAGTCCGATAACCCCAACGCCGCCTACGACAGCAGCGAACGCCTGCTGGTCGGCGCGGCCGTGGGCGTGGGCGGCGACACCGAGGCCCGCATCGAGGCGCTGGCCGCCGCCGGCGTTGACGTGGTGGTGGTCGATACCGCACACGGCCACTCGCAAGGCGTGCTGGACCGGGTGAAATGGGTCAAGACGCGCTTCCCGCAGCTGCAGGTGATCGGCGGCAATATCGTCACCGGCGATGCCGCGCTGGCGCTGATGGACCACGGCGCAGATGCCGTGAAGGTGGGCGTAGGCCCGGGTTCGATCTGCACCACGCGCGTCGTCGCGGGCGTCGGCGTGCCGCAGGTGACCGCGGTGGCGATGGTCGCGGAAGCGCTGCAGGACCGCATCCCGCTGATCGCCGACGGCGGCATCCGCTATTCCGGCGACATCGGCAAGGCGCTGGTCGCCGGCGCGTCGACGGTCATGGTCGGCGGCCTGTTCGCCGGCACCGAGGAGGCGCCGGGCGAGGTCGAGCTGTTCCAGGGCCGCAGCTACAAGAGCTACCGCGGCATGGGCAGCCTGGGCGCGATGGAGCAGGGCTCCAAGGACCGCTACTTCCAGGATGCGTCCGACGCCGACAAGCTGGTGCCGGAGGGCATCGAAGGCCGCGTGCCCTACCGCGGCCCGCTGCGCAACGTCGTCCACCAGCTCGCCGGCGGCCTGCGCGCCACCATGGGCTACGTGGGCTGCGCGTCGATCGAGGACATGCGTAAGAAGCCCAGCTTCGTGCGCATCACCGGCGCAGGCTCGCGCGAGAGCCACGTGCACGACGTGCAGATCACCAAGGAACCGCCGAACTACCGGGCGGGATAAAGCACGCGCGGGACGGGGGGCGGGCACAGGCAGGAACCGGGTGCCGCCCACTGATGCGACGCGGCAGATTCCCCTCGGCCTCCTATTCCCTGTTCCCCATTCCCGCTCCGGCCCCATGACCGACATCCATTCCGACAAGATCCTCATCCTCGACTTCGGCGCGCAATACACCCAGCTGATCGCACGCCGGGTGCGCGAGATCGGGGTCTACTGCGAGATCTGGGCCTGGGACCACGACCCGTCGGAAATCGCCGCGTACGGTGCCAAGGGCATCATCCTGTCGGGCGGCCCGGAGTCGACCACCATCGAGGGCGCGCCGCGCGCACCGCAGGAGGTGTTCGACAGCGGTCTGCCGATCCTGGGCATCTGCTACGGCATGCAGACGCTGGCCGCGCAGCTGGGGGGCTCGACCGAGGCCGCCGACGCGCGTGAGTTCGGCCATGCTGAGGTCGAGCTGGTCGCGCACGACGCGCTGCTGGGCGGCCTGAGCGACCACGGCGGCGAGCCGCGCCTGAACGTCTGGATGAGCCACGGCGACCACGTGGCCACCGCGCCCCCGGGGTTTGCCGTCACTGCAAAGACCGACCGCATCCCCGTCGCCGCGATGGCCAACGAGGACAAGCGCTGGTACGGCGTCCAGTTCCACCCCGAGGTCACGCACACCCTGCAGGGGCAGACGCTGCTGCGTCGCTTCGTGACCGAGATCTGCGGGTGCCAGACGCTGTGGACGGCCGCGCACATCATCGAGGACCAGATCGCCCGCGTGCGCGAGCAGGTGGGCGACGACCAGGTCATCCTGGGCCTGTCCGGCGGGGTGGATTCGTCCGTCGTGGCCGCGCTGCTGCACAAGGCCATCGGCGACCAGCTCACCTGCGTGTTCGTCGACACCGGCCTGCTGCGCTGGAAGGAAGGCGACCAGGTGATGGCGATGTTCGCCGAGCACATGGGCGTGCGCGTCATCCGCGTGGATGCGGCCGACCGTTACTTCAACGCGCTGGAAGGCGTGGCCGACCCGGAGGCCAAGCGCAAGATCATCGGCAACCTGTTCGTCGAGATCTTCGATGAGGAAGCTGGCAAGCTGCACAACGCCAAGTGGCTGGCGCAGGGCACCATCTATCCCGACGTGATCGAGTCGGCCGGCAGCAAGACCGGCAAGGCCCACGTCATCAAGAGCCACCACAACGTCGGCGGCCTGCCCGAGCACATGAAGATGGGCCTGGTCGAGCCGCTGCGCGAGTTGTTCAAGGACGAGGTCCGCCGGCTGGGCGTCGAGCTCGGACTGCCCGAGTCGATGGTCTACCGCCATCCGTTCCCGGGCCCGGGCCTCGGTGTGCGCATCCTGGGCGAGGTCAAGCGCGAGTACGCCGAGCTGCTGGCCAAGGCCGACAACATCTTCATCGAGGAGCTGCGGCGCGCGGGGCTGTACGACAAGACCAGCCAGGCCTTCGCGGTGTTCCTGCCGGTGAAGTCGGTCGGCGTGGTCGGCGACGCCCGCGCCTACGAGTGGGTGATCGCGCTGCGGGCAGTGGAGACCATCGACTTCATGACCGCCCATTGGGCGCACCTGCCGTACGAGTTCCTCGGGCGCGTTTCTAATCATATTATCAATGAGTTGCGAGGCGTTTCACGCGTCGTTTATGACATCAGCGGCAAGCCGCCCGCCACCATCGAGTGGGAATAGGTGCCGGGACGACCTTGGCTTGAGCATCGAACTGCCCGACGACCACCACTGGATGCGCCACGCGCTTTCGCTGGCCGACCGGGCCGAGCGCGAGGACGATGAAATCCCGGTCGGTGCCGTGCTGGTGTCGGCCGGAGGCGAGATCCTCGGCGAGGGCTGGAACCGCAACATCACCGAGCACGACCCGACCGCGCATGCGGAAATCGTCGCCATGCGTCAGGCGGGACGCCGGTTGGGCAACCACCGCCTGTTGGGCAGCACGCTTTACATCACCCTCGAGCCGTGCGCGATGTGCGCCATGGCGATGGTGCACGCGCGCATCGCCCGCGTCGTGTTCGGCGCCTTTGATCCGAAGACCGGCGCCGCCGGCAGCGTGTTCGACCTGCTGGCCGACCCCCGGCATAACCATCGCGTCGAGGTGGCCGGCGGTGTTCTCGGCGAGGAGGCGGGCGGCAGGCTCACGGCGTACTTCCGCCGCAAGCGCGGGAAGCCCGTAGCGGGGCAGGGCGGCGTCTAGCCTGAGCGGGCAAGTCGAGCTGCAGGAGCGGCTTCAGCCGTGAACGTGGCGTATGTTCGTACGCCGCCCCATGATCGCGGCTGAAGCCGCTCCTGCAACGCTTACTCCCCTGTGCCCCGGCGCTTCGCCCGGGCCCGGCCGTGGGCATGGTCCATTTCCTCGTTGAGCGCTGACACCGCCATGGCCGACTCACGCGACAGGTTGATGCTGGCGGCGAACATCGCCAGCACGCCCAGCACCGCCAGGATCGTGGGCAGGCTGCCCAGCCGGTAGTTGAGGAAGGCGTCGATGGCCACCGACAGGCTGGTGCCGACGAAAAAACTGATCGCCGCGTACAGCAGCTGGCTTCCACGCAGCACGAGATTGGAGCGTCGGCGCTGCACGTCGACCAGCCGATCCATTCGCTCGATCTGTGCCGCATCGAGGTCGCCCTCGTCCAGTTCGCGCAAGAGGCCCCGCAACCGGTCCACGACGCGCGCAAGGCGGTTGTTGGCCGACATCAGCAATGAGGCAGTGGCCGTCAGGAAGAACGCGGGCGCCAACATGGCCGTCAGGATCGCGTAATGGGTGTTCTGGAACATCCGTTGGCTGCTCTCTTGCTGCGGGGGCTCGGCTATCATGCCGCGACACGGACACGACGGGGAGCCCATGGCGGCGAAGAATGGAAACGACCACAGGTTGATCTGGATCGACCTGGAGATGACCGGGCTGGATACGGTCAACGATTCGATCCTCGAGATCGCCACGGTGGTCACCGACGCCGACCTCAACGTCCTGGCCGAAGGGCCCGAGCTGGCGATCCGCCATTCGCTGCAGCGGCTCGAGGCGATGGACGAGTGGAACCGCAACCAGCACCGCAAGTCGGGCTTGTGGAATCGCGTGCTGGAGGACGGCGTGGCGATGGAGGAGGCCGAAACCCGCACGCTCGCTTTTCTCAACGACTGGGTCCCGGCCGGCGCGTCGCCGATGTGCGGCAACTCGATCTGCCAGGACCGGCGCTTCCTGCACCGCGAAATGCCGGAGCTGGAGCGGCACTTCCACTACCGCAACCTCGACGTCAGCACGATCAAGGAGCTGGCGCGCCGATGGGCACCGGACGTCATGGCCGGTGTCGGCAAGGAGGCCAAGCACACCGCACTCAGCGACGTGCACGACTCCATCGCCGAACTGCGCCACTACCGGTACTTCATGGGGCGGCTGAGCGGACTGCCCCAGGAGTAGCGCGCGGCGTTACTGCGGGTCCGCCTTGGGCTGGTGCGCGGGGTCGTCGACGCCCACCTGCGGTGCATCCGAAGCGGCCTGCACGGTGGTATCGCTGACCAGCCTGTATTGGCCGGACGCCGCCGCGTCGGCGGCGACGTGGTGGTACATGTGCACGTCGCGCTGCGGGAACGGGATGCTGACCCCGATCTCGTCGAAGGCCTTCTTGATCCGTTCGGTCAGTTCGCACTTGGTGACGAAGAAGTCGGCGTTCGCGACGTGGCAACGGATGCCGAGGTTCACGCTGTTGTCGGCCAACGCGTACACCAGCACGTCCGGCGCGGGCTCGGACAGCACGCGCTCGTCCTCCTGCATCAGCTTCAGCGCCGCGCCGCGTGCCGCGTCGATGTCGTCGTTGTAGGCGATGCCGATGACCAGCTCGATGCGACGCATCACATCCGGCGTCAGGTTGATGATGGAGTCGGTGGTGATCAGGCTGTTGGGCAAGACAATCGTCTGGTTGTCGGCGCCGCGCAGCACGGTCTGGAAGATGCTGACCGACTCGACCTTGCCGGTCTCGCCTGCGATCGTGACGATGTGACCCACCCGGAATGGCTTGAGCGATACCAGCATCACGCCCGAGGCGATGTTGGACAGGGAGTCCTTCAACGCCAGGCCGATTGCGAGGCCGGCCGCGCCCAGCACGGCGATCATCGAGGTCATCGGCACGCCGACCACCTGCAGTGCCGCCAGCACCAGCACCACCAGCAGGGCGATATACGCCACCTTGCGCAGGAACAGCACGGCCGTGGGCTCCACATCGGCGCGCGTCAGGGCGCGTTCGGCGATGCCGGCAATCCACTTGGCAATGCGCAATCCGATCGCCAGCAGGACGAGGGCGCCCAGCACCCGCAGCCCGATCGAGGCGGCCGCGGCCGTCCAGCCGGCCTCCTGGGCCGAATTCCACCATGCCTGCACGTACCACCTCCTGTTCAAGTCGATAGATGCGGAGAACCCATCGAGTCGGGGCTCCAAACGCGACGCCCCGCGAAGAGCGGGGCGTCGGTTGTGCGCGCAGCGTAGCGCCGCACGCGTTAGCGCGGTGTCATCCGGCGGTCAGGCGGACTTGCCCTTGCTGCCCTTGGCCTTGGCCAGGCGCAGCCAGGTGTCGACCACGGTGTCGGGGTTGAGCGACACCGATTCGATCCCCTGCTCCATCAGCCACTCCGCCAGGTCCGGATGGTCGCTGGGGCCCTGTCCGCAGATGCCGACGTACTTGCCCTTCGCGCGTGCGGTCTGGATTGCCATCGACAGCAGCTTCTTGACGGCCGCATCGCGCTCATCGAACAGGTGCGCGACGAGTGCCGAATCGCGGTCCAGGCCCAACGTCAGCTGTGTCAGGTCGTTGGAACCGATCGAGAAGCCGTCGAAGATCTCAAGGAACTCCTCGGCGAGCAGCGCGTTGGACGGCAGCTCGCACATCATGATGATCTTCAGGCCGTCCTTGCCCTGCTCCAGGCCGTTGGCGCGCAGCACCTCGACCACCTTGCGGCCCTCGTCCAGCGTGCGGACGAACGGGATCATCACCCAGCAGTTGGTGAGCCCCATCTCCTGGCGGACCTTGAGCACCGCACGGCACTCCAGCGCGAACGCTTCGGTGAAGCTCGGATCGACATAGCGGCTGGCGCCGCGGAAGCCGATCATCGGGTTCTCTTCGTGCGGCTCGTAGCGGGCGCCGCCGATCAGGTTGGCGTACTCGTTGGACTTGAAATCCGACAGGCGCACGATCACCGGGTGCGGCGCGAACGATGCAGTGATCGTCGCAATGCCCTCGGCCAGGCGATCGACGTAGAAGTCGACCGGGTCGCCATAGCCGGTGATGCGCGCGTCGATCTTCTGCTTGGTCGCCGCGTCCTGGCTGGCGTACTCCAGCAGCGCCTTCGGGTGGATGCCGATGTGGCTGGCGATGATCATCTCCAGCCGCGCCAGGCCCACTCCAGCGTTGGGCAGCATCGCGAAGTCGAACGCGCGCTCGGGGTTGGCGACGTTCATCATCACCTTGAGCGGCGCTTCGGGCATCTGCTCCAAGTCGGCCACGTGGCGTTCGAAGGGCAGGGCGCCGTCATAGATGAAGCCGGTGTCGCCCTCGGCGCAGCTCACGGTCACCGTCTGGCCGTCCTGGATGGTGTCCAGCGCGTTGCCGGTGCCGACCACGGCCGGAACGCCCAGCTCACGCGCGATGATGGCCGCGTGGCAGGTGCGACCGCCGCGGTTGGTGACGATCGCGGCCGACCGCTTCATCACCGGCTCCCAGTCCGGGTCGGTCATGTCGGCGACCAGCACGTCGCCGGGCTGCACCCGGCTCATGTCTTCAAGGCTGCGTACCACGCGCGCCACGCCGGTGCCGATGCGCTGGCCGATGGCGCGCCCCTCGCAGACCACCGGGCCCCGCTCGCCCAGCTGGAAGCGCTCCATCTGGGTGGCCTTGCCGCGCGACTTCACGGTCTCCGGGCGCGCCTGGACGATGAAGAGCTTGCCGCTGACGCCGTCCTTCGCCCACTCCACGTCCATCGGGCGGCCGTAGTGCTTCTCGATGGTGATGGCCTGGCGTGCCAGCTCGTGCACGTCCTCGTCGCTGATCGAGAACGCATTGCGCAGCTCGGCAGGGGTGTCCTCGGTGCGCACGCGCTCGCCCGGCACGTCCGAATAGACCATGCGCAGCTGCTTGGCGCCGATCGAGCGACGAAGGATCGCCGGCTTGCCTTGCGCGAGCGTCGGCTTGTAGACGTAGAACTCGTCGGGATTCACCGCACCCTGCACGACCATCTCGCCCAGGCCATAGCTGCCGGTGATGAAGACCACATCGCGGAAGCCGGACTCGGTGTCGAGCGTGAACAGCACGCCCGAGGCGCCGACGTCGGAACGCACCATCAGCTGCACGCCCGCCGACAGGAACACGTCCTCGTGCTTGAAGCCGTGGTGCACGCGGTAGGCGATCGCGCGGTCGTTGTAGAGGCTGGCAAAAACTTCCTTCACCTTGTGGACGACGTCGTCCTCGCCGGTGACGTTGAGGAACGTTTCCTGTTGGCCGGCGAAGGAGGCGTCCGGCAGGTCCTCGGCGGTCGCCGAGGAACGCACGGCCACGGCGACGTCACCGCCGCCGTTCTCGCCGCACAACTGGCGGTAGGCAGCGCGGATATCCGAGTCCAGTGGCGGCTGCAGCGGGGCATCGATCACCCAGCCGCGGATCTCCCTGCCGGCCGCGGTCAGCGCCGGCACGTCCTCGACGTCCAGCGTGGCCAGGCGGTCGAAGATGCGCTGGTGCAGGTCGTTGTGGGCGATGAAGTCCTTGAACGCCTCGGCGGTCGTGGCGAAGCCGCCCGGTACTGAAACGCCGAGCCCGGCCAGATGGCCGATCATCTCGCCGAGCGAAGAGTTCTTGCCGCCCACGCGGGCCAGGTCGTTGAGGCGCAGCGCGTGCAGCCAGAGGATGTTCTCGTTCAAGGCGTTCGATCTCCCGGGTGTTCGGGGCGAGGGCAGGGGGTTGAATTGGCGGGCGCCGGCGGTGGGCGCGGCCAAGCCGCTATGATCGCCCGGGCGTCGAATCCATACAAGGTTGATTCGACGGGGTTTTTCGTATGGAGCGGCCCGCATGGCGGGCCTCGCGGAGGTTCTCGATGACCGGATTGCGCCCGGTGTTCTACGTATCCGATGGCACCGGCATCACCGCCGAGACCATTGGCCACAGCCTGCTGACGCAGTTCACCACCACGCGTTTCGTCAGCGAGCGGATCTCGTTCGTGGACAGCGTGGAGCGTGCCCACGAGGCTGCGGAGCGGATCCGAGCCGCGGCCGAACTGCATGGCGCGCGTCCGGTGGTGATCAATTCGTGCATGGACAGCACGGTCGGGGCGGCCCTGGCCGAAAGCGGTGCGCTGATGCTGGATGTGTTCGAGCCCTTCATCGAACCGCTGGAACGGGAGTTCGGCGAGACCCGGCAACACGCGATCAACCGTGCCCATGGCCTCGTGGATTTCGAGACCTACCACCGCCGAATCAACGCGATGAACTACGCGCTCAGCCACGACGACGGCGCCAGCATCGATTACGCCGAAGCCGACCTCATCCTCGTGGCCGTGTCCCGCGCCGGCAAAACGCCGACGTGCGTGTATCTGGCCATGCATTACGGCGTGCGTGCGGCCAATTATCCGCTGACGGAGGAGGACCTGGAGCACGACCGGCTGCCGCCGCGGCTCCGGCCGCATCGCGACAAACTGTTCGGACTCACCATCGACCCGGTACGCCTGCAGCAGATCCGCCAGGAGCGCCGGCCGAATTCGCGCTACGCGCAGATGGACACGTGCCGGCGCGAAGTGGCCGCGGCGGAGATGATGTTCCGCGCCGAGCGCATCCCCACGCTCAGCACCACGCACACGTCGATCGAGGAGATCTCCAGCAAGGTGTTGTCCACGCTGGGGCTGCGGCGGGAGATGTTCTAGCGGGGCAGGGCGCCCGGCCGGCGGCGCCCGGTTCGAACCATGCGAACGCTTAACGTAGGTCGGCCGCCAGGCCGCGTCAACGCTGCCGCTGCGCGGGGGCGACGTGTAGCATCGGGCCATGAGTTCGCTCGCCACGACCCGCGCTGCGCGCATCCCCCGGCTGACCCGGTTCGGCTGGCTCATGGGCCTGTACGCGGAGAACTACACGCGCCTGCACGCCCTGTTCGACCCGGCGTCCCTGGCGCCCGGCATCCACCTCTCCAGCGTGGGCGACGGACTGGATGTGCGCGTGGAGATCATCGAGCAGCACCGCTACACCACCGAGCTTCGCCTCACGTACGCGATACCGGACCCGGTGACCGGTGAGCCCGACCCGTCGGCCTACCTGCGCCTGTACAACGACGCCCGCCAGGCCGAAGCCACCCACTGCTACGTCGGCCGGCGCTGGCAGGATGTCATTGGCATGTACCCGCCGCCGGCGCAGGTGATCGGGCACCGGATGCGGATGAACACCTTCCTCGGAAAGTGGCTCGAATACCTGGCCGACCGGGGGCACGGGACCGCGACGCTTCGCCCATGCGAAAAAAATTGCGACGGACTTGCACAGACCGCTTGACGACTTTCGAAACCGTCCCTAAGCTTGTCGACTTTCCAGCACGTGGGGCCATAGCTCAGCTGGGAGAGCGCTACAATGGCATTGTAGAGGTCGCCGGTTCGATCCCGGCTGGCTCCACCACTTCAAAGGTTGTTCGTTACCCGGCTGAGTGAAAGCAGCCGAACCCGGTACGACCAACCCCTGCGTCCCCATCGTCTAGAGGCCTAGGACACAACCCTTTCACGGTTGCGACCGGGGTTCGAATCCCCGTGGGGACGCCACTTTACGCAGTACGAAAAAGGCCACCTCCGGGTGGCCTTTTTCGTGTCCGGTCTTCCGGCTGGCTCCGCCACCTCCGGTGGGTCAGTGCCCTTCGTGGGCATCTGGGTGACCGCCGCCTTGCTGCTGATGCCTTGCGAACACCTCGGTGCTGCCATCGGCGTGGACCAGTTCCACGGTGTAGGGCTGCGTCCGGCCATCGGGCATCTCCATGCCCGGCGAGCCGGCGGGCATTCCCGGCACCACCAGGCCCTTCGCGTCCGGCCGCCCGGCCAGCAGCCGCTTCACGTCCCCGGCCGGCACGTGACCTTCGATGAAATAGCCGCCGACTTCCGCGGTGTGGCACGAGCCCTTGCCGAGTGGCACGCCCACGCGCTCCTTGATGGCGTTGACGTTGTCGACGTCGGTCGCCGTCACCGTGAAACCGGCGTCGCGCATGTGCTCGATCCATACGTTGCAGCAGCCGCACCTTGCACTCTTGTGGACGTGCACCCGGGTCGCTTCCGGCGCGTCGCGGCTGGCGGCCGCCAGCTGGCTTGACGTGGCGTTGGCCAGGGCGCCGACGGATGCCTCTGGCTGGCGGGCGCAGGCGACCATGGCAGCGCTCGCCAGCACGAGTGCGACGGCGGCGCGAAGTTCGTTCTTCATCAGTGCGTTTTCCATATGCGTCTTTTCCAGGTCAGAACCAGATGCGGACACCCGCGACCACCTTCGTGTCATCGACGGACTCACCGTCGGCGCGATGGTAGTCGGCGGTGCGACCGAATGACCGTTCGCGTACGAGACCGATATAGGGCGCGAACTCCCGCTTGATTTCGTAGCGCAGCCGCAGGCCCGCTTCGCCCTTGGACAGGCCCGGCCCGATGCCGCGCGCCGGGTCATCCTTGCCGTGAAACTCCAGTTCGACCATCGGCTGCAGGATCAGCCGGTTGGTAAAGAGCACGTCGTACTCGACTTCGATGGTGGCCGCAGTGTGGCCGGACTCGCCGACGTAGCCTGTGGCCGAGACTTCGAACATGTACGGCGCCAGTCCCTGCACACCCAATGCCGCCCAGGTCCGTGAAGGCCCTGGCTTGAAGTCGTGCCGCACGCCGGCCACCACGTCCCACCAGGGGGTCACGCTGCGGCCGTACAGGATTTCCACATCGGCCGAATCGACTTCACCACCGGCACGCTCGCCCTCGCTGCGCAGCCACAGCCGGTTGATGTCGCCACCGAACCATGCCTGCGCCTCCCATGCCTGCCCGCTGCCGTGATCGCCATCGGTGGCTTCCAGGCGGTTGAACAGTACATAGGTAGTGAACTCTGAAGGGTGCTCCATGTGATGCGTGAGTTTCGGGAAGGCAGCGGCGCGGTCGGTGTCGGTAACGGTCGGGATCGGTTCAATCGGCTGCGACGGGGTAGGGGAGGGTCCGTGCTCCATGCCCGAGTGGTTCATCCCGGAGTGATCCATCTGCGAGTGATCCATCTGCGAGTGATCCATCTGCGAGTGATCCATCTGCGAGTGGTCGGCACCCGAGTGGCTGTCGTGCCCCTGGTCGCTCGACTCGCTCGCCGGCCGCTTGGACGGCGCTTCCTCCTTCATGCCGTGCTGTGAATGATCCTGCGCCAGCACAGCGGGGACTGCAGACACCGCGAGCGACAGCGCCAAGGCTCGATGTCTCCACGTGCGCGACGTGCTCATTCCTCGATCCTCACTTCCCGCATCATCCCGGCTTCCATGTGGTACAGCAGGTGGCAGTGGTAGGCCCAGCGGCCCAGTGCGTCGGCGCGCACGCGGTAGCTGCGCTTGGTGCCGGGCGGCATGTCGACGGTGTGCTTGCGCACCATGAACTCGCCGGTTTCGTCCTCCACGTCGCTCCAGACGCCATGCAAGTGGATGGGGTGGGTCATCATGGTGTCGTTGACCAGCACGATGCGCATACGCTCGCCGTAGTTGAGCCGAAGCGGTTCGGCATCCATGAATTTCCGGCCATTGAACGACCAGGCGAACTTCTCCATGTGGCCGGTCAGGTGCAGTTCGACCTCGCGCCCGGGCTCACGTCCATCGGGGTCACGGAACAGGCTGCGCAGGTCGCCATAGGTCAACACCTTGCGGCCGTTGTCGCGCAGGCCGATGCCCGGGTCGTCGAGCTTCGGCGCCGGTGTCATCGTCTGCATGTCGACCAGCGGGTTGCCGTCCTCGCTTGCAGGATGTGCCTGCATCGCGGCGCCACCCGGCATGTCGTGTCCACCGTGGCCCATGGATGCGCCGCAGCCGCCCTCCATGCCCTTCATGGCCGACGTGTCGTGCCGGCCGTGCCCCATGTCGGCCATGGTCAGCAGCGGTCGTGGATCGCGGGGCGGGATGGAGGCTTCAAGGCCGTGCCGAACCGCCAGCGTGCCGCGCGCGTAACCGGTGCGGCCCATGTCCTGGGCGAAGATCGTGAAGGCATCCTGGCCGCTGGGCTCGACGAGTACGTCGAAGGTTTCTGCGACCGCGATGCGGAACTCGTCCACCGACACCGGATGGATCGGCTGGCCGTCGGCGGCGACCACCGTCATCTTCAGGCCCGGAATACGCACGTCGAAGTACGTCATCGCCGAGCCGTTGATGAATCGCAGCAGGACCTTCTCGCCGCTGCGGAACAGGCCCGTCCAGTTTCCGCCGGGCGCTGCGCCGTTCATCAGGTACGTGTACGTGTGCGCGTTGACGTCGGAAATGTCCGTGGGCGTCATGCGCATTTCGCCCCACATCTTCCGGTCTTCGATCGTCTCGGCCAGGCCTATGCGCCGCACGTCGCGGATGAAGTCGCCCACCGTCGGCTTGTAGTAGTTGTCGTACTCGGAGAACTTCTTGAGCCGGCGGAAGAGGGCGCCGGGGTCCAGGTCCGTCCAGTCCGACAGCAACACGACGTGCTCGCGGTCGAAGGCATAGGGCAGGGGCTCGAGCGGGTCGATCACGATCGCGCCGTACAGCCCGGCCTGCTCCTGGAACAACGAGTGGCTGTGGTACCAGTAGGTGCCCGACTGCTTGAGCTGGAAGCGGTACTGGTAGGCCTCGCCGGGTTGGATGCCGTCGAAACTCATGCCCGGCACGCCGTCCATGTTGGCCGGCAGCAGGATGCCGTGCCAGTGGATGGACGTCATCGCATCCGTCAGGCGGTTGGCGACGCGCAGTGTCACCGTGTCGCCCTCGCGCCAGCGCAGGGTCGGCGCGGGCAGCGAACCGTTGACCGTCATCGCCGGGCGCGTGCGGCCGGTGAAATTGACGGGCGAGGTGCCGATCGACAGGTCGAAATCAGTGCCGGTGAGGACGGGTACGCCGCCCGCGGCGTGGCCGGCGGCGGCCCAGGCCGGTCCGCGCCAGAGGCCGAGCCCGGCCGCGACGCCGCCCGCAGCTAGGCCGGTCACGAACCGGCGTCGCCCGATGTCGAGCGGATGCGGAGGGTGGGATTTCATGCGGTTACCTCAATACGGGCGCAGACCAACGTGGACGCCCGGGGAGTTGGCACCGGGACGCGCGCATCAGAAGTCTGCTGGGTTGGACCGCCTGCGGCCTCTACCGGACGCCGGGCGCGTGCTGTGTCGCCGAGGAGTCAGGCGATGGGTGGCCGGTTCAACCGTGCACGCGGCGAGCCGATGCGCCACGCGGCGGCCTTGCCGTCGAGGGCGTCATCGAACTGAGCAGGCATCACGGCGGCTCCGGCGACTGCGCCCGGCGTCAGGAGCGGCGCGCAATCGCACTCGCAGCCCATGGCGTAGCTGCAGCAGTCCGATCCACTTGAAGGGATGCTCATCGCAGCAACGGGCCGGTCCTGATCGCTGACCATCGCGGCACGTTGGTGGGATGAGACCAGCCCGGTCGCCACGTTCGGTGGCATCGCGACCTCGTGGCACGCAGCTTTTGGGGCCGCATGCTGCACAGCCTCAGCCAACTGCACAGCCTCAGCCAACTGCACAGCCTCAGCCAACGCGGCGGTTTTCGCCGCGTCCTCTTGCGTGACCACGTCGTGCCCGCCATGCATTGCCGCCATCGCACGCGCCGAAAATCCGGGGCCGGTGAGAACCAGCGCAAGGATCAGCAGGGTGCGACCAGCGAAAGCGAGCAAGGGGTGCATGGGAGGACCATGGGCAGGGTCGCTAGGGTGGCGTCAGTCCGCCCGGCGTTCAACCCCTCCAATTTACATAATATGCATTATGCGAAGTATTAGATGCTCTCGCTGGTACTAATGATCCTCTTCCCCAGATGCCACCTGACCAGCTGCATACGTGGTTTCCCGTGCAATCAGCGAGAGGTTCCGCAGGTAGATGAAGAGCCCTGTGGGCGCCGCAGTCTTCGTCGCCCCGAGTCTGCACTTTCGGTGTACATCCCACGCACTGACGCGTGTACACCGAAATTCCTACCGCAAAGATGCATGTGCACTTTTCCGATTTCCGTAGGCTTGCGTGTGCACTCATACCGCCGTTGCCCACTTAACCGATCTGACGAGAGCTTAGGTACTCGCCCACCGCGGTGTTGACCGCGCCAAATTCTGCCTTCAAAGAGGGCCAGCTCGCCGACCAGAACGCTCTTCGATCGCGATGAGGAACAAGTTGCGCAGGTAGATGAAGAGGCCGGCCGCCTGGCCGACGATGAATACCGGATCCTGCCGGTGAATGGCATAGGCCAGCAGCACTGTGCTGCCACCCAAGCTGAAATACCAGAAGGCCTTGGGAATCACGGATCGGCGCGCCCGCTCAGACGCCAGCCATTGGAGGATGAATCGCGCGGAGAACAGTGCCTGCCCGGCGAAGCCAACAATTATCCAAGCCCATGTGTCGTTCATCGCGTCGCTCCACCTTGCTGGTTGCGTCGCCGAGCCAAGACCGTCGACATGCACCTTGGCCAAGCGGCGATCCAATCTACGGCCCTACCCGCCGGCAAGGGTCTCATCCATGAACTCGACCCGGGCGGCCCTGACCACCCGATCGGGGTCGCTGTCCATCAGCGATGCCGGCGTCCTTCCGTCCAAGAGCACGTGGGGGGCGTACAGCCACTCGATCTCTAGCCAGCCTGCAGTGTCCCCCGGGTTGGCGACGCCAGATACTTCGTTGCGCAAGAGCGTCAGCAGGTGTCGCACCTGCGGCTTCAGCTGCCCTCCGGCGAACTGCCAAGGCGGGAACCTGTAGGCCTGCTCCGGCTGGATCCACACACCGAGTAACTGGCCCTCCCCGCGGTAGCGGTTGGCCAGATGGCCGGCGTTGAGCGCCGTGGACCCTAGCGCCACTGCCACGGCTTCTTCACCCAGCCAATCGCGGGACAGCTCTGCCCGACGTGCGGCGGAGGCATCCGAGTCAATCGGCAGGGGCGTGGTCTTGGCAATAGGGGCGCCACTCCTGCGGGGTGATGTTGGTCGCGGCCCCGTACAGCGGCAACCGATAGTTGTTGAAGAGGTTCCGGAGTGCCGGCAGGTTCCGCCCCATGAAAAGCCAGCCGTGGTGCTCGTCCCACTGCATCTCAGTCCTGAAGGGGTACGTCGCTTTGTCGTCTTCGTTGAACAGATCGAAACCGTCCAGCACGAAGACGCGTTCGTACGTCGGCGGCTTTCCATCACGCACCCAACGGCGTTCGCAGATGCGCTCGGTCACCGCATTGAGACGCTCCGCCGGCGCGGGTCTAAGGTCGACCAGCTCGGTCACGACGCCGGTGGCGCGCGCTCGCTGCTCGACCGCACCGTACAGGGCCAGGGCCCGCTCATCGTCCGGGCATGCCACGTAGCGTGAAATACACACGCGTGCAAAGGCGGGGTGCACGAAGAGATTCGCTACCGCGTCCACGAGATGCTGATCGGGGACGACCTTCAACGTTGCGCTTGAGCGGGGTCCAGCCATCCAGTCACGCGTCCCGGCGTTCATCCAAGTACTCGACCACCGCACCCTGCCCGCCGTCGCGCACCATTGCCTCAGCGGTACGGCCGTCGAACTCGGGCACGGCGCAGTCCAAGTACCACGAGGCCGCGCGGCGCTCGTCGCCGCCGTGTACGTCGATCGCTTGGTCGAGGACTTCGACTACGGCCGCCAGATACGCCTGCAGCTCCGGTCCGGGCGGCCACGCATCCAGTTCGCGTACGGTGACCCCTGCCCGCTGCGCCAGCGGCTCGGGCCGCAGCCGCAGGAACACCCCGACGAGCGCCGGTGAATACCACGCTTCTCCGGCGGCGCGCAGGCGGGCCGCCAGCGGCAGACCGTCCGGCCGCGGGCGTTCTTGCAACTCGTCCCCCACGCGCAAGCGGCCATTGAGACGGGTGGTGCCTTGGCTGGCCCACGCGATGGCCACGCGCATCGCCTCTTCGTCCCGTGCCTCCATGCGCGCCCGGTATGTGTCCCGAGTTCCCTCGAGTCGGGTGCGCGCGTCCGGCGCGGGCGTGTCGTGGTGGGTCGTCATGGTGTGCGGCGTGGCCGCCCCGCTGCTGACGGAGGCCCCAGCTTACGCCGGCGGTGCCGCCCGCGCATCAGCCCTCGCACTCGCTCCGATGGCGGCCTTCCGTGAGGGTCACGGCGTCCTCTTGGGGCTGCGCGCGGCGCGCACTGCATCGGGCTTACCGCGAGCCGGCGCCTTGGCGGCACGCGGTGCGGTTGGCCGCTTGCCGCGGGCCTTCGGGCTCTCGGCGAGGGACGCGCGCAGCACGGCGGGGAGATCCCCCAGCGTCTCGACCTGCTGCGCCAGCGCCTCGGCGCGGGCGCGCTGCGTGGCCGCCTCGCGCTCGGCGGCCGCAAGGTCCGTGCGCGCCGTCTCCAGGGCCTGACGCAGGCCGTCCTCCGTCTGGCGGGCTTGAGTCTGCGCCCGCGCCGACTCGGACCGGAGCTCGCGCACTTGTTGCCTTGCCGCGTCAATCTCGGCATGGGCGCGGTCCTCGAGCTGGCGCAGGTGCGCGGTGTGTGCGGTCTGGGTCGCGGCCGCGTCCTGCCGGACGGCGTCGAGCTGCGTGCGCAGCGCGGCGATGTCGGCCTGCGCGGTCGCCAGCGCCTGCTGGGTGCGCTCGGCAAGGGCGTGGGCGTCGTTGAGTTGGCCGGCCTGCAGGTCCGCCAGGCGCTGCAGGTCGGCCACGCGGGTCTGCGCCTGGTCGCGCTCGGTGCGGGCGGCCTCGGCCTCGGCTTGGGACGCATCCGCGGCGGCCGTGGCCGCGTCGCAGTCCGCCGCCGCCTCACGCACCGCAGCAATCGCCGCCGCCCGGTCCTGCGCCAGCGCCGCGTCGGCGTGCGCGCGGCCCGCCTCCAGCGCCGCGCTCCACAGCTGCGCGGCCAGCGCCTGCACCGCCTCGGGCGCGTCGGGCAGCGCCAGTTGTTGGGCCTGCGCCTCCAGCCGCCCACCCAAGGCCTGCCACCAGCCGTCCAGCAGGCGCGTGACCGTGTTGGGCGAGCCGGTGCCCAGGTGCGCGCGCACGCGCTCGACCGTAGGCCGCTCGCCGGCCGCCAGCAGCGCGTCGGCCGCCGCGTTGACCTGGTCCTGGGTGATGCCACGTGCCATTGAAGTGCCTCCGATTGCGGTGCCCTGCCCCGTTGCCGTGCTACCCGCGATAAGCCCCGCTTACCGCCGGTGCGGCCGGCCCCCGTGGGCCGGTCGCTGCCTTCTATACCCAGTCCCCGGGCCGGTACGCGGC
Source organism: uncultured Lysobacterales bacterium (assembly GCA_946886865.1). The sequence continues at coordinate 34,426 of CAMPJI010000003.1, read as the reverse complement.
CGACCCGGGGCACCGGCCGTTAGGGCTCGACGGTGGCGTACACCTCGCGCCCGCGCAGGTGCGGACGGTGCGACGCCGCCCACGCGCCGTACCGGCCCATCAGGCCCTCGCCCCAGTCGCCGCCTTCGTGCGTGGTCACCGCCGGCGGGTAGCCGCACATCGCGTTGATCAGCAGGTCCAGCTCCGGCGACGCCTGACCCGGCGCGGCCCCCGCGCGGGACGCCGGCAGCGTCGGCGCCGTCATCTCACGGTCCGGCAGGTTCAGCGTGGGCGGCTCCACGAGCGTCACCGGCGTGGGCGCGTCCGGCCCGGCGTCGTCCAGCGTGATGGGAGCGGTCGGGGTCGCGCCGTCGGGCGCGGCGAACAGCCCCTCGACGTGGCGGTCGCGCCACCAGTTGGTGGTGTCGCGCAGGGCGTCCACCGGGGTGCCGCCGCGCAGCAGGTCGTAGAGGTAGTCCAGCTCCCCGGTCGGGCCGGCGACCGACGCCGGCTGGTTGCCGCCGGTGGCCATCGCCCGGGTCGACCCGTCTGTCACCACGGACGCCGGGGTGTGGCCGCCGGTCGCCATGGACGTTGTCCCGCCGGTCACCGACGCCGGGAGGTCGCCCCCCGTCGCCATCATCATCGCCGGCGCGCTGCTGGCCGCCATCGGCGCCAGCAGGCCCTCGAACTGCGAGGCCGGGATGCCGTAGCCGCCGTCGCCCGGCTGCACGAACGCGATCGCATGCTCGCCGCCCAGGAAGTGGTCGAGCACCCGCACCTGCTCGGCGTCATCGCCGTCGACCCGGACCAGCAGGTCGTCGCCGTCGCGGTGGAAGCTCAGGCGCTCGCGGGCGATCGACGCGAAGTAGATGTAATCGCTGCCGCCGCCGCGGTTGTCGATGGTGTCGCGGCCCGAGCCGGCCGCGTAGTAGTACGCATCGTTGCCGCTGCCGCCGACCAGATAGTCATCCCCGTCCTCGCCCACCAGCGTGTCGTCGCCGGCGCCGCCCAGCAGGATGTCGTGGCCCGAGCCGCTGAAGGAGCCGTTGCCGCCGGACAGGTAGTCCGCCCCATCGCCGCCTTCGAACTTGTCGTCCCCGCCGAACCCGAACAGCGTGTCGTCCCCGCCCAGGCCCCGCAGCAGGTCACGCCCGTTGCTGCCCAGCAGCTGCTCGCCGGCCGCGGTGCCGTCCACGACGTTCGAATAGTCGCTGTCGTCGCCGGGCACGCCATCGTCCGGATCGTCGCCGCCGCCGCCGTCGGCCAGGGCGTTGATCGCCGCGGTGTCGAGCAGGCTGCCTCCGTCGGGCTGCACGAAGTCGATCGCGGACTCGCCGCCCAGGAAGTGGCCGGTGACGCGCACGCTCGTGCTCGGATCGGCGTCCACGGTCACCACCAGGTCGTCGCCGTCGCGACTGAAGGCCAAGCGCGAGGCGTCGATGCCGCCGTTGAAGAACAGGCCGTCGTAGCCGCCATCGCTGGTATCGATGGTGTCCTGGCCGCCGCCGTAGACGTAGCTGTCGTCGCCCAGGCCGCCGATCAGCACGTTGCTGCCGTCCTCACCGGACAGGGTGTCATGGCCGGCCCCGCCCTCGAGCCGGTCATTGCCGGACCCCGAGCCACTGCCGTTGCCGCCGGCCAGGTAGTCGGCGCCCTCGCCGCCTTCGAGCGTGTCATGACCGCCCATGCCGAACAGCTGGTCGGCGCCGCCCAGGCCCTGGATCAGGTCGGCACCGCTGCCACCGACGAGCTGCTCGCCGGCGCCGGTGCCTTCTATCACCTGCTCGTACTCGTTCCCGCCGCTGCCCGCGGCGACCAGCTGGTTGATCTCGGTGGTGGTGAGGTAATAGCCACCGTCGGGCTGCACGTAATCGATCGCCGCGTCGCCGCCGAGGAAGTGGTTCTGCACCCGGACCGCGGGCACCGTGGCGTCGTCCACGCTGATCAGCAGGTCGTCGCCGTCGCGGCTGAAGGACAGCCGCTCGCGCGTGATGCCGGTGGTGAAAAACACCCCATCGAAACCGCCGCCGGTGTTGTCGATGACATCCGCCCCGGTGCCGTCGCTCACGACGTACTTGTCGTCCCCGGACCCGCCGATGAGGGTGTCATCGCCCCCACCGCCGACCAGCGTGTCGTGGCCGCCGGCGCCGTCGATCACATTCGTGGCGGCGTTGCCCGCGATGTAGTTGTCCTGCGCGTTGCCGGTGCCGTCGATCGCAGCGGCGCCCTGCAGGAACAGCGTTTCAATGTGGTCGGTCAACGTATAGGTTGCGGTGGACTGGACCTTGTCATTGCCTGCGCTGCCCGCTTCGACGACCACGTCGGAGCTCTCATCGACGACGTAGGTATCGTCTCCGCTTCCGCCCTCAAGGCGGTCGATGCCTTCGCCACCGTCCAGGTAATCGTGGCCGTTCCCGCCCAGCAACAGATCACTGCCCGTGCCGCCGAACAGGGCATCGTCGCCCCCCAGGCCGTGGAGCTGGTCGTCGCCCTCCCAGCCACCCAACGTGTTGGCGCCGGCATTGCCCGTGACCACGTTGTTCAGTTCGTTGCCGTTGCCGGTGGCGATCCCGTCGGCAAGGATCAGGTTCTCGACGTTGTCGGAGAGGACTAGGTTGGTTTCGTAGTGGCGCTCGACCGTGTCGACACCATCGCCCTGGCTCTCGTAGATGCGGTCGCTGCTGGAATCATTGATGAAGGTGTCGTTGCCGGCACCGCCATACATGCTGTCGGCGCCCAGCCCGCCATCCAGTCGGTTATCCCCGGAATTGCCGACGAGACGGTTGTTCGCGTCGTTGCCGGTACCGTCGAGGTCGGCGGCGCCGGTCAGCTCCAGATTTTCGAGCGTCGAAGCCAGCACGTAGTCCACGCTCGATCGCACCGTGTCGCTGCCCTCGTCCGCCAGTTCCACGACCAGATCGGCCTGGCTGTCCACCACGTAGGTGTCATCACCCGCGCCACCAACCAGCGTATCGGCACCACCGGCGCCATCGAGCACGTTGTCGTTCGAGTTGCCAGTCAGCACGTTGCCGTCGTCCGACCCGGTGGCGTCCATCGCCCCACTGCCCTCCACGAGCCGGATTTGCTCGAGCCCTGAGGACAAGACGTAGGCGTTTGCGGTTGAGTACACGACATCCAGGCCCTCACCGGCCTGTTCGACGATCACGTCATCGCTCTCTCCGACGTAGTACAGGTCGTCCCCGCTGCCGCCGATCATCTGGTCAGCCCCGGCGCCGCCGTCCAGCACATCACTTCCTTCCCCCCCGGCCAGCACATCATTGCCGGCACCGCCTTGCAGGACGTCATCGCCAGCCATGCCGGTCAGCTGGTTGTTGCCGGCGTTGCCGATCAGCACGTTGGCGGCATCGGTGCCCGTGGCGTCGACATCCGCGACGCCCACCAGTTCCAGTGTTTCCACGTCCTCTGGCAATGCGAAGCTCACGCTGCTGCGAACGGTGTCTGAGCCAGAGCCGTCCAGTTCACTGACGGCATCACCGGCATCGTCGACCACGTACATGTCATCTCCGTCGCCGCCGGCCATCTGGTCTGCGCCGGTGCCGCCATCGAGCAGGTCATCGCCCGACCCACCGACAAGGCGATCGTTACCCGCTTCTCCGAACAACAGGTCATCGTCCGCGCCGCCATCGAGCACGTCGTCACCCGCACCGGCATTGATTGTGTCGCTGCCTGCCAGACCGGAAATGGCATTGTCCAACGTGTTGCCCCGGATGACGTCGTTCAGTGCCGTTCCCGCTAGGCTGGCGAGATCGAGCGCCTCCGGATCTAGCCACCTCTGCTGGCCGCCACCCAAGTCCATCGTCAGGCCGTACTTGGCCAGTTGCGTGACCGGGTCGAAGAAGTCTTCAAGGCGAATGCGGTCGTCAGGCGAATTGGCGAAGTACACCGCCAGAGCATCCCCTTCGCGTCGGAAATAAAGCTCATCCAGAGGTAGGCCTGACAGGTAGATCGTGTTGTGCCCCTCGTTGTCGCGGATGCTGTCCCTGCCGTCGCCCGCACTGAAATGGTACGCATCGTTGCCCGCGCCGCCCTCCAGTTGGTCATCCCCCAGCCCGCCGGTCAGGTGGTCGGCACCTGCGTCGCCGTGCAACACATCGACGCCGTCGCCGCCATCCAGTGCGTCGTCTCCCGCTCCGCCCTCCAAGGTATCCGCGCCGGTGCCACCGCTGAGTACGTCGTCGCCGTCGCCGCCATACACCCTGTCGTCGCCTGCCTGCCCGCTTAGCGCATCGTTCCCGCCGTGACCGTAAAGGGTGTCTTTGCCATCGCCGCCTGCGAGTGTGTCCCCGCTCTCGTAGCCCTTCAGCACGTCGTCGCCGGCAGTAGGGGCTTGCACCAACGCTTTTACCGTAGCGAGATCCCACACGACGGACTCCGAATCCGCGAAGCGGATCTCATCGACGCGATAGGCGTTTACGCCGTCCTGGAGGAAATAGTTTCTGATCGTGACGCTGTCCCCCGTGTTGCTGATGCGCAGCACGAGATCATTACTCTCGCGCCTCGCGCTTACAGCTGAGGCTTCTATTCCAGGCCCAAACTGGAGCACATCCAGCCGCCCGACGCTGTCGTCGTGGTCGTTGATCGTGTCGTTCCCGTCACCCAGATTGAACAGGTAGGTATCCGAGCCACTGCCACCGGCCAGCGTGTCGTCGCCGGCCCCTCCGGACAACACGTCGTTCCCATCGCCACCGGACAAAGCGTCGTTGCCCGCATCGCCGCGCAGGGTATCCGCCCCCGCGTGTCCAGCTAACGTGTCGTTGCCATCCTCACCGACCAGGAGATCATCACCGGCATAGCCCTTTAGGTCGTCAGCACCGGCCGTGGGTGCAAGCACCAGTGCCTTGACGGCCTCGACATCCCAGACAGCCGCGGCGTCGGCGAACCGGATTTCATCCAGATGGTGGCCGCCGGCAGCGTCACCGACAAAATAGTTGGTAACAGTGACGCGATCGTCGGTATTGGCTACCGACAACACCAGGCTGTTGCCCACACGGCGAGCGCTGACGGCAGATGGATCGACGCCGGGCCCGAACACCAAGGCGTCCACACGGCCGACGCCGGGGTCGTAGTTGTTGATGCTGTCTTGACCGCCGCCCAGCTCGAACACGTAGATGTCGCTGCCCGCACCACCGGAGAGCAGGTCGTTGCCGGCACCACCATTCAGTGTGTCGTCGCCGTCATAGCCATACAGGCTGTCAGTGCCGGCGCCGCCCGCGAGCGAGTCAGCGCTACCGTAGCCTTGAATAACGTCGTCACCCGGTGTGCCCGCGAGCACCATCGCTTCGATCGCCGCCGTGTCCCAGACTGAGGAGGCGCCGTCAGTAAACCGCACCTCGTCGAGACGGCCATGACCTGCGCCAACGCCGCCGCTGAAGTAGCCCGTTACGGTCACCTGGTCGTCCGTACCGGAGATCGACAGCACTAGGTTGTTCCCAGTCCGCCGCGCGGTCACATCGGCGGGATCGATGCCGGCTCCGAACGTCAGGGCGTCAAGGCGTGTGGCGTTGTAATCGACGTTGCTGATCACATCTCGGCCACCGCCCAGCTCGAATACATAGAGGTCGTTGCCCGAGCCGCCGTTTAGACTGTCGTTGCCGGCTCCGCCGTTGAGAACGTCGTTGCCACTTCCTCCGCTCAGCGAGTCGTCGCCGAGCCCACCTGTCAGAGTGTCATTGCCACCGTAACCGGCAATGTCGTCATTACCGGCCAGCCCATCCAGCGTTTCGTCAACTGCCGACCCGTACAGTCCGTCGTCACCCTCGGTCGCCTGCTGGACCACGGCTGCGAGGATCTGCGCGAGATCCCAAGTGGTTCCGTCCTCAAACCGGAACTGTTCGATCACACCCTCCCGAAGCGCCCCCTCGGTACCTTCATAGACATTGTTGATGCGAAGTTGCCCATAGGTGCCGCCGCTGGCGACGTGGACGATGATCCCTGAGACGTCACGGGTAAGGGAGATGTCGCCCGGCAGAATGCCGCCCATGAAGTAGATCTGGTCAGCACCCTTGCTGTCGAAGATGCGATCATTGCCGTCACCCGGACGGTAAATGTACATGTCGTTCCCAGACTGGCCGTAGAGGACGTCGTCGCCCTTGCCGCCGCTTATGGCCTCTTTACCTCCAGTTCCAAACAACGTATCGGCTTCGTCCGTGCCATTTAAAGGGCTCAGACCACGCACCCAGGGCTCAATTGCCGGCCGCGCGCCGATCAGCTCCTGATAGGCTGCATCAAGTTGCGTGCGCAGTGCAGGCGAATACGCAGACAAGGCAGTAGAAAGTGCAACCAAGTCGAGGATCGCGCCCGTATCACCTGTGTCTTGGGCGCTGATCATGTAGGCCTTGAAGGCATCCAGATCGAGCATGGCGCGCGAGTAGCCCGAGGCGAACCCGCCGAGGAAGATTCCCGTATCGGCGTAGCGCGTCTGCGCTTCCAGCTGAGCCGCGACGTACTGGCGGAACTCGTTGAACTCCGAGGTCAGAAGGTTTCCCGCCTCCGGCCTGGGGTTGGGATCGTTCGGGGTGTAATCGTTGGTGTACGGACGCGCCGACAGCATCTCCACCACGGCCAGTTCTCGCGCATCGACATTGCTGCCGCGACTGTCCGGTGCAATGTGCTCCACGCCTGCCCAACGAAAAATGAGCGTGTCGATTGTGGGACCGCCACCAGTCCCGCCCTGTGCTACGTGCTCTTCCACGAGAGCCTTCAACTCAGGATCACGCACCATTGCCTGGTGGAGATCCATTAGATTGCCAAAGGCCTTCGCATTCGGAAGATCCGCCAGCTCATAGATCGCCAGTGGCGAGGTCGAAACATCATTGATGCGGCGCGAAGCATCGGTTGTGAACCAAATATCTGAGACTGCAGCATCGGTACCGTTCGCACGTATAGCAGTGCCAATCTGCTTATGGGCCTGCCCGTTTGCGTCGACGAACGCCGACTCGTCATAGCCTGTCCTTATGGCAACGACGCCTGCCTGGCTCAGGGTGAGTAGCTCACCCGCTTCGGTCAAGCCATTCTGATTGGAATCGCGCCATATCTTCAGCTCTGCAAAAGCCGAATCCTGAGAGTCAACAATACCGTCTTGGTTGCCATCAAGGTCGCTAAGTGCTGCAAAACCGTTGTCTGCCAATTCACCCGATGCCAATCGAGTGTTGCTGCCGAACAATTCACGTCCCGTATGGATCTTGCCATCACCATCGAGGTCGCGTACCAACAACCCATCGTCAGCACCCGCCCACGCCGTTGACTCCAGCATGCCGTTGGCATCGTGATCAAAATACCGATCACGACTGTATCCGCTACTCTCCACGCCGTCACCGTCAAGATCGATCACGATCGGCGACGCACGACGCTCAGCCTCGTCCATTTCCGGCGGCTCCTCGTCATCAGGCTCGGTCTCCAGTGAGATACCAAGGTCGCCGTTGCTAAACTCATGGATCTGCAGCCCCCCGTTGATCAGTAGGCTGGTTCCATTCAGCACGTATAGCGTATTGCCATTGCGGTACTCGTTCTCTGGATCACCTTCCTTTCGTTTTCCTCCAGTCATCAACTGACCATCTAGAAAAACTTGGCCGGTGCCGTCACTATCGATAATAGTGTCCTGGGCATCCGAGCTGTAAGTATCGTGTCCCGATCCACCGAGCAGAATATCTGCGTTCTCGCCGCCAGCCAGATAATCGCGTCCGTCATCACCCAGCAATGTATCTGCGCCCCCATCACCGAAAAGCTTATCGTTGTCCGCGCCACCCGTGAGCGTGTCATCCCCGCCCCCGCCGTGAATGGTGTCGTCACCGCCCATGCCGGCAAGAGAGTGGTTGTTTCCGGAGTTCCCCCTGATTTCGTTGTCTAGCTCATTGCCTGTGCCGTTGATGTCGTCTGAGCCGCTCAGTTCAAGGTTCTCGACATTCTCCAAAAGGGTGTACTCAACCGAGGACTTGACCAAATCTTCCCCTTCGCCCACGTACTCGGTGACGACGTCTCCGGCGTCGTCAACTATATATACGTCATCTTCAGTTCCCCCATACAGCTGGTCGGCCCCACCCTCGCCGTCCAATTCATCGTTACCCGAGCCGCCATAAATGGCGTCGCCCGAGTCCGTGCCTCGAATATTGTCCGACCCGCCGCCAGCAATAAAGGTGATTCCATTCCCCGTATACGCACTCAGAAGCGGGTGGCTCTCAAGCTTAAACCAGTCCACCAATGAGCCATAAGAGTCCCCGCCGTTTGTGCCATACACCATCGGCCGGCCCTGATCGTCCAAATGCCGAATCGTCCCATCATCAAAAAGACTGCCAAAGAATGCGGAAGCGTTAGCACCAATCTTGGCAGCTGCAGCAACGTCGCTCATGGCGACGGGCCAATTGTACGATTCGATATCGTACTCGACCTGATTCATGCTGGTCACTGGGCTGGTGCCTATAAACTCGAAGTATACGGTTCGTCCTATAGACGATGGATCTGTGATAAATGCACTTGCGGCGTTAGTTATATCGGCCTTGCGGCTGCCTCCAATGTAATCGAAGTTCTCTCGCTCATTGAGGTTGGTGAAGGGTATTATCTCTATGCCCGATACGCTCTTGACCCCAGAGGACGAGATTTCAAATCTAGCGCCGCCATTCCCACTGGCGTCGGGATCTTTCAGTTCAAACGCAGTGGTGTTCCATACGAATGCTCGCTCCATGTAATCATCGATTTCATCTTCGTACTGTGCTTGGTCAATTCCAACCAGCGCATTTACCGAATAGCCTTTACTGCGCAGAAAGTCGGAAAGCTCTTGTTCCGTGTAATTGCCGGGCGCGAGCCCGAGTGCATCAAAGTCAAGTTCGAAGAACAGTCTAACGACATCAAACATGTGAGCGCCGGCAAACCGTCCAGGCCCTGTGCTCATGTAGTCCGCGAGATCGATAGCCATGCTGGTCGACGCACCGGGATCTCTTATGTAACTTCCCGTCGCCAGCTCGGCCGTATCGGGCTTCTGAGCTGTTCCATACAGATAAGTAGTCAGCACTTCATTGAGAATAGAATTCATTTGTCATTCCTTTGTCATGAGTTTTCTAAAACCGTTCCGCAATTCGTCACTGCTATGTGATGTGACTGCAGTTGCTGCTTCACCGTAAAGTCGCTTTCGTACTTACCGTGTATGAATTCCACTCTTACCATCGCAGCGAATTCACCCCTCGCACGAGAGGCTCGCGGGATGAGATATCCTGGATATTCTGCATCGTCAAGAATGCGGCAACAGCTCGGGTTTGCCGACCTGAACTCTGCTGCACTCGTATACTTTCTGTTATTCGCTCTAAGATCTTGAATCTCACGAGCCTTTCCGTTCTCAATGGCGATCGCTCCACCGCTGGGTGCGGTACGTCGGATGACGTAATCCACGGCCGCATTTATTAGTTCGTCATCGCTTAGTCGTCGCAGCTCTCCTAAACAGTACCCAGACTCATTAACACGGCCGTATGTGAAAATAGAGCCGATAAAAATGAGAAGTATGATCAATGTCCACCAGTGCCAGAATGTGTTATTCGCTACAAGATTGCTCTTCATGCGACTCCTGCAATTCCAATAAGTCGAAGGGGTTGGCCTGGGCTTCTATGCTGCGTCTTTGTTCGAGTCCGCCCCGGCGGTTTCGGTGGGGCGTATCGCGGGAACGTCTTTCATCGTTCCCTCAGTGCTTCGCCACCCCGTTGCAGCGGACTGAGCAGATAGCTGATCACCCGACGCTTCCCAGTCTTGACCTCCGCACTCAAGTTCATCCCTGATGTCAGTTGCACTTCGACACCATCGATGCTGAGCGTCGCACCCCGCAGCTTGATTCTTGCGGGAAACACCATTCCCAAGTTCTCGTCCTGCGCCGCATCGTGCGACACGCTCGTGACCGTGCCCGTCAGGTAGCCGTAGCGGGTGTAGGGGAAGCTCTCGACTTTGACCGTGACCGGCTGCCCGGGCCGGACGAAGCCGATGTCCTTGTTCAATACCGTGGCTTCGATTTCCAGCGACTCGTCGCTGGGCACGACGGCCAATAGCGCCTGCGCAGGCGTGACTACGCCTCCGACCGTATGCACGGCCAGTTGCTGCACCGTGCCATCGACCGGGGCACGCAGCCCCATCAACCTGTCTCTTTGCCCGGTTCTGGCAACCTCCGGAGTGAACTGCTGGACCTGCTCGCGTGCCTGTCGCAACCCGTCGAGGGTCTGCTGGCGCGTATCGGAAACGAGAACGCGCAGCTCCTCCCGGGCACCGTCCAAGGCGGAGCGCACCTCGTGCAGTCGGTTGCGCTGCGCCGCCAGGTCGCGCTCGGCGGCGATGCGTTCCTCCTCGATCCGCAAGTAGTCGTGCCGGCCCACGTACTGGCCTTCGACCAATTCCGCGTAATCCTCGGAACGGGTGCGTGTGATGTTGACAGTCTGTTCCAGTGGCTCGATCAGGGCCTGCACGGTGCCCAGCTCCGCCCGCCGCTGGGCAATGGAGGCGAGCAGACTCTGGCGCTTGGCCTGGAAGGCATCGAACTGGCTGCTGGCTAGCCGCTGTGCTGAGGCGAACAGCGCCTTCGGCGAGGCCGCATCCGGGGCCAGCACGGGGGCGGTCCCGGACTCTATCGCCTCGGCCAACGCAGCCAGCCGCAGTTGCGCCAGCTTCGCATTGGTCAGGGCATCGTCCGCCTGAGTGTAGTCGGCGCTGGTCGCGGTAGCGTCCAGTTCGATCAGCAGATCGCCCTGTTTCACCACCTGCCCGTCCTCGACCAGGATGCGCCGCACCACTGCCGTCTCCGACGATTGCAGGACCTTGGTGCGCGAGCTGACCACGGTCTTGCCCGGCGCAACTGCGACGATGTCAAGTTTGCCGAAGCACGCCCACAGCAATGCCAAACAGAAGAACGAGATAATGACCCGCATCGTCCAGCGCGGCAGTGGAGAGACCGGGCTATCGGTCAGCTCGAGATGGGCGGGCAGGAATGCGAGTTCGTCTGGCGTACGTTTGACAGCCTCCAAACGGTGACGGACTGCCCAGGCAGACTTGAAGACGTCGGTGTAGCGAGAGACGAAATCCCGAACTCCTTGGAGGACGTGCTTCATGCCGGACCCTGCTGCAACCGTTGGAGGTGAGCGTAATGGCCCTCGGGCCGCTCTAGGAGTTCGGCATGTGTGCCGCACTCCACGATGCGCCCCTTGTCGACCACCACGATCCGATTCGCTTGGCGGACCGTGGACAGGCGGTGCGCGATGATCAGTACAGTCCGACTCCTGCAGATGGCCCGCATGTTGCCCATGACGGCATGCTCGGACTCATAGTCCAAGGCGCTGGTGGCCTCATCGAAGATCAGGATGCGCGGGTCGGTGATCAGGGCGCGAGCGATGGCGATCCGCTGGCGCTGACCGCCCGACAGACCCGCCCCCTGCTCCCCCACTCGAGTGTCATACCCCTCCGGCAGTTCGACAATGAAGTCATGTGCACCCGCGAGCTGGGCGGCATGAATGACCCGCTCCAGCGGCATGCCCGGATCGGCAAGCGCGATGTTTTCGCGAATGCTCCGGTTGAACAGGAAATTTTCCTGCAAGACAACACCCAGCTGCCGCCGCAGCCAAGCCGGATCGGCCAAGGCCAGATCATGCCCATCAATCAGCACGCGGCCGCGCTCGGGGGTGTACAGCCGTTGCACCAGCTTGGTCAGCGTGCTCTTGCCGGAGCCCGAGCGTCCGACGATGCCAATCACCTCGCCGGGCGCGATATCCAACTCGATTCCCGCCAGCACCTCGGGGGTGTCGGGCCGGTAGCGAAAGCTCACGCGCTCGAAGGTAACCCTCCCTTGGATGGGCGGAAGGGCGATGCGGCTGCCCGGGACCTCGGTGCGGGTATTGAGGATGTCGCCCAACCGCTCGACGGAGATGCCGACCTGCTGGAAGTCCTGCCAGAGCTGCGCGAGCCGAATGATGGGCGCGGCCACTTGGCCGGAGAGCATGTTGAACGCGATGAGCTGACCGATCGACAGCTTGCCCTCGATGACGAGCTTGGCGCCCCAGAACAGGATGGCGATGCTGACCAGCTTCTGCACCAGCTGCACGCTTTGCTGGCCCAGCGTGGCAATGCGGGTTACGCCGAATCCAGCGCTGACATAGCCGGCCAGCTGGTTATCCCAGGTACGGGTCACGCGCGGATCCACGGCCGTGGCCTTGATCGTGCCGATGCCGCTGACCGTCTCGACCAGGAACGACTGGTTATCGGCGCCCCGCGCAAACTTCTCGTTCAAACGCTTGCGCAATACGGGCGTGACGCCCACCGAAATCAGCACGTAGACCGGCAACGACAGCACCACGATCAGGGTGAGCCAGCCGCTGTACCAGAACATCACCGCCAAGAAGACGCCAGTGAAGAGAAGGTCCAGCACCGAGGTCAGGGCCTGCCCCGTCAGGAAGCCGCGGATGTTCTCCAGCTCCCGAACGCGGGCAATGGTGTCGCCAACGCGCCGGGATTCGAAATAGGCCAACGGCAGTGCCAGCACATGGCGGAACAGGCGTGCACCGAGTTCGACATCAATCTTGCTGGTGGTGTGGCTGAACACATAGGTGCGCAGCCCGCTCATCACCACCTCGAACACCGCCATGGTCACCAGGCCGATGGCAATGACATTAAGGGTCGTCATCGCCTGGTGCACCAGCACCTTGTCCATCACCACCTGGTAGAACAGCGGCGTGACTAGCGCGAAGAGCTGGATGAAGAAGGAGACTATGAAGACTTCAAGCAGCAGCTTGCGGTACTTCACCACCGCCGGGATGAACCAGCTGAAGTCGAACTTTGCGAGTTCGCCCAGTACCGAAGCGCGCGAGGCCACCTGCAATAGCCGGCCGGCATAACGCGCCTCGAACTCTTCCACGCTGACCGCTCGCGGGCGGCGCTCGGTCAGGTCGTGGATCAGGATCTGGTCGCCGGCGACCTTGGCGACGATGAAGCTGTCGCCCTCGCCTTCCGGTACCAGCGCCAGCGCCGGCAGGCTGGCCATGGCGATGCGGGCAGGCGGTTGTGCATTGATCCGCGCTTTCAGCCCCAAGGTCTTGGCCGCGCGTAGCAAGGCGGTCTCGTCGAAGCGCTCGCCAGTGAGGCCGAAGTCATGCGCCAGCTGGCCGGCATCCGCGGCCACGCCATGGAACTGGGCCAGCAGCACAAGGCCGCGCAGCGCCAAATCGGGCGCAGGCGGTGCGTGCGAATCCTCGGGCGCTGCGGGCTCAACCACCGCAAGCGCCGCCCCTCCATGAGCCATTGCGCATTCCTTGCTGACTAGTCACTCACCCGGCCAATCGAGCGGGGCGAGCTTGGCCGATTCTCCCCACCTCCGGTGACATGTCAACACTTTGTGTAGATCGCCCCCGTCTACCCAGCAAGCGCAAGCCACATGAGTCAATGGAAAAAGCGGCACGGCCGCGTGGTTACGCCTCACCGGTGGCTCGCTAACACTTGCGCTAACGCTGTCAGGCAAGCGAGCCGCGTGCGAGAGCGTAGGAATTCACTGACACTGCACCGCGGCGTTTTCCGATAGACAAACTAGGGCGGCCCCCGAACACTGGTCATCCCGAGCGCGGGCCGTCGGCCGCTCAACCGCGTTGCCCCTGAGCCGGGCCCTGGCGGGACTGCCTTCACCACTGCAGCTGCGCGGCTACGCCCGATAAACCGCTCTTATCGCGGGTATCGGGCGAAGAAGTACTCACTCAGGCCGAGCGAACATGCCGGTGGGCGCGGCAACCCACGCGCCTTGGCCGGCCGCTCAGCCTTTGGCGGCGAGGGCCGCCTCCACATCCTTGAGCACCTGCTTCTTCTGGCGCACGGTGAGGTCCTTCCACTGCAGCAGGAGCCGGGCCAGCAGTTCGTCGTCCGTGAGCAGATACGCGGCCGGCACGCCCAAGGCCTCGGCCAGTCGCTGGAGCGTCTCGCCCCGGGGCTCGTGCTTGCCATGCTCGTACTGGTTGATGCGGGGAGAGGCCACGGACGGCTCCATGCCGGCAAGCAACCCCAGATCGCGTTGCGACAGGCCCGCCCGCTGCCGGGCCTCGGCCAGCCGCCGCGCAAAAACCGAAGGTGGTGCTGCCTGTTTCGCCACTGTGCCCCCCATGGGCGACAGATTGGCGAAGTTTTCGCGGCTTGCATACTAAGTTATTCTTAGTACCCCCTCAACCTGCAGGCCCATTTGATGCGGGCGTCCCCTCCGCACTCTCTCGAAGAACTGGGTCCTGTCGCCAGCCTGCAGCTGTGGGCCCTGCTGTCGGCCCAGACCGAACGCATCCCGGTGGCGCCTTCCGTGGACCTGACGATCGCACTGCTGAATGATCTAGGTCGCCTCGGCATCATTGGCGCTCCGGAAGGCCTGCGGAGATGGACGGTTGCGTCCGACACCCGTACCACACCGATTGAAGGCTTTCAGTGGCGACTGACGTGGGATGTGTACGAGCCCTCGCGACTGGGAGAAGCCCTGGAGGACTACTTTGCGGAGGTAGCCTTACAGCCGCAAACGGGTGGTGCAGTCATACGGCTGTGGCAAGACCTGGGTCGAGCCGAGGCCGAGCGGTTTCTGGCATCGCAATTGGCTCGACACCGCTTTCCTGCGGAGTGGGCCCTGGATGTCGGGCGCGCGTTCTCTTCTGTTCAAGGATTGACCATTGGTCAGTGGCGCTATTGCGGCTGGGCGTCAGTGAGGCACGGAGCTTCCTTGGCGCTGCAGTGGCAGCGAACCGACGAGCTCATCCGGCGGGCGATCGCTGAGGAACTGGTGAAGCGCGCACGCGGAGTCAGCAAAGGCGGATGGGCCAACTGCTCGTTTGTCCCACGAGAGATCAAACCGGACACAGCGCTTTCCCGCGGCTTTGCCTACGGTGTTAGCGGACTGGACGCCGCGTTCTGGACAGTACCGATAGCAGAGGAATCGCTGCGGGTCGGTCGCCAAGGTTGATACTGCTACCAGAGGCCCGTACTACCGTCGCAATGGGGAGCGAGGGTGTGAGCACCCCTGCAAGCTCCGTGGTTTAGCCACACCCCGCTCATTCGCGATGACCTGGGGGCTGGGCAAAACCAGTTTCGGCGGTACTGGGCGAGTTAGGGTTCAGGGGTGGCAAATTGGCGACAGCTGTGTCAACTGCGCGGATCCAAAGGTGGTCACGGGCGGCAATAAAGCCCTCGACCTCGGGGTTTCGCGGGATGATGTAAGACCTCTGGACCTCTTCGTCGTTCTCGCGATTACAGGCATAAAGCCACACCTGATCATCGAACCACTTCTGTGCTTGCGCCGTCGTGCAATGTGCCTCCCAGCCGGCGATTATCTGGCGCGCCTCCGAGAGGGCCTGCGGCGTGTGCTCGAGAGAAGGCTGTCCGGCGAACACGCGGCGTCGGGTAATAAACACCCAAAGCGTGCGCACCTCCCCGTGGAAGCCCGGACGGTCACAGTAGTGGTGGATCGCCCGCAACACCGCGTCGCCCACGTCGCGGACCTCTCCTAGTCGGCCGGCCTCGAGGTGGCGCCGGTACAACAGGCACAGCAACAGGATGCCGTCGAGCGATTGCTGTTGTGCCACTTTCCGCAGGCCACATTGAAAATTCGAAGGTGTGCGGTCGAGATCGCGAAAGTCCTCGATAGACAGCGTGTCGAGGATGAACTTATCGCGAGGTCCGCTCTCGTAGAACTCAAACGTATGTAGCAGCCGGTCGATTTCCTCTTCGCGCTTGGCAGGGGTCCAAGGTGGCCCACTAAGAAGGCTCCAGAGGCGACTCTTGAGCGCCAGCTGTGTGTGCTCGTATCCGCGTTTCTCCGCCACGAGCTGGGCCACACTCCGATGCTTCA
This sequence comes from uncultured Lysobacterales bacterium, assembly GCA_946886865.1. Next base: position 18,606 of record CAMPJI010000003.1, on the reverse strand, counting down.
GAGCGGAATTCTTCAGTCCCGGATTGGAGCGATTGTCGCGTAGGCGCTCGAAGGTGCGGTACGGACCGGTTCTGGTCTTGAGAAAGAACCTGTCCATTGCCCCTGGATCGTCCCAAGGCGTCTTCGTCTCAGCACAGACCAGGCAATACCAGACCTGGTTCCGAAGGCGCTTGACCGGGTCTGCCTTCCCACGGCCATGCCTCCGTTTCGCTTTCGTTCGCCTCCGAGACGGCGGTTGCGTCGCACCCATTTTTACTGAGCTTTCTTGGCATGCCGGAGCGAGGATTTCATGCTGCCATGGGCGCCGTCCAGTGCAGCGAAGCGAACTACCCGTGCCCCTGACCCCCGAGCAAACACAGACCCTCACCCAGCGGCTTCTTGAGGAGCATGGCGAACTGATCGGGGGAAACGCACTCGCACGATGCCTGGGCTACCGCACGCAGCGGGCGTTCCAGATGGGAGTCCAGCGCGGCCAGGTGCCCGTGGAGGCCTTCACCCTAGCCGGTCGGCGCGGCCGATACGCCCGCACGTTCGAGGTCGCGCAATGGCTGGCGGGGTGCGGAGAGGCATCCGCGACCACGGCCGTGCAGGATGAGGACACGCCTCACGCGTCCGGAAGCGACCAAGGCGTGGCGCCCTGATGCCGCCGTTCGCAACTTTCGACTGACACCACTACCGCCGACCGGAGGGTAACCCGCCCAGACGATTCCACTCGCCCGCCTGAAACACATTTCCGGTCCCGGAAACGAAGGCGGGCCCCGTAGGAGGGGCCCGCGAGACAGCATGAGACGTGTCGCAGCGCTCAGCTTCTTCGAATTTGGGGTCACCGTCAACTGCTGCCTGAAAAAATTCAGGCATCTACCGGGAGCCTCCTGATGCACACCCGCATCCCTACCGCGCCGAGCTGACGACGCGCTCACGCTCTGCACGCCCGCCCCCGCCCAACCCGCATAGCGGACGGGCCGCACGTGCGTGCCTCCACTGCCTTATCTATCGACCCGATGCGTGCTCACGCTTCGGGCCACCACCCATGCCCGATGGCGACCGTGCGGTCGTCGTCGCAGGAGCTCTCATGATCCTCATTTCCGCACCCGGCCGCAGCGGCATGACCGCACCGTCCGGACCGTTGCGCCCGTTTCTCGACGCTGACGCGTCGCTCCATGTATCGGTTGAGCGGCCTTTTGAACCGCGCATCTACAAGCGTCGCGAGTTTGAAAATCGCGACATCTATGGTTACCAGTCGATCAAGGAAGGCCGCGTCGTCGAGGTCGACGGGCTTGCCCCCATCGCGGTGGCACTGGCGCTTGAGACCGATCCAAGCGTGCAGGCCTACACCGAGCGTCCGCGCATGCTCAAGACCGGCAACAACCAGGTCGAGCTCGACTTTTGGGTCCAGTACGCGACCGGCTTTGTGGAGTTCCTGCTGATAGTCGCCGACGGTGCCTGCGTGCAGGGCCACGGTGGAACGTTGCGCCCGCGCGAAGCCGAGCGACTTGAGGCGGCTGCTGGCGAGCAGAACGTGCGCCTTCGTTTCGTAACCGAGCAGGACGTACGCCAAGCGGGCGGCGAAGTCAGCCAAAACATGCGCCTGCTGGGGTTCGCCCAGGTCGCCCAGGGCCTGGGCAACCGCTTGGCGCTGCGCAGTCGGATCTTGGATCACCTGAGCCAGGTCGAGCGCGCGCGCATCGAACAGATTGAAGCAGCGCTCGCACCCTTCCACCCGTGCGACGTGCAGGCCGTCATTTGCGAGCTGATCTGCTTGGGGCTCGTGGATTTCGATCGCGCCGTGCGCCTTGGACGCAACACGCTCGTGTCGCGGAGATCCCCGGCATGACCGGCCTCACCGAAGAGGATGTCGCACGGCTTCTCGCGCTGCCTCGGCCGGACACCGCGGCGATGACCGACCTGGACGACGCGGTGCGCAAGGCCATCGACAACCGCGCCGTAGCGCTCGTCGCCCTGATCGAGGGCGAGCCGATCAAGCGCGTCGCCACGCTCTACGGGATCCATCGCAAGACCTGCAAGCGCATGCTTGAGCTCGCTAACGAGCCGGCGCCTGGCGGCGGCGTGCACGGCTTTGCCGTGTGCCTGCCACAGGTACGCCTCGTTGACCCCAAACCGCGCCAGAAAGACGCACCCGTTCTCAAGCATGCCTATGGCATGACGCGCCTAGTAGAGTCGCTCCCCGACCTCAAGGCCGCGATGGTCAAGTTCAAGGGCGCCCTCCCCTCCCGCCGCCAGACCAGTCCCGCGTTCGATCGTCTCTGCGGCGAGGTGAACCGCATCCTCGACCGCGCCGGCCGCGGCGTGGACGACTACCCGCGAAACACCCGCGACGGCGGTCGACGCGCCTTGGCCACCTTCATCGATCGCTTGCGCTCCCGCACCGCCGAGCTCGCGATGAAATTCGCCGTCGAGCCGACGCTGACGAAGTGGGCAGAGCTCTCCACGCCGGAACCGTTCGACGAGGTTCAGGTCGACGGTCACTACATCGACCTCAAGGAACAGTGGTGCGCGATCCCGCTCTCGGACGGGACGCACCGCTTGACGCGGGTGTCCGGACTGATGCTGCTGGCCGAAATTGACGTGTCATCGCGGGCTTGCATGGGCTGGACGGTGATCGTCGACGAGGCTTACTCGCAGTTCGACTTCCTGCGCACCATCAAGCGTGCCCTGATGCCCTGGCACCCGAAGGACATGACCGGGCGGCGGATGCAGTACTTACCCAATGCGTGGATGCCTAGCGCGATCGACGGCCCGCCACCGCGTGGCCTTCGCATCTCAGTGGACAATTACAGCAGCCATTTGGCCAAGCACGCCAAGCGGGCGCTTGCGCAGGTCCGTCTGGGGATCTACCGCTTCGGCCACGCCGGGATCCCCGAGACCCGGCCGCACATCGAGGCGTTCTTCAAATCGATCGAAGTGCAGGTCCTGCGCTACTTGGCCGGAGGCTTCGAGCCGGAAACCAAAGTGCGTGAGGAGCAGCGGGTGTCGGCGCAAAACAGCAAGACGCATCCCATCTTCCTGCACCTCTTGGAGGACATGCTCGACATCGTGTTCTCAACCTACAACGTCACCGCTCATGAGGGACTGCAGGGTCGAAGCCCACGCGAGGTGATCGAAGCGTACCTGGCCAACGGCGGCATGCCACTTCGCTCTAGCCGGACGCCGGAAGACGTGCGGGACCTCGGGCGCTTTCGAGTCCGCGTAACGATCCGCGGCGGGCATGGCGAGCTGCCCCACGTCAACTTTGGCTACGGGACGTACCGGAGCGAGAAGCTCAGCACGCGCCCGGATTTGGTCGGTGAGACGTTCAACGGCTACATCGCCGAAGACGCGCGTTTCCTGCAGTTGCTCGACGCGACCGGACAGCCGTACCTGGAGCTCAAGACGCTACCGCCATACGCGCTCACCCCGCATTCGCTTGATGAGCGGCGGCGAGCACATCGATGGCGCAAGACCCGTGGGCAGCGGTGGAATGGCATCGGGGACCTGATCGACGCGTTCCACGCCGAGGTCCGCGATGCCGCCCGGCACTTGCGCTGGGCGGCTGACGACGTTGCGTCGGGGCGCATTCCCAAGGCCAAGGCTCCTGACCCGGCCCGCAGTGGCGCAGCCCGCACGCTCGAGGGCTTCGCTCCGCGTGGCGGCACCGTCTCCCTGCGTCGCCGCTGATCGACCACTTCCCTGTTTCAACTGCGGCCCTTTGTCCGCACGGAGTCCTCTGCAATGGCGACGTCTGAAATGTTTCCGATGCTTGGCTACAAGCGGCCCTTGATCTTGACCCGTCCCGGCGAGCGCCTCGCCGGAGCCACCCGAGCCAGCATCGAAATGGGCTGCGACGCCCTCTGGGTCGAGGGTCACGGTCGCGTGGGCAAGACCTACGGAGCGCGCCAGCTCATCCAGACCCTTACTTGGCGACCATTCTCGATGTACATGTCGGAATTTACGTACAGCAAGCCGCAAAAGCCCACCGAGGGCTACTTCATGACATCCCTGCTCACGCAGATGGGGCAGTCGGTCGCCGCAAGTGCGAGCAGCAATATGTTGCTCGCCCGTGTGGTGAGCACGCTCAATGAGCAGCGCGTCAAGCGCGGCCTCGACATGATCGGCCTGGTCTTCAACGAGGCCAACCGCTTCACCTCGGAGGAGTACGAGCACGCGATGTCGATTGGCAACGAGCTCGAAAAGACGACGCGCTTGTTCTACCTCTTCATCAACCAGAGCGACTCTGGACGGCTGGGCCGCGGCGACACCGACGCTCGCCCACCCCGCCACATCTTCGGTCGCTACTTCATTAACTCGCACCACTACACGGGACTGCTCTGGGATGTCCCGCCGGCAGATCGGCCGCACCAGACGATGTCGGACGTGGCCCTGGCGTTCTTGGAGTACGACAAGGAGCTCACGTGGCCGGAAGGTTCCGGAATCACATTCACTCAGCACTGCGCGCCCAAGGCCTGGGCCAACGGATGGCGGCTGGGCGGCCAAATCGACATGATCCGCAAGGTCGTGAACGAGGTCCGCGCTGAAGCGGGGCTGCCGGAGGCCACCAGCTGGCCCATGCTGACCTTCGAGAAGTTCGTGTACACGGCGCTGGTGCGCATCGCTATGGAGGACGAGGATTTCCTCGAGCTCAGCGAAGCACAGGTGCGCGAGGTGCTGTTTCGGGTCGGGTACTTGGAGATCGAGCCGGGCTACGAAGGGGTCCCGGCATGAGCGTCGTGATCCCCGGTGCCTATATCGAGCTCCGCGGTACCCGCCCGCGTGGTGAACTCTCGCCCTGCGCCGAGGTGCTGACCTCCCCGTTCGCTGGTAACGATCAGTCCGATACTCCGGCCGCCTCGGCCTTCGGTACGCTCGCGAAGATCGTCCGACTTAATCATCTGGCACCCAGAGAACTCTTCAGCCTACTGGGCATTCGGGTCCGTCGGGCCGACGACCTCTCGGCCGTGATGACCTTCTCTGAGGCCCGGCAGATCGCAGTCGCCCGATCGCTTCGGCTGCCGGAAGTGCCCGCGCAGTGGAACGTGTCAACTTGGTTCCCTTTCAAGGCACCCTCCTCGCTGCTAGCGGCCGACTGGACCTTCCGGTACTGCCCGGAATGCCTGCTCGTGGGTTACCACACCCTTTTGCACCAGCTGCCTTGGATCCACCGCTGTGCCTGGCATGACGTCGCACTAAGGGACGACTGCAAGCACTGCGGCCTGCCGGTCGCGGTAAAGGCGGACTGGGTGGCCGGTGCGAACTTGCAATGCGTTTGTAGCCAGAGCCCACTGGACACTGAGCTGATTCTGAGAGCGACCGCGCCCGACGGCGCCAAGCTTTTCACCGACAATTACTTGCATTGGGCCGCCGGGGAACGCGCGCGTTGTACGTTGGTCCTCCCGGAACTCGCGGGCAATCCAAGGCATGCACTGGAGACGCTGGTTGAGCTACCCGGGCACTGGCGCCGGCGCGTGCGCCCGGTTGCCCGAATTCGCTTAGGTGCGCCTTGTGTCCAGCCCCCCACTTTGCCAATGGTGCACGTTCGAACCTTGAAGGCTTCGGAGCGCGCCCCGCTCCCCGATCGCGATGGCCTGCTCGAACTTGAGCAAGTCCGGCGCGACCGGCCGGGATTCCTGACCACACCCAAGAGGCTCGCGCCGATGATGTCGGCTGTCGCGGCTAATCTCGCGCTACGCCTTCCGGCGAAATCGTTGACCGATCAGGAAATGAGCCTGTTCCTGGCCGGGATGGGTGTCGAGGCTCCCGCATCGTTCGACCCGGCCAGTCGCCGGTTCTCGGCCAAGGTGTCAATGTTGCCGCCCGCCTACATAGGCGGCCGACAGTTCCTCAACCTGCTGTGCGTTCATCCCTGCACTTACCGATTGGCGGCCGGGCTGATGGACGCCGCACTGGTGGGGCGAAACCTCTTTGACTTCCATGCTCAAGCGAACCATGAAGAATTCGACCTGCTCATGCGCAGCTGCGGGCAGGTCTTGGCGCGGGGGTATGCAGAGGGGCTTCGGGCAACACTCGCGGCACACGTGCCGGAGCTCTCCATCCTGCCGCGCTTGAGCCCGCGGTTGCGGCAGCCCTGGGCTGTGGTGCGCCGGGAAAGCGGCCGGTTAACCACCGTCCGCATTGCTTGGGTGCCTTTGTCGTGCGCCGGCCGTGGCGAAGCGGCAGTGCTGGAGGCCGCGGATCAGGCAAATGAGCGCCGGGAGCGCTATGGGAGGCGCCGGCGGAAATGAGCCCCGTCGAGTCTGGTGCGCCGGGATTAGTGCACATCCGACCTCGCTGGGGCTTGAGAAGTGGCCCCATCACTGTGCGTAGCCAGCAAAAGAGTGCCCCCGACACCGCGGCAACGAGCGCAGAAAAAGGTGTGCATAGGCATTCACAAGGGTAGATAAATCAATCAGTTACTGTGGGCGCTCGAAAGTGCGCTACCCACCCTGCTGCCTGGCCGACGATGAACACCGGGTCCTGCCGATGGATCGCGTAGCTGAGCAGCACCGCACTTCCCGCGAGGCTGAAGTACCAGAAGGCCTTTGGCACTATGGATCGTCGGGCCCGTTCGGATGCGATCCACTGCAGGACGAAACGCGTTGAAAACAGCGCCTGACCTGCAAACCCGATGATGATCCAGGCCCAGGTGTCGTTCATTGCATGGCCTCCTCGTTGCGCGCCGCGATGGCCCAAGCCGGCCTGGCAACGCGTACTTCGCCGATCGGGCCGGGCCTGCGCCGTAGCCAGGCGACACCGGCCAGGTCGAACAGACCGACCCAAAGCCGCTGCAGGTTGGAGTACTTGGACGCCCCCGCCGTCCTGGGGCGATGCCCCACGGGGACACTGACCGTGCGCCACCCGTCCCGCTGGAACAGCGCCGGAAGAAACCGGTGCATGTGGCGAAAGCGCGGAAGCGCCAGGAACGCATCACGTTCGAACAACTTTGTGCCGCACCCGGTGTCGGGCGTGCTGTCATTCAGCAGCCGCCTGCGCACGGCGTTGGCAATCCGTGACCCAACGCGCTTGCTCCAGGTGTCTCGCCGCTCTTGCCGCCATCCCGCCACCAGCCTGCAATCCGGCGGCAAGCGCGCCCGTTCGGCCATGAGCCGTGGTAGGTCGGCGGGGTCGTTCTGGCCGTCACCGTCCAGGGTGGCAACCCACGCGGCGCGAGCGATGGACACGCCCGTCACGATCGCTGCGCTCTGCCCCTGGTTGCGGACGTGGGTCGCCACCGTCAGCTCGGGCATCTCACCTACGGCTGCCGCCAGTACCGCGGCGGTTCCGTCCCGGCTCGCGTCGTCGACCACGATGATTTCCATTGCGATCAGCGGTCGAAGCGTGCTGACAACCTCGTCCAGAAGGTGCCGGATGGAGTCCGCTTCGTCATAGACGGGAATCACGACGGACAGAGCGGGAACGGACGGGTTGGCAGCGTGTGGCATGTCTGCAGGCTCATTGGCGGACGGCAGGAAATGCGGCGGCACCGGGCAGGTTTGCATCGCCGCTTGATGGGCAAGCAGCGGGGCAAGTGTGGAGGCGGATGCGCCCAACGCCTTGATATTTGTCAATGGTTCTCCCGGCGGGCCGCTCAACACTTGCCGCATGAATGCGCCGCGCAGCGCCTACCGCAGCAATCACTTCGACCGCGTGGGCTTGATGCTCCTCATGGTCGCGGCTCTGGCTGCGGGAATCGGCATGCGCGACCCGGCGCCGCCGGACGAGCCGCGGTTTGTCCTGGCGGCCAAGGACATGGTGGAAAACGGCCACTGGCTCTTTCCGCACCGCGGCTCTGAGCTGTACTCCCACAAGCCGCCGGTGTTCATGTGGCTGCAGGCGTCGAGCTTCCTACTGACGCGGGACTGGCGGATTGCATTCCTGCTCCCTTCCCTCTTGGCGTCACTCGGCACGCTATGGCTGACGTGGGACCTTGCGCGTCGGCTATGGAACCCGCGCATCGCGATGTATGCCGTGGCCGCCCTGTTCGCCACGTTGCAGTTCGGCCTGCAGGCCAAGCGCGCCCAGATCGACATCGTGCTGTTGCTGTTTACGACGCTGGCGCTCTGGGCCTTCGCGCGTCATCTGCTGGTGCGGCGTGACCGTAGCCTGGCGGCGTTGGGCGGCCTGGCGGCAGGCATCGGCACGGTGACGAAGGGCGTGGGGTTCCTCCCCTTGCTGCTGTTCGTGCCTTGGCGTGCCCTCCCCGCCCGGCTGCGCGGCACCGGTCCCGTTGCAGGCATGTGGGTGGCGGCGGGGTTCATCGCCGGTGCGTCGATATGGCTGGCGCCGATGCTCTGGATGGCCCTGGGCTCGCAGGACGCCGCAGTTCACGGCTACGTGGAAGACCTGCTGTTCCGCCAGACAGGCACGCGTTACACGAACCCCTGGCACCACCAGCAACCGCCCTGGTACTTCCTGCAGGTGATCGGCACCCTTTGGCTGCCAGGGGTGATCCTGGCGCCGTGGCTCCTGCCCGCATGGTGGCGGAGGTTGCGACGCCGCGAACCGCGACAGTGGCTTCTGCTGGGGTGGGGGCTGCTGGTGCTGCTGTTTTTCTCTCTGTCGCCGGGCAAGCGGGAGGTCTACATCCTGCCGGCTCTGCCGGCCTTCTGCCTGGCAGCGGCGCCCTTGCTGCGCGGCCTGATGCGCCAGCCAGGACCAAGAAAAGCGTTGGCTGGCTACATGATCCTGCTTGCGCTCGGGCTGGTGGTGATCGGCGCAGGTGGTCTGGTGGACGTGCAGGGACTGGCCAGCATCCTGGAGCAGGAACGGTCCCTCAGTGCGAGCGACCGGACGCGTCTGTTTGCATGGCTACTGGGCATGGGCGCGGGGGTGGGCGCGGCGGCCGCCGTGTTTGCGCGCCACAGGCCGGCGCTCGCGACGGTGTTGTCGACGGCGATCCTGCTGGCGGGGTACGGCGTGGGACTGACGCCCGCGCTGGATGCCAGCAGTTCGGGTCGCCGGCTGATGCAGGCCGTGGGCACGCACCTCGGTCCAGACGCCCAGCTGGGCTTCGTGGCGTGGACGGAGCAGCTGATGCTGCAGGCCGACCGTCCGGTGCGCGACTTCGGCTTCGAGCGTCCCGTGGACGCGCAGTGGAATGATGCCGGACGCTGGCTTGAAGGCGCTCCTTCGCATCGATGGCTGCTGGTACCGGCGTCCGCCCTGCGCCCGTGCCTGGATCGTGGCCGCACCGTCGCGATCGGCACGGCCAACCGACGCGAGTGGCACCTGGTCCCTGGCACGGCCTGGAGCGGCCACTGCCCCGGTGCCGCCCCGCAGCGGCGTGCCCCACCCCACCCCGGTGAACGGGATCCACTTCATGACGTGGAGGCACGCGCCCCATGATCCTCATTACCGGCAGCGCCGGCTTCATCGGCGCACACGTCGTCCAGCGGCTGCTGTCCCAGGGCCACCAGGTGGTCGGGATCGACAACCACAACCCGTACTACGACCCGGCGCTCAAGGCGCGCCGGCTGGAGGCGTTGACCGGGCAGCCCGGGTACATCCACGTCCGCGGAGACATTGCCGCACCGGGCCTGGTGTCCGAGGTGTGCCGGCAATACGGGCCAGGGCGCATCGTGCATCTGGCCGCCCAGGCGGGCGTGCGTCATTCGATGGTCGACCCGCACGCCTATGTCCAAAGCAACCTGGTCGGCTTTGTGAATGTTCTGGAGGCCGCGCGGCACCATGCGGTTCGCCACGTCATCTACGCGTCGAGCAGCTCGGTGTATGGCGAGGGCGGGCCCCGACCGCTCGCGGAAGATGCGCCGACCGATCAGCCCCTGAGCCTGTACGGCGCGACGAAGAAAGCCAACGAACTCATTGCCTACAGCTATGCGCACCTGTACGCGATGCGCTGTACCGGGTTGCGGTTCTTTACGGTGTACGGACCCTGGGGGCGTCCCGACATGGCGCCCATGCTGTTCGCCAACGCCATCCTGGAAGGGTCGCCCGTGGTGCTGTTCAACCATGGCCACAACGCGCGGAGCTTCACCTATATCGACGACATCGTCGACGGCGTGGTGCGCGTATTGCAGTCCGGGGACGAGGGTGCGGCGGAGCCTCCCGATCTGGCGCGGGTGTTCAATATCGGCAACCCGGTGTCCACGCCACTGCCGGCGTTCGTGTCTTCACTGTCACGTGCACTGGGACGGAAGGCCCGGCTCCAGTTCGCGCCGCCTGCTGCGGCCGACGCGACGGAAACAACAGCCGACACCCGGCTATTCGAAGCCACCTTCGGCCCTCAGCAGTTCACCGCGCTGGACGCCGGGCTTGCGCGCTTTGCGCACTGGATGCGCGGCGAGTGCGCGCAGCGTGTTGACCGGCGCCGTGCGCCCCGTCGCCGCACGCACGCGGGAGCCGCCGCGAGCACCGCCGCCCTGTGCATGGATCCATCCCCCGCGCCGGGGACGCCCTAGGCGCGCCCCGGCAGGACGAGGACGGCTCGAAGTACTACCCCTTCACCTGCCCCGCAATCCACTCCCGCATATGCCGCTCCAGCGTCTCCAGTGGCACTGAACCCGTCGAAAGCACCGCATCGTTGAACGCGCGCAGGTCGAAGTCGTCACCCAGCTCGCGTTCGGCATCGCTCCGCAGCTCGGAGATCTTCAGCTGGCCGATCTTGTAAGCCAGCGCCTGGCCGGGCCAGCCGATATAGCGGTCGATCTCGTTGGTGACGTCCTGCAGGGTCTTGGGCGAGTTGTCCATGAAGTAGTCGATCGCCTGCTGGCGGCTCCAGCCCTTGCTGTGCATGCCGGTGTCGACCACCAGGCGAACGGCGCGCCACATGTCGTAGGCCAGCTGGCCCATGCGGTCGTACGGGTCGTCGTACAGGCCCATGTCGTAACCGAGGCGCTCGGCGTACAGGCCCCAGCCCTCGCCGTAGGCGGTGAAGTACCCCACCCGGCGGAACATCGGCACGTCGCCCAGTTCCTGGCCGCGCGCGAACTGGAAATGGTGGCCGGGCACGGCCTCGTGCAGGCTCAGCGCCATCATTTCCCACTTCGGCCGGACTTCCGGCTTGTAGAGGTTGACGTAGTAGTAGCCGGCGCGGGTGCCGTCCACGGCGCCGGGCTGGTAGTAGGCGGTGGTGGTGTCGGGCGCGATGTTGTCCGGGATCGGGCGCACGCCGTACGGCAGCCGCGGGATGGTCTTGAAGACCTTCACCAGCTCCGGGTCGATGCGCTTGGACATCGCCTGATAGGCCTCGAGCAACGCTTCGGGGCTGTCGTAGAACAGGTCCGGGTCGGTGCGCAGGTGCTCGAAGAACGCGGCGAGGTCATCATCGAAACCGATCTCCTGGCGCACCTGCTCCATTTCGCCGCGGATGCGCGCGACTTCCTTCAGGCCGATCTGGTGCACCTCGTCGGCGGTCAGGTCGGTGGTGGTGAACTGGCCGACGAGGAAGTCGTAGTAGGCCTTGCCGTCGGGCATGTCGACCGCGGCGATGGTTTCGCGCGTGCCGGGCAGGTACTCGTCGTTGAAGAACGTGTTGAACTCGCGATACGCCGGGATGACGGACTCCCGGATCGCCTTCTGCCCGCTGGCCTGCAGCGCCTGGCGCTCGGCCGCCGGGATGCTGTCGGGCATCTGGGTGAACGGCTTGTAGAACGGGCTTTCGACCGGGTTGTCCACCAGCTGGGACTCGATCTGGCCCGGGACGCGTTCCATCAGCACGCTCGGCGGCGTGTTGCCGGCGGCTAGGCCTTCGCGCATCAGGCCGGTGGTCTGCTGAACCAGGGTCGGGATGGCGTCCAGACGCTTGATCCAGTCGCGGTAGTCGTCGGCATCGCGGAACGGCAGGACCTCGGCGATGCCTTCGGCGGTCTGGATGCCGCCGCGCTGGCTCAGCGGGCGCTGCCACTCGTTGTACTTCTGCCGCTCGACCGAGCGTTCCAGCTGCCAGGCGAACACGTCGTAGCTCAGGCGGTCGGCCTCCGACAGCGCGTCGCGGTCGATGGCGCGCAGCTTCTCGAGCGCTTCACGATCGGCCGCCTGCTGCGCGCGGATCGACTCCAGGCTGAGATCGCTCCAGCGGTCGTTGAACCGGTGGTCGCCGCGGTAGCTGGCGGTCTCCGGGCTCTCGCGCATGCCCCGCTCCCACTCGGCGTCGAACAGCGCGTGCAGGGCGCGACTCTCGGGGGTGTTGTCGGCAAGTGTCGTGCGCGTCTCGCTGGCCGCGGCCTGCGCATGGACGGGCGCGGGCAACGCGGCCGCCGCCAGCGCGGCGGAGATGGCGGCGGACAGAAGAAGGGTGCGGATCATGGCGGACTCCCCGGGAACGAATCCCCGAGTCTAGCCCCGCCCTGCCCCACCACCCCCATGACGAAAGTCCCGGGGCACGGTGCAGGCGGTCACGCAGTCCGCGGCCCGGGCCTCAGGCGACGCGGCTCTCGTCGGTCGTGAACGACTCGCCGCAGCCGCACTCGTCGGCGGCATTGGGGTTGCGGAACACGAACTGCTCGCCCAGGCGCTGCTGGACCAGGTCGATCGTGGTGCCGTCGACGATGGGCAGGCTCAGCGCGTCGACGAAGATGCGCACGCCGTCCTGCTCGAACACGGTGTCGCCCTCGCGCTGGTCCTTGGCAAGGTCCGCGGTGTGCTGCCAGCCCGAGCAACCGGTACGCGTCACGCCGAACCGCAGGCCGAGCGCGTCGGGCGTTTCGGACAGGTAGCGCTGGACTCGGGCCAGCGCGGCGGGGCTGAGGGTGATGCTCATCTGGACTCCGGCGGTGGATGGCGCGGCAGGCCGTGGATTGTACGGCGGATACCCCGGCGGGGCTGACTGCGACGCGACCCGTTCAAGTAGACTGCGGCGTTCTTATATCGGTCCGCAAACGCGAGGAATCAAGGCATGACGGTGGTCAGCGTCCAGCAGGCGCTCGCGGGCAAGGTGCCCGCCGGCGGCGAAGTCACGGTCCGCGGCTGGGTTCGCACCCGGCGCGATTCGAAGGCCGGGCTGAGCTTCGTCAATGTCAGCGACGGCTCGTGCTTCGCGCCGATCCAGGTGGTGGCGCCCAGCTCGCTGCCCAACTACGAGGACGAGATCAAGCGTCTGAGCGCGGGCTGCGCGGTCATCGCGCGCGGCGACCTGGTCCAGTCGCAGGGCCAGGGGCAGTCGTTCGAGATCCAGGCATCGTCGATCGAGGTCGTCGGCTGGGTCGAGGACCCGGAAACCTACCCGATCCAGCCCAAGGCGCACTCGCTGGAGTTCCTGCGCGAGGTCGCGCACCTGCGGCCCCGCACCAACCTGTTCGGCGCGGTCACCCGCATCCGCCACTGCCTGTCGCAAGCGGTGCACCGCTTCTTCCACGAGCGCGGCTACTACTGGATCAGCACGCCGATCGTGACCACGTCTGATGCCGAGGGCGCGGGCCAGATGTTCCGCGTGTCCACTTTGGACATGGCCAACCTGCCGCGCGACAAGGCCGGCAATGTCGACTTCAGCCGTGACTTCTTCGGCAAAGAAACGTTCCTGACCGTGTCGGGCCAGCTCAACGTCGAGGCCTACTGCCTGGCACTGAGCAAGGTCTACACCTTCGGGCCGACCTTCCGCGCCGAGAACAGCCACACCACCCGCCACCTGGCCGAGTTCTGGATGGTGGAGCCGGAGATCGCCTTCGCCGACCTGATGGAAAACGCACAGGTCGCCGAGGACTTCCTCAAGTACCTGTTCCGCGCAGTGCTGGACGAGCGCGGCGACGACATGGCGTTCATCGCCGAGCGCGTGCAGAAGGACGCCGTCACCCGGCTGGAGGCCTTCATCAATGCGCCGTTCGAGCGCATCGACTACAGCGACGCCATCGGCCTGCTGCAGAAGTCGGGCCACACGTTCGAGTTCCCCGTTGAGTGGGGCCTGGACCTGCAGACCGAGCACGAGCGCTGGCTGACCGAGCAGCACGTCGGCCGCCCGGTAGTGGTCTACAACTACCCCGAGCACATCAAGGCGTTCTACATGCGCCTCAACGACGACGGCAAGACCGTCGCGGCGATGGACGTACTTGCGCCGGGTATCGGCGAGATCATCGGCGGCAGCCAGCGCGAGGAGCGCCTGGACGTGCTGGACGCGCGCATGGCGCAGTTCGGGCTGGATCCCGAGCACTACGGCTGGTACCGCGATTTCCGCCGCTACGGCACGGTGCCGCACTCGGGCTTCGGCCTGGGCTTCGAGCGCCTGGTGGTGTACGTCTGCGGGCTGTCCAACATCCGCGACGCCATCCCCTACCCGCGTGCGCCCGGCAGTGCCGAGTACTGATGGCTGAGCCGTCCCGGAGTGTATTGAAGTGATCCTGTTTGCCGCCCTGTGTTTCGTCGGCGTAGCGATTGCCGGCTTCACGGCGTTCGTCATCTTCTGGCCGCTGACCTTGGTCCATATCCGCGACCGCCACCCTGCGCTGGCCGACGAGCTGGGCGAAGGCGCCTTCGCCAGACCCGAGGTGATCGCCTGGCTGCTGCGCCGCGACTACCGTGCGGCCGGCGACCGCAACCTCAACGGGTTGGCGACGCCGGCGTGGGTGTCCTTGCTCACCATCATCGGCGCGCTCGTCTGTTCCGGCCTGCTCTGGCTTCTTTCCGTGGTGCTGCAATGACTTCCAACCCCAACGACCGCTGGTGGCTGGCAACCCTGGGGCGCACCGTCGTCTGGGCCCGCTTGCGCGTGCGCGAGGCCGGGACCGCCGAGGTGTTCGACAGCGACGGCAACACCCTGCCCTACGACAGCGAGGACAGCGCCCGCGCGGCGCTGATGGATGCGGAGTTCGTCGAGTACGACGGCATCGACGAGGATGACGCGCAGGCCCGGGGCTTCACCATGGCCGAGCTCGACCCGCCGCAGGCCGATGACGATGAACGCCTGGCGCCACTGATGGTCCGGAAGCTCGCAACCCGCCACTGAAAAAACTAATCCAATACAAGGGCATACGGCATGGACCTCAACCTTTCCGGTAAGCACGCGCTGGTGTGCGGCGCCTCCGAGGGCATCGGCCGTGCCGCGGCCCACGAGCTGGCCTTGCTCGGCGCCAGCGTCACGGTACTGGCCCGGCGCGCCGAGGCGCTGCAGGCCGTGGTCGATGCCCTGCCCGCCCGCAATGGACAGCGCCATGGGCGCATCACCGCCGATGTCTCCCACACCGACGCGCTGGCCGAGAAGGTCCGCGCATTGGCCGCCGAGCGCCGCATCGACATCCTGGTCAACAACACCGGCGGCCCACCGGGTGGCCCGGTTGCCAGCGCGACGGCGGATGCGTTCGTGCAGGCGTTCACGCGCCATCTCCTGGCCAACCAGGCCCTGGTGCAGGCCGTACTGCCCGGCATGCAGGCCGCGGGCTGGGGCCGCATCGTCAACGTGGTGTCGACCTCGGTGCGCGAGCCGATCCAGGGCCTCGGCGTATCCAACACCACGCGTGGCGCGGTGGCCGCCTGGGCCAAGACGCTCTCGCGCGAGGTCGCCTCGCAGGGCATCACCGTCAACAACGTGCTGCCGGGTTTCACCGAAACCGGCCGCATTGCGCAGATCGTGGGCGACCGGGCGCGGAGCAGCGGCACGTCCGAGCAGCAGGTCGCCGACGGCATGAAGGCCACGGTGCCGGCGGCGCGCTTCGCACGTCCCGACGAGGTCGCCGCGGCGATCGCGTTCCTCTGCTCGCCGGCGGCGGGGTACATCAACGGCGTCAGCCTGGCGGTGGACGGCGGCCGCATGCAGTCCATCTGACTGCGCGCGCCATACGCCCGCGCACGGCCCGCAGCGCGTCTGGCCTCCGCGTTGGCGAGGCAAAGCAAGCGGTTGACGCCCGCGTTAAGCTTGGCGGATGCGCCTTTCGCACTGGATCGACGGCAAGCCCCGGGATGCCTCTGACGGCCGATGGCTGGACGTGCACGACCCGGCCTCGGGCCGCGCTTTCGCTGAAGTACCCGCCGGCAGCGGGGATGTCGTCGAAGAGGCGATCGACGCTGCGGCCCGTGCATTTCCCGGCTGGTCGGCCTTGCCCAACGGCGAGCGCGCCCGCTGGCTGGAGAAGCTGGCCGATGCGCTGGAAGCCCGGCTGGACGATTTCGCCCACGCCGAGTCGCGCGACGGCGGCAAGCCGATCCGGCTGGCACGCGAGGCCGAGATCCCGCGCGCGATCTCCAACCTGCGCTTCTTCGCCCACGCGGCCACCCAGTTCGCCAGCGAATCGCACCACGGTCAGGCCGGCCTGAACTACACGCTGCGCCGGCCGCTGGGCGTGGTGGCGACGATCTCGCCGTGGAACCTGCCGCTGTACCTGTTCACCTGGAAGATCGCGCCGGCATTGGCGGCTGGAAATACCGTGGTCGCCAAGCCGTCGGAAGTCACACCGGTGACGGCGACCATGCTCGCCGAGCTGGCCGCGGGCATCGGCTTCCCCGACGGCGTGCTCAACGTCGTCCACGGCACCGGGCCGAGTGTGGGCGAGCCGCTGGTGGTGCACCCGCAGGTGCGTGCCGTATCGTTCACCGGCAGCACGGCGGTGGGCCGTCGGATTGCCGGCATCACCGCGCCGCTGCTCAAGAAGGTCTCGCTGGAGCTGGGCGGCAAGAACCCGACCCTGGTGTTCGCCGACAGCCGCTGGCGCGAGCACATGGACACGCTGGTGCGGTCGGCCTTCCAGAACTCGGGCCAGATCTGCCTGTGCGGTTCGCGCATGCTGGTCGAGCGCAGCATCTACAGCGAATTCCGCGACACGCTGGTCAAGCACGCCCTGGCGTTGCGCGTGGGCGATCCCATCGACGAGGACAACCGCGTCGGCCCGCTGGTGTCGCAGGCGCATTTCAGCAAGGTCGTCGCCGCCATCGAGCGCGCCCGGGACGAGGGCGGCACGGTGCTGTGCGGCGGCCAGGCGCTGGAGCGCCCGGGCTGGTTCGTCGCGCCCACGGTGATCGAAGGCCTGGGCCCCGACTGCGCCACCAACCGCGAAGAGATCTTCGGCCCGGTGGTGACGCTGCAACCCTTCGACAGCGATGACGAAGCGCTGGCGCTGGCCAATGCCGGCGATTACGGGCTGGCCGCCTCGGTGTGGACGCGCGACCTCGACCGCGCCCACCGCATGGCCGCCGACCTTCGCGCCGGCATGGTCTGGGTCAACACCTGGCTGATGCGCGACCTGCGCACGCCCTTCGGCGGGACCGGCGCGTCCGGACTGGGGCGCGAAGGCGGCATGGAAGCGATGCGATTCTTCACAGAGCCGACCAATGTCGGCATCCAGCTGGAGCGCTGATGGAGCGGCATCACGTTGTGAACCTGCTGGGGGTCACGCGTTGCGTGGGCTATGCGCTGGCACTGGTCGCCGCCGCGGTCGCCATCGCGCTGCTGGTGCTGGCCCCGTTCATCGGACTGCCGCACCACGTGTTCGTCGCACCGCTGATGCTCACCGTGCTGGCCGGCCTGATGGTGGCCTGGGTGGGCGCGCTGTCCCGCCTGCTGGTCCGCCGCATGACTTTTGAAACCGGAACCGATCCATGACCGCACTGAACGACCTGCTGCAACGCAACCGTGACTGGGCCGACCGCATCCGCGCCGAGGACCCGGGGTTTTTCGAACGCCTGTCCGGGCAGCAGGCGCCCGAGTACCTCTGGATCGGGTGTTCGGATTCACGCGTGCCCGCCAACCAGATCATCGACATGGCCCCGGGCGAGGTCTTCGTCCACCGCAACATCGCCAACGTCGTGGCCCACACCGACCTCAACTGCCTGTCGGTGATCCAGTTCGCCGTGGACGTGTTGAAGGTGAAGCACATCCTCGTGGTCGGCCACTACGGTTGCGGCGGCGTGCATGCCGCGCTCACCCGCCAGCGCGTGGGGCTGGCCGACAACTGGATCCGCCACGTACGCGACGTGGCCGACAAGCATTCGACATGCCTCACCGATGCCGGCGGCGAGCCGCTGCAGCACGACCGCCTGTGCGAGCTGAACGTGCTGGAGCAGGTGATCAATGTGACCGAGACCACTGTCGTGCGTGATGCGTGGGCGCGCGGCCAATCGCTGGCCGTGCACGGCTGGGTGTATACCCTCCGGGATGGCCGGGTGCACGACCTGGGCATCGATGTCGACGCACCCGACGAGGCCGACGCCCTGTACGAACAGGCGCTGGGACGCATCCGCGCCGACCGCGAAGACCGATGAGCACGCAGCCATGAGCGACACCATCCGAACCCGATCCGCACCACCGCCGGTGGGCCAGTACCCGCATGCACGCCGCGTCGGGAACCTGCTGTTCCTGTCGGGCATCGGCCCGCGCGATGCGGCAACCAATGCCATCGTCGGCAACGTGCATGACGCGCAGGGCCGCCTGATCAGCTATGACGTCGACGCGCAGACACGCGTCGTGTTCGCCAACGTGCGCGCCGTGCTCGAAGCCAGTGGCGCCCGCTGGGAGGACCTGGTCGACGTGACCGTCTACCTGACCGACATGAAGCACGACTTTGCCGCCTACAACGCGGTATGGGCCGAATACTTCCCCGACATCAACACCGCGCCGTGCCGCACGACGCTGGGCATCAGTGCGCTGCCCACCGAAATCGCCATCGAGCTCAAGTGCGTGGCCGCGATCCGCGGTTGACGCCCCAGCGACGGCACGCCGCCGCGAGGACACCCCATGAC
>CAMPJI010000002.1 GCA_946886865.1 uncultured Lysobacterales bacterium | reverse complement strand
GCCGAGGCGCCGAACCAGAAGTTCGTGATGATGCCGATGGAGTCGGCCGGCGTGATCGGCTCGCTTGGCGGCATCGCCGAACTGGCCAAGCAGGCGCTGGACCTGCCGTCGGGCGGCAACGCGCCGCGTCCGCCCGCGCAACCGCCGCGCATGGGGGGCTGAGGCATGCAGTGGGACTGGCAGGCGGTGACGTGGGGGGCGGTGGCGCTGCTGCTGTTCGCGGCCGAGGCGCTCGCGCCCGGCGCCTTCATGCTGTGGCTGGGCATCGCCGCGGCCGTCGTCTTCGTGATGGTGCTGGCGATGCCGGGGTTGTCGGTGCTGGTGCAGATCACCGCGTTCGTGGTGCTCAGCTTCGTGTCCATCCAGGTCTACCGCACCTGGTTCCGGGGGCGTGGGCATGAGCGCCAGAGCGACCGGCCCGACCTCAACCGCCGCGGGCAGCAGCTGGTGGGCTGGGTGGGTCCGCTGGAGCGCGCCATCGTCGACGGCCGCGGCCGGGTCAAGATCGGCGACGCCTTCTATGACGTGGCCGGTCCGGACATGCCCGTGGGCACGGTGGTGCGCGTGGTCTTCATCGACGGCATGACATTGCGGGTGGAGCCGGCACACGGCTGACCGGTGCCCGAAGGCGCCGCGAGGGTGCCGCGTCGTCCGGGCGACCATGCGCATGCGTAGCGTCGAACGCGCGGCGCGCCATCTGGGATAATCGCCGGCCCCACGCATCCAAGGCCGGCCGATGACCCGCAAGACCATCCTCAACGACAGCCACCGCGCGCTCGGCGCCAAGATGGTCGACTTCGGCGGCTGGGACATGCCGATCCACTACGGCTCGCAGATCGAGGAGCACCACCAGGTCCGCCGCGACGCCGGCATGTTCGACGTCAGCCACATGACCGTGGTCGACCTGAAGGGCGCGCGCGTGCGCGAATTCCTTCGCCACCTGCTGGCCAACTCGGTCGACAAGCTCAAGAAGCCGGGCAAGGCGCTGTACACCTGCATGCTCAACGAGGGCGGTGGGGTCATCGACGACCTGATCGTCTATTACATGGACGAGGCGTTCTTCCGCCTGGTGGTCAATGCCGCCACGCGCGAGAAGGACCTGGCGTGGATCACCGCGCAGGCCGAGTCGTTCGATGTCGCCGTCACCGAGCGCCCCGACTTCGGCATGGTCGCCGTGCAGGGCCCGACCGCGCGCGACAAGGTCGTCGGCCTGCTGCGCGAGGCCGACCGCGAGCGCATCGGCAAGCTCGGCAAGTTCGTGGCGGCCGAGGCGAAGCTCGCAGACGGCACCGACCTGTTCATCGCCCGCACCGGCTACACCGGCGAGGACGGGTTCGAGATCGTCGTCGCCGAGGACCGGACCATCGCGCTCTGGGACGCACTGCTCGCGGCCGGGGTGAAGCCCGCCGGCCTGGGCGCACGCGACACGCTGCGGCTGGAAGCCGGCATGAACCTGTACGGCCAGGACATGGACGACACGGTGTCGCCGTACGAGGCGTCGCTCGCCTGGACGGTCGCCCTGGACGAGGGCCGTGACTTCGTCGGCCGCGGTGTCCTGGAGCAACAGAAGGCCGCCGGCGCGCCGCGGCAGATGGTCGCGCTGGTGATGGACGAGAAGGGCGTGCTGCGCCACGGCCAGAAGGTGCTGACCCCGCACGGCGAGGGCGAGATCCTGTCGGGCACCTTCTCGCCCACGCTGTCCAAGGCGATCGCGTTCGCGCGCGTACCGGCCGGCGACCTGCCGCCGGGCAGCGACGGCGTGCGCGTCGACATCCGCGGCCGCGAGGTGCCGGTGCGCGTGGTGCGGTTCCCGTTCGTCCGCGATGGCCAGCCGCAGGATGGCGTGCTGGCCTGACCCGCCCCCGCGCCCGTTACACTTGCCGCCACCTTTCCCACAGACCCGCACAGCACGGAGCAGCCCCATGAGTGAGATCCCCGGCGACCTGAAGTTCATGAAGTCCCACGAGTGGGCTCGCGTCGAAGGCGACGGCAAGGTGACCGTCGGCATTTCCGACCACGCCCAGGGCCTGCTCGGCGACCTCGTGTACGTGGAGCTGCCGAACGTCGGCGACCGCGTCGAGGCCGGCAACGCCTGTGCGGTGGTGGAGTCGGTCAAGGCGGCCTCGGACGTGTATGCGCCGGTCAGCGGCACCGTGACCGAGGTCAACGCGGCTCTCGCCGACAAGCCCGAAACGATCAACGAGGACGCCTACGGCGAAGGCTGGCTGTTCACGCTGGAGATCGAAGAGGCCGACCAGCTCAAGGAGCTGCTGGGTCCCGACGACTACGCCGAGCTGCTCGAGGAAGACGACCACTGAGTTCGCACCTCGTTTCGATCCCGACCGGCCGCCACGTGCGGCCGGTTTTTTTTGGGGCGATGCAATCCGGTGCAGGCGGGGTTGGTGCGTGCGAACACGCATTCGCTGCGCCATCGATCAGGCGGTCCGTCGCCTCCAACGTCCGCGCAATTTTCGCGCAAAAGCGCTTGTGCGCCGCGAAAACCGGCGTCCGTGTCCGAGCCGATGCGCCGGGCTTCGGGTAACCAGGCAGGCAAGTCGCCCGCGAAGGCCTTGGCGAAAAAATCGCCACAAAGTAATGTGGTTATTAATTGTCCAGTGCGCTGCAGGCATTGGAAATAAAGGGCTGCAGCACTGTTCTGGTTTCCGGTATGTGCATGCACCGGGTAATGCGAAACACGTGCGTGGTGCAGCGGGAAGGCTGGCGGCCTGCGGCCACGCGGCGGGGGTCGTAAAAAAGTTTCGATTGCTTGTTGACACCCATAAAAGCCGTGATTAGGTTTCGCGCAGCAGACGGTTCCCGCGGAAGCGAGTGATACAAGACAACGCGACAACGCGCGGTACGAAATCGAACTCCGCCCGGACATTCAAAACGGTGGACGCGGGTGTTCTGCCCCCTTCGAAAAAGTCCGGCGGCGACCGGCAGGTGGCGACGCAGACGATGCCCACCGGTTTGCATGGCAACTCATTCCAGACCCGGGCCGCCCGATTGGCGGTCCGGGTTTTTGTTTGCCGCACCGCCCACAGGGCCGGTGCCGCCACGTCGCGTGCGGCGTGGCAAAGATCCGCTCCGACGCACTGTTATGCGTCGGCGGTTGGCTGCGGGCTCGCCCGCGGCAATGGTTGTACTGGGCCGTACACCCCGATAGACCACTGACGAGGAGCCATCCCATGGCCATGAAGAAAGCTGCGAAGAAAAAGCCCGCCGCCAAGAAGGCGACGAAGAAAGCCGGTGCCAAGAAGGTTGCGAAGAAGTCCGCAGCCAAGAAGGCCACCGCCAAGAAGGCCACTGCGAAGAAGGCGGCCAAGAAGGTAGCCAAGCGTCCGGCCAAGAAGGCCGCCGCCAAGAAGACGGCGAAGAAGACCACCCGCAAGACCGCCGCCAAGAAGGCGACCAAGAAGTCCGCTGCCAAGAAGACGGTGAAGAAGGCCGCCAAGAAGACCGCCAAGCGTCCGGCCAAGAAGGCCGCCGCCAAGAAGACGGTGAAGAAGGCTTCCGCCAAGAAGACCGCCAAGCGTCCGGCCAAGAAGGCCGCCGCCAAGAAGACGGTGAAGAAGGCCGCGGCCAAGAAGACCGCCAAGCGTCCGGCCAAGAAGGCCGCTGCCAAGAAGACGGTAAAGAAGGCCGCCGCCAAGAAGCCGGCCCGCAAGGCCGCCAAGCGTCCGTCGAAGAAAGCGGCGCCGACCGCAATGCCGGCCACCCCGGCACCGATGATCTAAGCACCACCCGATAACGAGACTGCTGTCATCCAACCCCCTTCCCGCAGCCCAGGCGGGAAGGGGGTTTTTTATGTGTGGATGGATCTCGCCGTCGACGGTACCCGGTGCCGGTGCCGACCCGCGCATCAGCCAGGCGCGTGCCCGGCAACAGCGTTGAAGGACGGGCGGGCGCGTCGGGCACCCCGGCGTCAGTTCAAGCGACACCAATGACGGTCACGGCAGCGGACCGTCCGACCCGGCATGACCTGCCCGGGCCTAAGACCTCGTCGCGTGGCGCGTGCGGGTCACTTGTATTCGTGCTCGACATCCAGCGCCGGCGATCGCGCGACCCGGCCGGCCGACCGCGACATCGCGCGGACAGGATGGCGGTGATTACTCCGGAGGTGATTACTCCGGAGAGGCCGTCGCGCGGCTGGCGTTGCTGCCCGGATTCCGACCAGGGCCGGTGTCGTAATTGGACTGGACGTACAGCGTCGCCTCCTCGAAGTCGACGTCCAGCCAGCGGTCGCCCGAAGGCACGCCGATGGCCTTGTCCAGGATGGTCGGCAGCAGGCCCGCCGGAAGCGCGCTCTCGCCGTTCCACAACACCGCGACGCCGAAGTCGCGTTCGGGCAGCATTGCGATCGCGCCGCGGTACCCCTGCACCGCGCCGCCGTGGTAGACCAACTGGTGACCGGAATAGTTGTA
This sequence comes from uncultured Lysobacterales bacterium, assembly GCA_946886865.1. The sequence goes on along the minus strand of CAMPJI010000002.1, from coordinate 80,498 downwards.
GACGCGCCAGCCCAGGCCGTACCCGGCGCTGCTGAGGCGCTCGCGACGCCACGCGGCGCTGCGCATCTCGCCGGGGGTCTGCACCAGCGGCGAATGCAGGGTGGCCAGCAGCGGCGCCGGCAGCACGTCGGGGCGGTGGCCGGTCTGGGCGATCAGCCACTGCGCCATGTCGCTGGCACTGGCATTGACGCCGGCGGCCGGTGCGACTTCGTAATAGGTCGGCTTGGGCGTCACGGACACCCAGCCGCCGCGCGTGCGCACATGCGGGCGCGCCCAGCTCGGGCTGGCCTGGATGCCTTCCAGGCCGAGGCTGGCGTCGTTCATGCCCAACGGCTTGAAGATGCGGCGCTGCACGGCTTGCGAATAGAAGGTGCCGGTGGCGGCGAATGCCACGTCGCCGATCAGACTGAAGGCGATGTTCTGGTAGCCGTAGCAGGTGCCGGGCTGGCAGCTCAGCGGGGCGCTGGCCAGGCGACGGGTCAGGGTCCGGTAGTCGACGTACTGTTCGAGGTCGCGGTCCAGGCTGTGGTGCCGCAGGCCGACGCGGTGGCTGAGCACGTCGGCGACGGTAATGCGGTCGGCGGCGGACGGGTCACGCAGACGGAAGTCGGGCAGGTATTGCGTGAGCTTGCTGTCCCAGCGGATGGAACCGTCGTTGACCAGTAGGCCGGCCAGCGTGCCGGCGAAGCCCTTCGACAGCGATGCCAGCCGGAACACGGTGTGGGCGTCGACGGGTTCGGCGGCCTGCACGTCGGTGATGCCGTAGCCGCGCGCGGACAGGACGCGCCCGTTGTAGACGATCGCCATCGCCAGGCCGGGCACGCGCTGGTCGGCGACCAGCTGCTGCGCGGCGGCTTCGAAGAACCTCGGGTCGAAATCCTCCGCCAGCGGAATCTGAGGCTCTTTGGTGGGCGCCGGCGGCACCGCAGGCGCGGCATCGAGCGACGTGGCGGTTACGGTCGCGACCGTGGATGCATCCGAACCCGCGCTGGGCGTCTGCGCGGTCGATCCGAGGGTCAGGGTCAGGAGCAGAGTCGTCGCGCCAACACGCCAGTACGCGCGTTGCCGACGGGTCGCGTCGTCTTTCATGGGCTGCAAGGCCTGCGTATGCTGGGCTCGCGATCGATCATAACGCTGAAATTCAGGGGATAGGGGAGCAATCATGTTCAGCTTCATGATTTTGCTGGCATTCGTCGCGCTGGTCGTGGCGTGGGTGGTGGCGCTGTACAACGGGCTGGTGCGGGCGCGGAACGCCTATCGGAATGCGTTTGCCCAGATCGACGTGCAGCTGCAGCGCCGGTTCGACCTGATTCCCAACCTGGTGGAAACCGCCAAGGCCTACCTGACGCATGAGCGCGAGACGCTTGAAGCGGTGATTGCCGCCCGTGGTGCGGCCCAAGCGGGTCTCGCGGCCGCCAAGGCCAGCCCGGGCGATCCAGCGGCGATGGCCGAGCTGTCCCGCTCGCAGGGTGCGCTCGACGGCATGCTGGGCCGCCTCATGGCGGTGGTGGAGGCGTACCCGGACCTCAAGGCCAACCAGAACATGATGCAGCTGTCGGAAGAGCTGACCAGCACCGAAAACCGCGTGGCGTTCGCGCGGCAGGCCTACAACGATTCGGTCATGGCCTACAACAACCAGCGCGAGGTGTTTCCGTCCAGCCTGGTCGCGGGCAACTTCGGCTTCAAGCCGGCGGCGTTGCTCGATATTCCGGCCGACCGCGCGCAGGTGCGCGAGGCGCCGAAGGTCCAGTTCTGACCCGGGCGCCGTGACGCGTCGCGCGGCGGTAGGGGGCCGTCGATGAACTTCTTCGAACACCAGGCACAAGCGCGCCGGGAGTCCACCCGACTGGTCGCGCTGTTCGCGCTGGCGGTGCTGGGCATCGTGGTCGCGGTCAACCTGGTCGTGGCGCTGGTGGCGGGTGCGCGTCCCGGGCTGATGGCGACGGCCAGCATCGGCACGTTGCTGGTGATCGGCCTGGGCTCGCTCTACCGCATGGCGTCGTTGCGCGGCGGTGGCGACGCGGTGGCACTGCAGCAGGGCGGGGTGCCGGTGGCGATGGACGCCACCGATCCCAACGCGCGCCGCCTGTTGAACGTCGTGGAGGAGGTCGCGATCGCCTCGGGCGTGCCGGTGCCGCGGGTGTACGTGCTCGAGCACGAAGCGGGCATCAACGCGTTCGCCGCCGGCTACTCGCCGTCCGACGCGGTTATCGCGGTGACGCGCGGCGCGCTGGACCGCCTCAACCGCGACGAGCTGCAGGGCGTGGTCGCGCACGAGTTCAGCCACATCCTCAACGGCGACATGCGGCTCAACATCCGGTTGATGGGCGTGCTGTTCGGGATCCTCATGCTGGGCGTGGTCGGCCGCAAGGTGTTGGTCCACGGCGGGCTCGGGTCGCGCCGCACCAGTGCCGGGCTTCCGATCCTGGCCGGCGCCCTGGTCGCGATGCTGATCGGCTACATCGGGCTGTTCTTCGGCCGCCTGATCAAGGCCGGGGTCAGCCGCAGCCGCGAGCGCCTCGCCGATGCGTCGGCCGTGCAGTTCACCCGGCAGACGAGCGGCCTGGCGGGTGCGCTCAAGAAAATCGGTGGGCTGCACGACGGCGCACGCCTGTCGGATGCCGGCCAGGCCGAGGAGGTCAGCCACATGCTGTTCGGCGATGGGGTCGGCTACGCCGGCCGCACGCTGGGGCGGTGGTTCGCGACGCATCCCGACCTGGTCGAGCGCATCCGCGCGCTGGAGCCGGGGTTCAACGCCGATGAGCTGGACCGCCTGCAACGCCAGTGGCTGGCCGCACCGCCGCAGGGGCTGGACGAGGACATGCGCTTGGGCCTGGCCGCGCCGACGCACGGGCCGTTGCCGCCGCCCGGCAGCGAGCGCAGCCTGACGCCGCCGATGGTGGTGGCGCAGGTGGCCCAGCCCGGCGCCGACGACTACCGGCGCGCCGACGCCATCGCCGCCGGCATCCCCGAGCCGGTGCGTCGCATGGCCGCGCAACGCGACGCGGTGGTGCCGCTGGTGCTCGGCCTGTTGCTCGACGGTGCCCCGGACATGGCCCGCCGCCAGCGCGTGGAGGTCGCCGCGCGCATGGGCGATGCGGTCGCCGAAGCGGCCGAGCGCACGCATCGCCGGTACCTGCAGGCGCTGCATCCGGCCCTGCGACTGCCCGTGGCGGCGCTGGCGTTCCCCGTGTTGCGGCTGCGGCCGCGCCCGGAGCTGGAGCGCTTCATGGACACGGTGCATGCGATGACGTTCGCGGACGGTCAGGTGTCCCTGTTCGAGTACTGCCTCGGTCGCATGCTGACCGTGCAGGTGCGCGACTCGCTCGACCCCTCGCGGCGTGCGCGCATGGGCCGGACCAAACCGCAGGCGGTGCGGCGCGAGATCGCCACGCTGCTGGCGGTGGTCGCGCGTGCCGGCCATGAGGACCTGGCCGGCGGCCGGCGCGCCTACCTGGCCGCCATGCACCGCATGCTGCCCGACGCCCACAGTGCCTACGCGCCGCCCGCGGCGGGCGTCACCGCGCTGGATCCGGGGTGGGACGCGCTGGACCGTCTCGACCCGCTGGCGAAGCAGGCCCTGGTGGAGGCGGTGACACTGGCGACGCTGCACGACGGACGCATCAGCCTGGCGGAAGCCGAGTTGCTGAGGACGGTGTGCAGCGTGCTGCACTGCCCGTTGCCGCCCACCCTCGACAACGTCTGAGGGCTAGGTCAGCGGCGCGATGCCGCGGATGAGGTCCGACGCGCGTTCGGCGATCATCACGGTCGGCGCGTGGGTATTGCCGCCGATCAGCGACGGCATGACCGAGGCGTCGACCACACGCAGCCCTTCGACGCCGCGGACGCGCAAGTGCGGGTCGACCACCGATGCGGCGTCCGCGCCCATGCGACACGTCCCGACCGGGTGGTACACGGTGTCGGCCTTGGCACGGATGAATTCCACCAGCGCCGCGTCCGTCAGGTCGTCGCGCGCGGGAAAGATGGGCGCGCCGCGGACCGTATCGAACGCGCGCTGCGCCATCACCTCGCGCGACACCTTCGCGCACTCGACCATCATGCGCAGGTCAAAGCCGTCGGCGTCGCCCAGGTAGTCCGCCTCGATGCGCGGCTTGTCGGCCGCACGCCCGCTCATCAGGGTGATGCGCCCGCGGCTGCGCGGCCGCAGCGCGCATGCGTGGACCGTGTACCCGTCGCCCGGCAGGCGGTGGCGGCCGTGGTCGTCGAGCATCGCCGGGACGAAGTGCAGCTGGATGTCGGGCCGGTCGTCGGGCGCGAGCGGCGAACGGACGAACGCGCCGGCCTCGGCGATGTTGCTGGTGCCCGGCCCACGGCGTCCGCGCAGGTAGTAGTCGAACGCCACAGGCAGGTCGCCGACGCGGTCGTAGGTGAGCCGCCGGATGGAGTGCCGCAGGGTGCAGATGTCGAGGTGGTCCTGCAGGTTGGCGCCGACCTGCCCGATGTCGGCCACCACGTCGATGCCGTGGCGGCGCAGCGTATCCGCCGGACCGACGCCCGACAGCATCAGCAACTGCGGGGAGTTGATCGCACCCCCGCACAGCAGGACCTCGCGCGCGGCCGGCTGGTGGAAGGCGCGGCCGCCGGCGGTGTAGACCACCCCATCCGCACGCGGCGTGCCGCCGGTGCGGCTGAAGGTGATGCGCGAGACATGCGCGCCGGTCACCACCCGGAGGTTGCCACGGGTGCGTGCGGGCTTGAGATAGGCGGACGCGGACGACCAGCGCACGCCGTCCTTCTGAGTGACCTGGTAGAGCCCGAAGCCCGCTTGCGACGCACCATTGAAATCCCGGTTGGCGTCGAAGCCGGCCTGCGTGCCGGCCTCGATGAACATCTCCGACAGCGGATTGACGTGGCGCAGGTCGGACACGTGCATCGGACCATCGGCGCCATGCCATGCGTCGGCCCCGCGCGAGTTGCATTCGGCGCGCCTGAAGTAGGGCAGCACGCGCGACCAGTCCCATCCGTCCGCGCCGGCCGCGGCCCAGCCGTCGTAATCGGCGGGTACGCCGCGGACGTAGCACATGGCGTTGATCGAGCTCGATCCGCCCAGCACCTTGCCGCGCGGCCACCAGAGCACGCGGCCGTCGAGGTTCGGCTCCGGCGCCGTGTGGTAGTCCCAGTTGACCGACTTGAGGTTCACCAGCTTGGCGATGCCGGCCGGCATGTGGATGTAGGGGTGCCAGTCGCGGGGGCCCGCCTCCAGCAGAAGCACGCGCACATCGGCGTCCTGCGACAGCCGGTTCGCCAGGACGCATCCGGCCGAGCCTGCACCGATGATGATGTAGTCGAACATGACGCCGTCCCCGGCACCCGGAGCCGGGCGCAACAGGGCGAGGCTAGTGCAAACCGGCACACCCGCGGAAGCGGGGTGGGTGGGCGTGCCACGGTGGCAGGGGCCCCGCCATTGGGCTACCGTGCCGGCCGTCCCGTCGCCCCTCGAGCCCGTCCATGCCCCACGGCGCCGCCGTGTCGCCATCGCGCCCCCGGCCCGCCCGGGTGGAGCCGGCCGAGTGGCGGGCGGTCGCGGTCTCGTTCGCCTACTTCTTCTGTGTGCTGGCGGCGTATTACGTCGTGAGGCCGGTGCGCGACCAGTTGTCGGCGGCCGTGGGCTCCACGCAGTTGCCGTGGTTCTACGCCGCGACCTTCCTGGCGACGCTGGCACTGGCGCCGGTGTTCGGTGCGCTGGTCGCCCGGCATCCCCGGCGCGTCGTGGTGCCCGTGGTGCATGCCTTCTTCATCGCCTGCCTGCTGGGCTTCGTGCCGCTGTTCACACACCAGGGGCTGCTGAGCCCGCGTGCACTGGGCACGGTGTTCTTCGTCTGGATCAGCGTGTTCAACCTGTTCATCGTGTCGGTGTTCTGGAGCTTCATGGCCGACGTCTGGGATGACCTGCAGGCCCGTCGGCTGTTTCCGCTCATCGCGCTGGGCGGCACCGCCGGTGCGATTGCCGGTCCGGTCCTGACGCGTGCACTGGTGGGCGTGATCGGCGTCGCGCCGCTGCTGGTGGTGTCCGCGGCGCTGCTGGCGATCGCATTGGCCTGCGTGGCATGGCTGGGTGGCTGGGCGCGCGTGCACGGCCACCGCCGGCACGATCCGGGACACGAATCGGCGGTGGGCGGCGGCGTGCTCGATGGCGTGCGCCAGGTATTCGCCAACCCCTTCATGCGCACGATGGCGGTGCTGATGCTGCTGGCGGACTGCATCGGCACGGTCAACTACGCGCTGGTGGTCGATTACTCGGGTGCGACCTTCGACGATGCCATCGCGCGCACCCGCTTCGCCGCCGACCTGGACCTGGCGGCCAACCTCTTGCAGGTGGTGGTGCAGCTGACCCTGACGCGCTGGATGCTGGTGCGCTGGGGCGCGGGTCCGGTGATCGGCGTGTGGGCCACGGCGGTGGCCGGCGCCCTGCTTCTGGTGGCCGTATCCGACAATCCGTACGCACCGGTGATCGGGGCCATGCCGCTGGTGGCCGTGGCGCTGATCATCGGCCGCGGGTTGGCCTATGGCATGGTCGGCCCGGCGCGCGAGAGCCTGTACACGCGCGTGCCGCGCAACCTGCGTTACAAGGGCAAGAACACGGTCGACACCGCGGTGTGGCGCTTCGGCGACCTGTCGGTCGCGGTGTCGATGAACGCCCTGCGCAGTGTCGGTGTCGCGGCACCGGGCTTCGCGGGGCTGGCGGCACTGGCCGCCGCGACATCCGGCGTACTGGGCTGGCGGCTGGCGCGGCGCGCGGAGCGGCCAGCGCCCGTGTCTCCGGCCGCGTCGTCGTGACCTTCGGCGCATGGCGGCGGGCCGCCCGGCCGCCCAGAGTGCGGGTTTCTTTCGCCGTCCGTGGAGTCGACCGATGCAGATCTCCCGTCGCAATGTATTGATCGCCGGCCTGGCCGGTGCGGTGGCGGCAGGACTGCCCGCCTGCACCTCGGCGCTGGGGCAGGCGGTGGCGCCATCGCCGCGCAAACAGGGCCTGGACATCCTGGTGCTGGGCGGGACCGGCTTCCTCGGCCCGCACTTCGTGGACGCCGCGCGCGCCGCCGGGCATCGGCTTACGCTGTTCAACCGCGGCAAGACCAACCCGACGCGGTTCGACGGCGAGCAGTTCGACGACATCGAGCAGCTGCGCGGTGACCGCAAGTCCGACCTGTCCGCGCTGGAGGGCGAGCGCCGCTGGGATGCCGTCCTCGATACGTCGGCCTATATCCCCGGGGACGTGACGCGCTCGGCCGGATTGCTGGGGCCACGCGTGGGCCAGTACCTGATCGTCTCCACGATCTCGGTGTACGCCGACACGTCGGTGCCAGGCATGGACGAGAACGCAGCGCTGGCGACGATTCCCGACCCGACCGTCACCGAGATCACCGGCGAGACCTACGGCCCGCTCAAGGCGCTGTCGGAACAGGCCGCGCAGCGCGCGATACCCGGGCGCGTGACGGTCGTGCGCCCGGGCCTGATCGTCGGGCCGGGCGACACCACGGACCGCTTCACCTACTGGCCGGCGCGCGCCGACCGCGGCGGCGAGATCCTCGCGCCCGGCACGCCGACGGACCCGACGCAGTTCATCGACGTACGCGATCTGGCGGCGTTCCTGCTGCACCTCATCGAGCAGCGCACGTTCGGCGTGTTCAATGCCGATGCGCCGGCGGGTTCGCTGACGATGGGCGCGCTGTTGACCACCTGCCAGGACGTGGCGCGCGACCTCAACGACATCCAGTGCATCCGCGCGCCGTGCCCGCAGCCGCCGGGCGCCGTGTCGTCGCTGACGTGGGTGCCGGCGGACGTCCTGGAGGCGCAGGGCGTCAGCGCCTGGCAGGACATGCCGGCCTGGATCCCGGCCGAAGGCGAGTACGCCGGCTTCGGCCGGGTCGATACCTCCCGCGCGCAGGCGGCGGGCCTGGAGTACCGTCCGCTCGACGCTACCGTGCGGGACACGCTGCTGTGGTGGCGCACCCTTCCCGCCGAGCGGCGCGCGAAGCCGAAGGCCGGCCTCGCACCGGCGCGCGAGGCCGAAGTGCTGGCCGCGTGGCACGCCCGCAACGGCAGCGCCGGCGGATGACGGTACGCCACCGGCCCTGGCGGTGGCGGCTGCGCTGGAGCGCGCGCATCCTGGCCGTGCTGGTGGTCGTGTTTCTCGTGTGGGGCTGTGTGTGGGAGCCGCGCTCGCTCGTCGCGCGCGATTACGCCTTCGAGCTGCCCGCATGGCCGGCCGAGTGCGACGGCCTGCGGGTGGATGTCATTGCCGACCTGCACACCGGCTCACCGCACAACGGCGTCGACAAGCTGGACCGGCTGGTGCAGCGACTGGCCGAAAGCGACTCGCAGGCCGTGCTGATGGCCGGCGACTACGTGATCCTCAGCGTGTTCCTCGGTACGTACATCCCGGCCGACGTCATCGCCGAGCACCTGCGACCGCTGACGGCGCGCAAGCCAGTGTATGCGGTGCTGGGCAACCACGACTGGTGGAAGGACGGCGCGCGGGTGCGCGCGGCGTTCGAGGAGGCCGGCGTCACGGTGCTGGAGGACCAGGCCACGCCGGTCCGCCTGGCCCGCTGCGATCTCTGGGTGGTGGGCGTTGGCGACCTGTGGGAGGCGCCGCACGATGTCGAACGCGCGTTCGCCGCGGTCGACGATGACCGGCCCGCACTGGCGATCACCCACAACCCGAACCTGTTCCCGCAGATGCCCGCACGCGCCTCGCTGGTGGTGGCCGGGCACACCCACGGCGGCCAGATCGCGTTTCCCGGCATCGGCGCCCCGGGCCTGTGGGGCAAGGCGGACGGGCGTTATCCGCGAGGCCACTTCATCGAGGGCGGGCGGCAGCTCTTCGTGTCGCCCGGCATCGGCACCAGCATCCTGCCGATCCGGTTCGGGGTGCCGCCGGAGATCTCCCGACTGACCTTGCGTTCGCCGCGCGCTCGGTGAGCCTCAGGCACACAGCGGCCAGGCGAACAACACGGCACCCAGGACGAAGGCGGCCGTCAGCAGGTGCATGGCGGGCCGGTTGATGCGAAGGAACACGAACTGTTCGACGGTGCGTCCCGCCCAGAACAAGGCCATCCCGCCCAGCACGGCGCGGCCCAGCGGGGTCGAGTGCAGTTCCACCGGGAACGCGAAGCACAACGCCGCGACCATCGCGAACACGTAGGTCAGGCGGAGGTTGAGGATCTGGATGATCGCCCGGTCGACCGGTGTCGCGCGCTGCAGGGTGTCGCGCCAGCGGAGCAGCCGCCAGAACGCGAGGTGGAACAGTGCGAACGCGACGCTGTGGACGCCGGCGGCCAGCACGATCCGGTCATTCACACGTTGCCCGCCTCGCGGAGTGATGGACGCAGCGGCGACAGCCACATCGAGATGCGGGCGCTGAAGACGGACTCGCCCGTCGCATTCGTGACCTCGACGACGACCGGAAGCTCGTAGCCGGTGTCGCGTGCCGCCGGTTCGACCTCGGGCGTTGCCGTCGCCGTCAGCGTGCCGCGCGCCTTTGCGAGGTAGTGGACGCTCATGCCCTTGGGGATCCAGCGCATGCCGGGCGGCAGGCTGGCGTCGGTGACCAGGCCGCCGGCGAGTTCCGCCATGTTGCACAGCGCGATGGCGTGCACCGTGCCGATATGGTTGCGCACGCGCCGGCGGTCGCGCATGCGCACCTCGCACCGTCCGGATTTCAGGGCGGTCACCGTGGGTGCAATGGTGGCGAAGTAGGGCGCCTTGAGGCACACCGCGCGGGAGAACAGCCAGCGCCCGGCGGGCCAGCGGGACAGGCGGCGGTAGAGGGTCACGATGCGCGTGGCCATGTCGTTTATCCGTGTGGCGTGCAGCGGCAGTTCTGTTGCGCCGGAAACGGCGACGGCGGGGAATGCCCGCCGTCGTCGCATGTGCCCGGTGATCGCGGCGCGTCAGGCCGCGGCGCGGTCCTGCTCGCGCTGCGGGCGGTAGCCGGCCGAGCGCAGTTCCTCGGCGTCGAAGTCGTCGACGCTGATCGTGTCGACCGTCATCTCGCGCAGCTCCTCCAGCTGGACCCGCTCCTCGGCGGTGATCCAGCCTTCGCGTACGCCTTCGTCCAACTGGGCGCTGAAGCTCAGCGACTCGATATCGCGCGTCTTCAGTGCCTTGAGGAACTTGCGCTCCACCGGCTCGGCCAGCACCACCTTCTGCAGGTAGCTGTTGATGCGGCCGGCCGGGTTGTTGGACGTGGGCGTCAGGAAGGCGCCCATGCCCAGCCGCTCGCGCGCCTCGTTGGGCGACATCAGCAGGGCTGCGACCTTGTGGCCGAGGCGGTCGCTCGGCGGCTGCGCACGGCGGCCCAGCGGGAACACCAGCGCCCACAGCAGCCAACCGACCGGGCGCACCGGGAAGTTGCGCAGCGCACCCGACAGCGCGACCTCGATCTTGTGCACGGCATCGTGGAACGCCCACGCCAGCAGCGGCTGGTCGGCGGCCGGACGGCCCTGGTCCTCGTAGCGCTTGAGCATCGCGCTGGTGATGTACAGCTGGCTCAGCACGTCGCCCAGGCGGCCCGACAGCGACTCCTTGAACTTCAGCTTGCCGCCCAGGAGCAGCATCGAGGTGTCCGCGCACAGCGCCAGCACCGCCGAGTAGCGGTTGAGCTTGCGGTAGTAGCGGCGCGTATAGGCGTCACCGGGTGCCGCGCCGAAGCGGGCCGCGGTCAGGCCGAACCAGAACGAGCGCACGGCATTGGAGATCGCAAAGCCGATGTGCCCGAAGAGATTGCGGTCGAACTCGCGCAGGCGCTCGTCCGGGTCGGGCAGGGTGGTGGCCTTCATCTCCTTGAGCACCCACGGGTGGCACAGGATGGCGCCCTGCCCGAAGATCATCAGCGAGCGCGTCATGATGTTGGCGCCCTCGACCGTGATCGAGATCGGCGAGGCCTGCCACGAGCGGCCCAGGTAGTTCTTGGGCCCCAGGATGATGCCTTTGCCGCCGTGGATGTCCATGGCGTCCTGGACCAGTTCTCGGCCCATTTCGGTGCAGTGGTACTTGGAGATCGTCGACGGCACGGCCGGCAGTTCGCCACGCGCCACCGCTGCCGCCGAGGCCTCGGCCAGCGCGGTGATCGTGTAGGCCTTGCCGCCGATGCGCGCCAGCGCCTCTTCGACGCCCTCGAAGCGGCCGATCGACAGCCCGAACTGCTTGCGGATGCGCGCGTAGGCGCCGGTGACCAGCGCGCCGATGCGCGAGCCGCCGCTGGCCGTCGATGGCAGGGTGATGGATCGGCCGATCGACAGGCACTCCACCAGCATCTGCCAGCCCTTGCCGGCGTAGGCTTCGCCACCGATCAGCTGGCTCAGCGGGATGAACACCTCGCGGCCATTGAGGGGGCCGTTCTGGAAGGGGCTGTTGAGCGGGAAGTGGCGGCGCCCGATGTCGATGCCCGGGGTCTCGCGCGGCAGCAGCGCCAGGCTGATGCCGATGTCGCGTGTCTCGCCCAGCAGCCCGTCCGGGTCGTACATGCGGAAGGCCATGCCGATCAGCGTCGCGACCGGGGCCAGGGTGATATAGCGCTTGTCGAAGGTGAGCTTCACGCCCAGCACGTTGGCGCCGTTCCACTCGCCCTTGCAGACGATGCCGAAGTCGGGGATCGAGGTGGCGTCCGAACCCGCCCACGGACCGGTCAGGGCGAAACAGGGCACCTCGCGGCCGTCGGCCAGGCGCGGCAGGTAGTGGTCCTTCTGCTCCTGCGTGCCGTAATGCATCAGCAGCTCGGCCGGGCCCAGCGAATTCGGCACGCCGACGGTCGAGCTGACCACCGAGGAGATCGAGGACAGCTTCTCGATGACCTTGTGGTTGCCCAGCGCGGAGAAGCCCAGGCCGCCGTACTCCTTGGGCACGATCATTCCGAAGAATTTGTTCTTCTTGATGAACTCCCACATCTCCGGCGGCAGGTCGGCGCGCACGTGGGTGATGTCCCAGTCGTTGGTCATCCGGCACATCTCTTCCACCGGCCCATCGAGAAACGCCTGTTCGTCGGCCGTCAGGGTCGGCTTGGGCTGGTTGAGCAGCACGTCCCAATCCGGCCGGCCGGAGAACAGTTCGCCCTCGAAGCCCACCGTGCCGGCCTCCAGCGCGACGCGCTCGGTTTCCGACAGCGGCGGCAGGATCTTCGTATAGAACTTCAGCAGCGGCGCGGTGATCAGCGGCAGGCGGATCTGCGGGATCAGCAACGGCACGGCGACGAGCGCGGCAAGCACGCCGGCCACCACCGTCGCCGTGGCATTGGCATCCAGCAGCCAGCAGGCCACCAGCGCGGTGGCGGTCAGCGCCGCCCAGACGGCGAGCCGCCAGCGGTGATAGGCCGACAGCGCCGCAATGGCGATGAGGACAAGGAAGGGGGCAAGGATGCTCATGGACAGACTCCAGGGGCGGGCCGGGTCGCGTTGGGCTTGGTCGCCCGCGGACAGGGATTCGACAGGTTAGTAACGGTAACGTGATGGCAGGGCATTCCCATCGCGCCCGGCATCAACATACGCGTGAGTATGGTAATGTCCCCGCCGGCCTGTCAAATGCCCGTCGCAACGGCAACCCGGAACCGCCGGGGTCGCCGCCGACGGTCGGCATGCATACTCTTACCGGCCCTTCGGTACGGTTGTTACACTCGCCACCTTATGAGCGCAGCCAGTCCATCCAAGTCCGAACGCAACGGCCGCCTGAGCGCGGACGACTGGGCGCAAGCTGCCCTGGACCTGATCGCCGAGCAGGGCGTCGCCGCCGTGGCGGTCGAGCCGCTGGCCCGCCGCCTGGGCGTGACCAAGGGCAGCTTCTACTGGCATTTTCCGTCGCGTGACGCGCTGCTGGTGGCGGCCCTGGAGCGGTGGGAAAAGGTCGAGCAGGAAACGGTCTTCGGCAAGCTGGAAGCGATCCCCGACCCGAGCGAGCGCCTGCGTGCGCTGTTCAACCTCGTTGCCCACGAGTTCAAGTCGCACGTCATCTATTCCGAGCTGCTCAAGGCGCTGGACCACCCGGCCGTCCAGCCGGTCATCGGTCGCGTCTCGGAGCGCCGCATGGATTACCTCACCGCGTCCTTTCGCCAGGCCGGGTTGAGCCGGACCGACGCCCAGCACCGGGCGCGCCTGGCGTATGCCGCCTACATCGGTTTCCTGCAATTGAACCTTCAGTTGCACCAGGCGCGCCTGCAGCACGATGAATTCGAGGCCTACGTCGAGCACGTGATGGCCACGCTGATTCCCGCGCCCTGAGGCGCCCGGCAGCACCGTCCCCACGCTTTCATTTGTCCCGGAGTACCGCCGTGAATGCCATTTCCAAAGACGTCGACCGCGCAGACATAGCCAAGGGGAGCGACGGTAGCCGGCTCGCCAAGCTCAATGAGTGGGTGGCCGAGGTCGCCGCGCTGACGCGCCCGGATCGCATCCACTGGTGTGATGGCAGCGACGCCGAGAACGAGGCATTGATCGCGCGGATGCTCGGTGACGGCACGCTGGTACGCCTCAACGAACAGACCCACCCCAACAGCTTCCTGCACCGCTCGGACCCGGACGACGTCGCCCGTGTGGAGCACCTGACCTTTGTCTGCACCAGCGAACAGGACGACGCCGGGCCCAACAACCACTGGATGGCGCCGGCCGAGGCGCACGCCAAGATGGACGCGCTGTTCGATGGGTGCATGGCCGGCCGCACGATGTACGTCATCCCGTACTGCATGGGGCCGATCGACTCGCCGCTGTCGCGCTGCGGCGTCGAAATCACCGACAGCCCTTACGTGGTCGCCAACATGCGGATCATGACGCGCATGGGCGCGGCCGCGCTGGCGCGCATCGAGAAGGAGGGCACCTTCGTGAAGGGGCTGCACTCCACCGGCGAACTCGACCCGGATCGCCGTTTCATCATGCATTTCCCCGAGGAACTGACCATCAAGTCCTTCGGCTCCGGCTACGGCGGCAATGCGCTGCTCGGCAAGAAGTGCCACGCGCTGCGCATCGCCAGCCACCAGGCCCGCACCGAAGGCTGGCTGGCCGAGCACATGCTGATCCTGGGCATCGAGAACCCGCAGGGCGAGACGCACTACATCGCCGCCGCGTTTCCGTCGGCCTGCGGCAAGACCAACCTCGCCATGCTCATCCCGCCCGAGGGGTATCGCGAAGCCGGCTGGAAGGTGTGGACCGTCGGCGATGACATCTGCTGGATGCGTCCTGGCGAGGACGGCCGCCTGTATGCGATCAACCCGGAGGCCGGCTTCTTCGGCGTCGCGCCCGGCACCTCGAAGAAGTCCAACCCCAATGCGCTGGCGTGCCTGCAGCGCGATGCGATCTTCACCAATGTCGGCGTGACCGCCGACAACCAGCCGTGGTGGGAAGGCCTGGACAATGGCCAGCAGCCGGCCATCGACTGGCGCGGCGAGCCGTACGACCCGGCCAAGCGGCCGGCTGCGCATCCCAACTCGCGCTTCACCGTCAGTGCCAAGGCCTGCCCCAGCTACTCGCCCGAGGCCGAGAACCCCGCGGGCGTGCCGATCAGCGCGATCGTCTTCGGCGGTCGGCGCGCCTCCCTGGTGCCGCTGGTGTTCGAGGCGCGCGACTGGACGCACGGGGTTCTCGTGGGCGCCTCGATGGGCTCGGAAACCACCGCCGCCGCCACCGGTGCGGTCGGCGTGATGCGCCGTGACCCGATGGCGATGAAGCCGTTCTGCGGCTACAACTTCGCCGACTACTTCGCGCACTGGCTGTCGTTCGACACGCCGGGCGCCAAGCTGCCGAAGATCTTCCACGTCAACTGGTTCCGCAAGGGCGACGACGGCAAGTTCCTGTGGCCGGGCTTCGGCGACAACATCCGCGTGCTGGAGTGGATGATCGGACGGGTGAAGGGGGTTGCACCCGCGGTGGACACGCCGATCGGGGCACTCCCCGCGATCGAGGGCATCAATCTCGATGGCGTCGAGCTCAGCAACGAAGCTAAAGAGAAGCTGTTCGGCTATGACAAGGATGGATGGCGCGCTGAGTTCAAGGCGATTGGGGCGTATCTCGATGGCTATGGAAGTCGCATGCCGCGTGCGCTTGTTAACGTGCAGCGGGCTACCGCGGACGCATGTGCGTATAACGCATAGGCCCATCTCCTTCTACAGTCACCTGATGTTCGTTCCAAGCGTGTAGCCGTGCGACTACTTGCGGCCGCGGAGCGACCAGCCAATCAATGCGCCGTTCTCGTGGAAGAACGGCGCAACCTCTGCGCTTGCGAGGCCTGCCATGCGCATCTCGGATATGAGCGCTGTCGCAGCGTCTTCCGATAGCGCGTGAGTCAAAAGCTCTGATGACCTGAGACGCGATTCCTCAAGTGATCGGCAATAGGCTGCATGCCTATAACGGGCCAACGCTTCATTGCCGGAACGAGCAGCGTCGGCCACCCACCCTGCGACCAGTGTTCGTGTCTCGATCAGCAGATCAGGAACTGAACTAGATGCTGCAAGTTCCATCAGGGACCGTACCGCGTGGTTATAGCTGTTGCGAGCGGAAATTGCCGACGGTTCCACGTTCAATCGTGCCCTGCCGTCTGGCGTAGAAGCGATCGCTGCGAATCGATAGATCTGGGCCGCTGTCTCCATAAACCCACCTTTCTGGAGCAGCCAATCCACTAGTGGGGCTTCCGCAAGGGCAACAGTCCCAAGTTGAGAATGGCTCGCGTGGAGTAGTAGAGCGATCATTCCGCCAGGCTTCAATACGCGCACCACTTCTCGCGAGGCTGCTGAGCGGTCGGCGTACTCGAAAGCGAACTGGCCTGCGACCAGATCAAACACAGAGGCCGCAAAGGGCAACGACTCCATCAGTACATTGGAGTGAAAGGCAATCGACTCGCGACACGATGGCGACGCGTCTTCAAGCCACTTGGGCGCAATGGACGCATAGTCGATGGCATCCACTCGGGGCATTCCTAGCGGATGGAGTTCGCACATCAATGCCGGCAGCGCACCATTGCCCGTCCCCAGTTCCAAGACCCTGTGGTCCTGACCTAGAGGAAGGAAAAACTCCTCCCAAAATTTGCGGACGTTGCCTTCGTATCGGTCGGGTAGTGAGCCCTGAAGTGAGTGCATCGCACCCGTAGCCCAGTACTGGCTCCACGCCTCTCGTCTACGTTCGTATTGCTTCATTTCCGCATTGTAGCGATTCAGGTGAGGCGCTAACCAAAAAAAGAGGGGCCCCAAAAGGGGCCCCTCCATGTCCACTACCTAAGCAGAAATCAGAAGTTCTGCTCGTAGCGGAAGTACGGCGAGCGGCCGTAGGCGTCGTACAGGTTGAAGTTGAACGGACGGCCATCGAACGAGATCAGCTCCGGCAACTTGTCGCCCACGTTGTTCACACCCAGCGTGACGTTGGCATTCCAAGGCAGGGCTGCCTGGAGGTAGACGTCGTGCGTGGTGTAGGACGCGGTGCGGCTCGAGCCGTCACCGTTGTCACCGATGAAGCGGACGTTGTAGCCGTAGGTGAAGTCACCTGCAGCGAGGCGGTTGTTGAGGGTGGCCCGCAGCTGCGGGAAGCCCTGCAGCCCAACCTGGTCCTCACCACCATCGATGGTGTACTCATTCTGGTAGGAAGCGCGGAGCTCATTGCTCAGCTCGCCCCAACCCGCCATGTCGAAGTTCGTACGAACCGAAAGGTCGAGACCATCGGTTTCCACTTCACCCTGGTTGAAGTAGCAGTTGTGGATCTCGTCGATCGCATTGCCGAGCAACGGGTTGCGGGTGATCGAGCAAGGCGCACCGGGGAACGGAGTCGGGTCATCACCGATGTCGATATCGACCAGCTTCTGCGAGCTGAAGAAGGCGATACGGTCGGTGATGGTGATGTTCCAGTAATCCAAAGCCACGTTCAGCCAGTCGGTTGCATCCCACACGACGCCAAACTGGTACTGCTCGGACTCTTCCGCACCCAGGCCCTCGGCTGCCTCGCGGAATGCATCGACCTGCACGCCGTTGATGCCGCCGGTCTCGGTGCAGTAGGCCAGCGGATCGGGCGTGCCGGCGGGGTAGTCTCCGAACGCCACGCAGGTGGCCGGGTCGTTCACGGTATCAGCGGAGAACGCCGTGGCCTGCGAGATGATGTCCAGCGTCGGGGCAACGAAGCCGCGACCCACCGAGCCACGCAGCGTCAGCGAGTCCAGCGGCTGCCAACGGAACGACGCCTTGGGGGCGAAGTTGCTGCCGTAGTCGGAGTAGTCCTCCCAGCGGCCGGCAAAGTTGAGCTCGAAGTTGGACGTGATCGGCAGCTGCAGCTCGCTGTAGAGAGCCGAAACCTCGCGCGAGTCACCGGACGACGCACCCGAGCTGCCAAGAACGACGCCAGCAGCGGACAGGGAGTCGTAAACGTCGGCGTAGTCTTCCTTGCGGAACTCGCCACCCACCGCGATACCTGCACCGCCACCACCCATCTGGAACAGGTCGTACATGGTGACGTTGAAGTACGCTTCCTTGGTGGTGAAGTCGCTTTCGCGAGTGATCGTAGCCTTGATCGAGTTCAGAACATCTTCCGGCGTGGAGCCCGGATCGTAGATGTTGTAAGTGCCGTCATTGATGGCCTGCTCGGCCAGCGACTGGACGATGTAGTTGCGGCCGAACTCCTTGTAGTCGTACGTGTTGTAACGCACGCCGGCGCGGAGGTCTGCGTTGTCGGTCAGGCGACCGTCGACACCGAGGTTGATGTCGTAAACGTTGGCGTTCGTGCTGTTGTCACGGTTACCGGCCGCAGCAAAGCGGTGGTACAGGTACGTGACAAAGCCGGGGGCCGGATTGCCCGCGGAGTCCGGATCAAGGACAACCACACCCGGGGTCGGAGCGTAACGACCGAACGACTTGGTGTTGGCGACGCTGGTGCGCAGGTACATCGACCAGTCGTCGTTGATGTCAAAGGTGCCGTTCGCGAAGAACGACTTGTTGTTCGTGCTGGCTTCATCGGCGGCGACGGCGTTGAAGTTGTACACGCAGCGGCCATTGATGGGGCTGATGTAGAAGTTCTCGTTGGTGCAGCCGCCTTCGACCGGGATAAAGATATCTCCACGAATCGGGTCGGGCACAATGGCGCCGGTCGCAGGATCGACACGGATGTAGTTGTTGCCGAAGGTGCTGGCGCCCGGAGTGGAACCCCAAGGACGGTCACGCGTGTAGATCATCGCGCGGCGGTTGTGAGAGAAGCCCGCCACGATGCTGCCCCGGTCGCCGCTGACGCCCACCAGCGCGGCGGCCTCGTCGGTGTCGCCCCATTCCGGGATCGACTTGCCGACCATCAGGCTGGCGCCGTTGTAGTCCTTGCGGGTGATGATGTTGATCACGCCGCCGACGGCGTCGGCACCGTAGACGGCCGATGCGCCATCGGTCAGCACTTCGATGCGCTCAACCGCGGCCATCGGGATGACGTTCAGGTCCTGAGCCGAGGCTGCAAACGGCGCCTTCGGGGCGCGGTGGCCGTCGATGAGGACCAGGGTGCGCTGCGAACCGAGGCCGCGGAGGTCGGCAAATGCGCCGGACTGTGCCGAGCTGCCCGACTGCGGACGGAACTGGCCGGTGGAGCTGAAGTTCGTGGTGCGCAGGTAGTCGGCAACCGACGCCTCGCCGCTGGCCTCGATCTCCTCGCGGTCGATAACGACCACCGGGAGCGCGCCCTCAACGCTGGCGCGGCTCAGGCGCGAGCCGGTGACTTCGATGCGGTCAAGGGTCGTAGCTTCTTCGGTCTGGCCTTCTTCGCCAGCTTCCTGAGCAAACGCGCTGCCCATTCCGATGAGGCCGGTTGCGCTCATGGCAATCGCGAAACCAATCGCGTCGCGGAGCTTGGTGGTCTTAAGGGTCATGCTCTCTCTCTCCAAGTGTGACTTGATTTGCCCAAGGGGACCTCATTGCAAGCGTCAAAACTGCTGCGCCAAAACAGCAAGGTCGGCCGATACTAGCCCTTCCCTCCGCAAAATTAAAGTGTCGTTAAGCGGACGCGTCCCCCAAGGGGGACCTGCTGGCCAGGTCTATATAAAACAATAACTTATAGATACGAGTCGGCATCGAGTGTGGCGATGAGCGGCTGGAGATTGCCTTCATAGCGGCGCCAACGATCGAGCGAGCGAGTATGAACGGGCTCTCGAACCTGCCAGCGGCTCGGGGTCTGCACGCCTCGAGTGCTGCGATGGAAGTCCAGGCAGCGCGCGTCCCACTCAAGGCCGACGAAGTTCATGAGACGACGGACCTGAGGCTCAGGGTCGAGTGCTAGAGCGTGATAGTTCAGCTCCAAGGAGCTGAGTGGAAGAGCATCGATCCAGTGGCGCATGAGTCGTACATGGGCATTGATGAAGTGACCCAGATCCTCAAGATCAGTCGCAAAGCGGGCGTCCGGCGAAAAGTTCTGGCTGTAGATTGAAAGTGCAATATCGCGGGGGTCCCGTCGCACCCAGATGACCCGCGCCTTGGGGAACATGGCTGCTATGAGGGGGAGGTGGAAGAAGTTGAGAGGAGCCTTGTCGACATATCTCAATGCGTTCCGCGCATCAGTAGAGTGCCTATGCGCAGACATCAGATAGCCTTCCGCCCATGCGCGAAGCTCTGTCTGAGGGATTGAGGCTCGGCCGTAACGCGCTGCGCTCTGTGCGATCAAGTTGATATCGGGTAGCTCGCCACATCCGACCACACGCGGATGCGCCGCCAGGATTTGCTCGGTAAGGGTGGTTCCACTGCGTGGCATGCCCACAATGAAAACCAGTGCTTGATCACTGTGGTCGGCGTGGTGGACGGTTGGTCCTGGAAGTTCAGATGTGCTTGTCGCCTCAGCGACCCACCTTTCGAGTGCGTCGCGGTCCATCGGGCCGGCGAGGTTTCGACGCGCTCGATTTGCTTCGCTCCACCTGTCAAATGCGGACGAATGCTCGCCGCGAGCGTCATGCGCTTTTCCGAGTTCGTACGCTAACAACGCACGGCCGCTCTCCTCCAAGTCATCCCTAGACAACAAAGCCTCGGCTTGGACGATGAAGGTCGCGTTGCCAGAACTTTTGGCAATGCCCAGCAACGCGCTCAAGGGGAGGGGCCAGTCCGGCCGGAGGTCGAGTGCCGCCTGATAGGCTGCTTGAGCTCCCTCGCGATTCGCGTTGTCTTCGAGAGACTGGCCCAGTGCCAACCAGAGTTCAGGCGATTCTGGCGTGATGGAAACCGCGTAGCGATAGCTCTTTGCTGCATCGTCATGCATGCCAAGTCTGCTCAACGTCTCTCCCAGGCGCAGCTGAGCATGTACATCATCAAGATGCTGCGCCGCGATTTTTCTCCAGAGTGGCAATGCCTCTGCGGGGCCCGCCGACTCAAAGACGCGCTCCGCGAGTTCCCGAGTGACGGTTGTATTAGATGGAGCCAGCGCGTGCGCCTTCCGCAATGCGCCGAGCGACTCGTCGAAACGCCGTAGGCGTCCGGCAGTGACCCCGAGTAGCAGCCATCCTTCGAAGTCTTCTGGATCGAGCGAGGTGGCATGAGCAAAGTGCCCCGTCGCCTCATCCAAATGATTGGATTGAGCAAGCATCTTGCCCAAGTCGCGTGCGAACAAAGCGGATGTCGGGGAGAGCTGACGCGCCTTCGCAAGGTGAGCGATTGCTTCATCAACTTGACCGCTGCTCGATACCGCGAGTCCGAGCAGGCGGTATGCAAAGGGGTCAGCAGGGCTGCGAGCGAGGTAATCCTTGAGAAATCCCGCCGCGCGAGCGTGATCCCCGCACCTGATCATCAGTTCTGCATGCGCAAGTGCGCCGGACTGCTGCATGGTGGATCCGAACTTGGAAAGTCCCTAATCCTACCTGTGTGGGGCGATCGGCTGGTAAGAGCAAAGGCCTGTCCCCCAATGCGTTAGAGGTCTTGCTCGTACCGAACGTAAGGAACCGTTCCCTCTTCTTTGTCGCCATTGTTGGGCGCAAATGGGTTCTTGCCGCGGGTGACCACGTTCTCCGCGCCCACCGTGAGCTGGCCGCTCCATGGCGTGCGCCACGTCAGACCGAGCCCCAGGCCCTCCCATTGGCCCTCCTGCTCCGGCGTATCGACAACGCGACCGATGATGCTCGCCCCGAAGTCGCCGATGTCGGCCCCGACGGTCACGCTCTGGGTGTTCCACCGGTCGTTGAAGTGGCTGCTGACGGAGTCGGGCACTTCGCCCGCCGGAATCAGACGTGCGCGGGCCCAGGTGCCTCCAATCGACACGGTGGCTTCGCGGCCGATGTTCTTCTGGCCGTAGACGGTGAGCGTGTTCTCGTCCAGCTGCGCCGTGCGGCCGTTCGGGCTGAGCCAGCTGGGCAGGGTGTCCCGCCCCTCGCCGAGGGAGAGGCCGATCCGGTTACCGTTGCGCGAAAGGCTTGCGCCGGCCGTGAGCTGGCGCGCTCCGTTGCGGGAGCGGTCACTGCCATCCAGGGAGGCGAGCATGCAATGGTTGGCGAGGTTGCCGATGGCCCCTGCCAGTCCGGCCTTGCGATCGCAGACCAGACCGAGCGAATCGGTGGCGGTGGCGCCCAGGTTGGCATCAAGCAGGCTGCGTCCAACGCGCCAGCGGCCGGCGGCGGCGGGTGCCGGTTCCAGCAGCAACACCGCCTCGAGATTGCCGCTGGCCTTGTTCCAGACGGGCAGTACCGTGCTGTCTGTACGTGACCCGCTGCCGGATTGCGCGTGCACACCGCCCGCCAGCCCGAGGGCAAGCAGGACAGCAAGCGGCAATTGCAGCGATCGCGTCTTCATTCCGTTGCTCTACGACCTGTCCTGATGGGCGGAGTTCCCACCTGATCGGATGGGAACTATAGGCGGTTTATGTTTATTTAACAATTGCCGCCGGTCGGCAGCAAATCCCCTTACTGCACGCGCTCGGATGGCGGCATCTCCTGCCCATGGAGTGCAAGCAGTGTCTCGATTTCCCGGGTGCTGAAGTTGTAACGCTGCCCACAGAATTCGCAACGCACCTCCGCCTTGCCCTCGGCCGCTGCAGCCCGTGCTTCCTCCGCGCCCAGCGATGCCAGCATCGCCGATACGCGTTCGCGAGAGCATGAGCACGCGAACGACAAGGGCTTATGCCCCAGTATCTCCACGCCATCCTCGTGGAACAGGCGCGTTAGCAGCGTATCGCTGGGCAGGTCCAGCAATTCGGCAGCTCCCAGCGTGTCGAACAGCGCACCCACCCGGCTCCAGCCATCTTCGTCGCCCTCGTCACCCGGAAGTTTCTGCAGCATCAGACCAGCCGCGCGCTCATTGTCGGCGGCCAGCAACAGGCGGGTGGGAAGCTGCTCGGACTGCTGGAAATAGCCCTCGAGCGCGCCCGCGAGCGTGTCGGATGTGAGCGACACCAGTCCCTGGTAGCGAACGGGCTCCTGGCCACTGCCCTGCCTCCCGGGCCGGGGGTTCTCGACGGTGATGGCCAGAACCGCGTCTGGCCCGAGATCCCGCAGGTCGCGCGTCGGTGACGCGCCTTCGGCCAGTTGGACGATCCCGCGCAAGGTGCCGGCGGCGGTGCACTCCGCAAACAGCGTCCGGATCGCGGCCCGACCCTGCAACTGGATCGAGAGCCGGCCATCGACCTTGGTGTGCCCGGTCAGCAACGCCGCCGCGACGCAGGCTTCCCCCAGCAGTTCCGCGGCGGCGGCGGGGTAGGCCTCGCGTTCGCGTATCTGTTGCCACGTGTCCTGGAGATGGACGCGGACCCCGCGCACGCCGGCACCCAGGATGAGGAAACGGGTGAGGCCGTCGTGGTCGGAAGCGTGTGCGGAGTCGTCTGGAGTCATGGGCGGCTGGGTAGGCGGACTGCGGTGATAATGGGCATGCGGACGTGCATGGGACGTCGCGGACATGGGGGCACGGGACGATGACGCAAGCGACGGCGCCGCAAGGGACCGGAAAATCGAGATGGCGCCGGTGGCGGCGCTGGCTGCTGGCACTGCCGCTGATGGCCGTTCTGGCTACGGTGCTGCAGGTCGCGGTGCTGCGGTGGGTCGACCCCCCGTTCAGTGCGTTCATGGCGGCGCGCCAGTTCGAAGCGTGGCGCGCGGGCGACTGGGCGTTCCGCATGTCCCATGAGTGGCGGGACCTTCAGGCGATCGCACCCGAGCTGCCCCTGGCGGTCATCGCGTCGGAAGACCAGAACTTCAGCCGCCACCACGGGTTCGACCTGGAGGCGATCGAGAAGGCACGGGCCCACAATGCGCGCGGACGCTCCACTCGCGGCGCCAGCACGATCAGCCAGCAGACGGCGAAGAATTTGTTCCTGTGGAGCGGCCGCAGCTGGGTGCGCAAGGGCATCGAAGCCTGGTACACGCTGTTGATGGAGACGCTGTGGCCCAAGACGCGCATTCTCGAGGTGTACGTCAACATCGCCGAGTTCGGCGATGGGGTGTACGGGGCGCAAGCGGCTTCGCGGCGCTACTTCGGACGGGATGCTGACCGGCTCACGGCGAGCCAGGCCGCCCGCCTGGCGGCCGTCCTGCCGAGCCCGCGTCGCTACAGCGCAGCCAACCCGGGTCCATACGTGCAGCGCAGGACGCGGGCCATCGAGCGGCAGATGCGCTACATCGGCGGCCGCCCGCACCTCGAGTCGCTGGACTGAGTCGCTACCATGCGCCCCATGCCCAGAGACCTGCTCACCGTCGTCGTCGCCGCCTACAACGAGGGCGACAGCCTGCCCCTGCTGCACCCGCGCATCGCGGCAGTACTCGATGGACTCCAGTCCAAGGGCGTGATCGGACGAGTGCTGTATGTCGATGACGGCAGTACGGACGGTACCTGGGCGGTGTTGCAGGGCCTGGCCGCTGGCGACGCGAGGGTGGGCGTGCTCCGCTTGTCGCGCAACTTCGGCAAAGAGCTGGCACTGACAGCAGGCCTGGATCGCGTCGACGACGGTGCCGCGCTGATCCTGGACGCGGACGGGCAGGATCCGCCCGAACTGATCCCCCAGTTTGTAGAGCGTTGGCGTCAGGGGTTCGACGACATCTACGGCACGCGAGTCGAGCGCGATGGCGAGGGCTGGCTGAAGCGCGCGACGGCGCACGCGTTCTACCGTGTGATCGGTCGCCTGTCGCGTACGCCAATCCCGGCCGATACCGGCGATTTCCGACTGCTGTCGCCGCGTGCGCTGGCGGCACTGGCGCAGCTGCGCGAGCGCCACCGTTTCATGAAGGGACTCTTCGGCTGGGTCGGCTTCAATCGCACCTCGATTCCGTACCACCGTGAACCGCGCGCGGCCGGTGCGAGCAAGTTCAATTTCTGGCGACTGTGGAATCTGGCGCTGGAGGGCATCACCAGCTTCTCGACGGCGCCGCTCCGTCTGGCGACGTACCTGGGCCTGGTCACCGCACTGCTCGCGTTCGTCTACGGGCTGTGGGTCATCGCCAAGGCGATGCTCTGGGGCGACCCGGTCGCAGGCTGGCCCACGATGATGGCGGTGATCCTGTTCCTGGGCGGCATCCAGCTGATTGCCCTGGGCCTGATCGGCGAATACCTGGGCCGCCTGTACGAAGAGTCCAAGCAGCGCCCGCTGTACCTGGTCGACGCCTGGCAACCGGCCGCAGGAGTATCCTCGCAGCAGGTCCCAGTCGGAGGAAGCGGCCATGCGCACCGTGCGGCAGCTGCTGGAGGCGAAGGCGCCTGAGGTCTTCGCGATCGGTCCCGATGCACCGGTCATCGACGCCATCCGCCTGATGGCGGAAAAGCACATCGGCGCCGTGCTGGTCATCCATGGCGGCCACCTCGCGGGGATCCTGTCCGAACGCGACTACGCGCGTAAGATCGTGCTGCAGGGCCGCTCGTCGGCCACCACGCCGGTCCGCGCGATCATGACCTCCGATGTCGTGACGATCGGCCTGGACGAAACCACCGACCGCTGCATGCAACTGGTCACCGACCGCCGGATCCGGCACCTGCCCGTGGTCCATGCAGGGGAGGTGCTGGGTGTGGTTTCCATCGGCGACCTGGTCAAAGCGGTGATCGAAGACCAGCAGGTGGAACTCGACCAGCTGCAGCGGTATATCGCCAGCTGAGACCGGCGCGCCGCGTCACTCCGCGTATTGGCCTCCGCAGGCCGCATTCTCGCCCGGGCCCAGTTCCAGGGTCGCGAGCAGGGCGGCCGGTGGCGCGATGCTGGCCAGTGTCAGTGCCACCGCACCGCGCAGGCCGAGCCGCTTGAAGTCCGGGCGGATGTCGGGTTCGGCGAAGCTGCCGGTCACCACGAGCGGCGAACGCAGCGACAGCAGGCTACGGTCCTTGGGGCGCGGGCGGATGAGCAGGTCCAGCCGCTCATCGCGCAGGCTGATGGTGCCGGAGCCCACTAGGAGGGTGTCCGTCGTGTCGAACGCCAGTGCGCGTGTCTGCATCACGCCGTTCTTGACGCCGAAGTCCCCGAACGCGCAGCGGACCGGGATCTGACGGTCATCGGTCAGCTTGAACTTGATGATCTCCGCAAGATCGAGCCCCGCGAATTCCATCAGCAGGTTGCTGATGCGCCCGGCGCCCATGCCGATGGCGATGTCGCCGTTGCCGGTGCCGAGCATGTCAGCGATCGAATTGCCCTGGCCCGACAGCGTGACGCGTCCGCCGACCTCGCCGACCGCGTCCCGGGCCAGCTCCACGGTGGGCAGCAGTTTGGCCAGCGTGAGGCCGCGCGCCGTGATGTCCGCGCGGGTGCGGATGGTGGCCTGGCGCGCATCCATCTGGATGGTGGAGCGGATATCGCCATCGGCCACACCGAAGTTCAGCGGGTCCAACCGCAGCAGGCCGCCCTCGAGCAGCAGGTGCGCGTCCATGTCCTGTAGCGGCCAGCCGGGGGCGTCGAGCGTAGCGGCGCGCAATCGCACGTCGGCATCCATCGCGCGGAGCTTGTCGAGTTCGTACGGCGTGTCCGGCAGCACGCGGCCCCGGGCGCGGGTCGCCTGGTTGGCGGCCGTCATGTCCGCATTGCCGGTTTCACCCGAGCCCGTTTGCGGCGCGCCGCCGACGAAGCCGGCGAGGTCGTCGAAATCCAGGTGCTGCGAGCGCAGATCCGCTCGAAGGAACGGGCGTGCTCCTGCGGTGTCGACGCTGGCGGTGCCGGCAAGGTCGCTGTCGCCCACGTCACCTGCGAAGTCGTCGTACGTCCACAGCGGCCCATCGCGTCGCAGGCGGCCGTCCAGGTCGTAGGGCGGCGTGTTGGGCGTGGCGATGCCGATCAGCGGGTACAGGTCGGCGAGATCGCGACCGGCCAGTTGAAGTTGCAGGTCGAAGTCGCGGAAGCGGAACGGGTTGACCAGCGTGCCGCGCGCATGCGCCCGGGTGGGGCCCGCCTGTGCGTGCAGGTCGATCCGATACGGGCGCTGGCTGTCGCGCAGCTCCAGCGGCGACTCGGTGAAGCCCTGGATGTCGAACGGCTCGCCTTTCCACAGGCCGTCGCCGGCAATGCCAACCGGCGCTTTTCCGCCGCGATGCGAACGTCGGCTGACGACCGCCAAGTCGATGCGCGTGTTGTTGCCGGCATCCTGGAAGTGCAGGCGCCCGTCATCGATCCAGATGCCGCCCAGGTCAGGACCCGGCCCATCGCCGTCGCCGAATGTCCAGTTGCCGCCCGGGTCGTCGCCCGTTTCAAGCCACACCTCGGGTGCGGTGAGCCTGAGCTCGGGCAGGCGCAGGTGGCCGGTCAGCAGGGCGGGGATGTCGACCGTGAACTCCAGCAGGTCGGTTGAAGCCATCGTGTCGCGCTTCGACCACGCCTCGTTTCCCAGCGTGAGGTCGGCTGCGCGGATCCTCGTTACCCGGCCGAGGTCGACGTGCAGATCGCCGCCGATGTTGAAGGTGCGCCCGGTGCGCGTTTCCACCTGGCGCTCGACGGGGCCGCGGAACCAGTTCCAGTCCCACAGCAGGACCAGCACCAGCAGTGCGGCCAGTGCGACGGCCAGTGCCGTTGCCACCGGATGTGTGCGGAACCAGGTCCCCACGTGCTGGACAGGCAGCGCCGGGCCGGCGGGCAGCCCGGAACGGCGCTCCTTTGACGACGGTGAGGTCATTCAGGAATCTCGCTTGCGCTCGCGTGGCGCCTTGCCCGTCAGCCGGCCCGGCAGGTGAAGCTGCCGCCCTCGTCCTGTACCAGCGTCCCGCCTTCGGCATCGCCCGTGAACTCGAGTGCTTCACCCGCGAACATGGCGGTCGACGCGCCGGCGCTGCGCGACAGATCGACCGTCCGGCCGTCCGCCAACATGACCTGCGCGCTGTCCCCGTCGACGCTGACGCGATGGTCGCCGTCGCAGGTGTACGTCGCCGTCGCCAGTGCATCGTCGGCCGGTGGCGCGGCATCGGTGGCTGCGTCGCTTGCCGCGGGCGTCGCATCGCTGGCCGGCGTCAGGTCGGAATGGTCGCGGCACGCGGACAGCGCCATCGCCAGTGCAAGGGTCGAGATGGCCATCATCGGGGTGCGCACGTGGGACTCCTC
Source organism: uncultured Lysobacterales bacterium (assembly GCA_946886865.1). The sequence goes on along the minus strand of CAMPJI010000002.1, from coordinate 53,085 downwards.
CTGCGGGTTGCGGAGGCCCCACCATCCCGGCGCATCGGTCAAGCCGGGGTGAACAGCCGTTTCAATCAAATCTCGCGTCACATCAGACCGCGCGTGCGACCCGGTGCGCAGCAGCGGTCACGCCGCCGGCTGTATCTGCGCCAGCACCGAGACGTAATGACAGACGCTGCCGGCCACCACGAACAGGTGCCATATCGCATGGGAGTAGGGCAGCGACGGGCGGTGGTAGAACACGGTGCCCAGCGTGTAGCACACGCCGCCGGCCAGCAGCCAGCCGAATGTCCATGCATCCAACGCGGCGAGCAGGGGTTTGATCGCCACCAGCACCAGCCACCCCATGGCGATGTAGATAGCGGTGGACAGGCCGCGGAAGCGCCCGGTGAAAAACAGCTTGAACACCACCCCGGCCACCGCCAGCGTCCAGATGGCCGCAAACAGTCCCCAGCCCCAAGGGCCGCGCAGGCCGACAAGGGTGAACGGGGTATAGGTGCCGGCGATCAGCAGGTAGATCGCACAGTGGTCGAACACCTTGAGCCGGCCCTTGAGCACCGGGTGCTGCACCGCGTGGTACAGCGTCGAGGCCAGATACAACAGCAGCAGGCACACGCCGAACACGATCGCGCCGGCCAACTGCCAGCCGTCGCCCTTGAGCGCCGCCAGCGTGACCAGGACCGCGCCGCCGGCCAGCGCCGCCGCCGCCCCCAGGCCATGGGTCAGGGCGTTGGCAAGTTCCTCTCGCGCTCCGGCGAGAGTGCGTGATGCATCAGACAGGCCGTCCGTCGTCTTACACGAGGATGCGGGATCGGATCTCATGCCCACATCCTAGCGTACGGGGGAGCATGGAAACCCGCGGACGCTCTCAGTCAACCGCCACCGCGTGCGCATGCTCGCGCGTGGCCAGGAACGTCACGTCCGGGGCACGTTCCTGCGCCAGCTGCAGGTTGACGCGGGTCGGCGCCAGGTACACCAGTTGGCCGGCCGCGTCCTCGGCTAGGTTCATCGCGTTCTTGTCGCGGAACTCCTCGAGCTTCTTGGCGTTGTCGCAGCGGATCCAGCGCGCCGTGGCGACCGACACCTGCTCGAACGTCGCGTCCACGCCGTACTCGTCCTTCAGGCGGTAGGCCACCACGTCGAACTGCAGCACGCCGACCGCGCCGAGGATCAGGTCGTTGCTCATCAGCGGCTTGAAGAACTGGGTCGCGCCTTCTTCGCTCAGCTGGGCCAGGCCTTTCTGCAGCTGCTTGAGCTTCAGCGGGTCCCGCAGGCGCGCGCGGCGGAACAGTTCCGGCGCGAAGTTGGGGATGCCGGTGAACGACAGCTTCTCGCCTTCGGTGAACGTGTCGCCGATGGAGATCGTGCCGTGGTTGTGGATGCCGATGACATCGCCCGAATACGCGGTCTCGGCGATCTCGCGGTCCGAGGCCATGAAGGTGAGCGCGTTGGCCAGCTTCATGTCCTTGCCGGTGCGGACGTGGAAGGCCTTCATGCCCGCCTCGAACTTGCCCGAGCAGATCCGCATGAAGGCCACGCGGTCGCGGTGCTGCGGGTCCATGTTCGCCTGGATCTTGAACACGAAGCCGGTCAGCTTGTCTTCCGTCGCGGCGACTTCGCGCGTCGTGGTCTCGCGCGGACGCGGCGGCGGGGCGTGCTCGACGAAGAAATCCAGCAGCAGCTGCACGCCGAAGTTGTTGACGGCCGAGCCGAAGAACACCGGCGTCTGCTCGCCGCGCAGGTAGGCGTCCTTGTCGAACGGGTGGCTGGCGCCCTGCACCAGTTCCAGCTCGTCGCGCAGCTCGGCCAGCGCCTGCTCGCCGATGCGTGCGGCCAGGCCCGGGTCGTCGATCGACGGGAAGATGGTCGAGTCCTGGCGGGTGAAGTTGCGGCCCTGCTCGTACAGGTGCACCTCGCCGGTGATGAGGTGGACCACGCCCTTCAGGCGCTGGCCCATGCCGATCGGCCAGGTGATCGGCGCGCACTGGATGCCCAGCACCGACTCGACCTCGTCCAGCAGCTCGATCGGATCCTTGCCCTCGCGGTCGAGCTTGTTGATGAAGCTCATGATCGGCGTGTCGCGCAGGCGGCAGACCTCCATCAGCTTGATGGTGCGCTCCTCCACGCCCTTGGCCACGTCGATCACCATCAGCGCGCTGTCCACCGCGGTCAGCACGCGGTAGGTGTCCTCGCCGAAGTCCGCATGCCCGGGCGTGTCGAGCAGGTTGACGATGCGGCCCTCGTACGGGAACTGCATCACCGAGGATGTCACCGAGATGCCGCGCTCCTTCTCCAGCGCCATCCAGTCCGAGGTCGCGTGGCGCGCGGCCTTGCGGCCCTTGACGCTGCCGGCCATCTGGATCGCGCCGCCGAACAGCAGCAGCTTCTCCGTCAGCGTGGTCTTGCCCGCGTCGGGATGGGAAATGATGGCGAAGGTGCGGCGGCGCAGCGCCTGCTGGGAGACGTCGGACATGGCGATGACGCGCGATGCGCGTCCGGGCGGGCTTGAGGAAGCCGCGCAGTATACCGGCGGGCGCGGTGGCGGACGGGGCCGGGCGGTGCCCGCGACGCCGTCGGACTGCGCACCGGGTGGGTGGCGGAAGTGCGAACGCCGTCACGCACCGCGCCTTCAGGCGACGGGCGAGGCGGCCGTTACCTGTTCAGGTCGGGACGCCGAGGAGCTGTCGTGTTCATTGTGATCGTGGGTGAGAAGGGGGCGCGTGCCGCCGAGTTCGAGCAGGCCCTGGCGGACTTCGGACTGGACTGGGACGTGCTGTGGGTGGGCAACGCCGCCGCCGTGATGGCGCTGCCGGGCGATCGTGCACCCGACGCGGTGGTCGCCGAACGCGACCTGGCCGGCGAGTCGGGCCCCGCATTGCTCGCGCAGGTACGGGCCGGCTACCCGCAGGCCGTGCGCATCCTGCTGCTCGACGAAAGCGAAGGCGCCGGCGTCGAGCAGGCGCTGGAGAGTGCGCACCGCCTGCTGCGCAAGCCCATGGACGCCGGCGAACTGATCGAAGCGGTCGAAAGCGTGATCGAACTGCGCGAGCTGCTCGACAACGAATCGCTGAAGGAAGCCATCGGCAAGGTCGGTGCGCTGCCGCCGCCGCCCCAGCTGTACATCGAACTCACCCAGTTGCTGCGTGACCCGGACACGACCACCGCCGATGTCGCCGAAGTGCTCTCGCAGGACCCGGCGATCGCCGCCAAGGTGCTGCGCCTGTGCAACTCCGCCTACTTCTCCGCGGGGCGCGTCATCACCGACATGCGCACGGCCGTCACCCGACTGGGCCTGACCACCATCCAGCGCCTGGTGCTGGCGGCGGAGGCCTACGCCGGTGCCAAGCCGGCCAACGGCATCGACCGCGACGCGATGCAGGACCGTGCCCTGCGCACCTCACGCCTGGCCGCGCGCCTGCTGGGCGGGCCGAGTGCGGAGCTGGCCGCCACCGCCGGCCTGCTGGCCGAGGTGGGCATGCTGCTGCCGGACGTGCGGATCCCCGGACGCGAGGCCGAGGAATGCGCCGCGGGCGACGGCCAGGGCCCGCACTACGCCGAGGCCGGCGCCTACCTGCTGGGCCTCTGGGGCCTGCCGATGCCGATCGTCGAGGCCGTGGCCAGCCACCACCAGCCGGGCCGCATGCGCATGTCCGGCTTCTGGGTGGCCGGCGCCGTGCACGTGGCGTCCGCGCTGGTCGGCGGCACCGAGGTCGACGAGACCTACCTGCGCTCGGTCGGCATGCTCGACAAGTTGCCGCAGTGGCGTGCGCTGGCTGAAGAGCAGCTCGCCGAAGCCGCGTGACCGGCCCGCTGTAGGAGCGGCTCCAGCCGCGATCACATCTCACAATCCCCGTGTAGGAGCGACGTAAGTCGCGACCTCGCCAGCCACCCGGACCGCCGATCGCGGCTGAAGCCGCTCCTACAATGTCTTGTGGCGCCTAGCGCCCGTCGTCGATCCGCAGCGGCCCGGTCGGGCCGTTCATGCGGAACGGGATCGACTCCAGCCGCATGCCGCGGTTGACCTGCACCGCAAAGTGCAGGTGCGGGCCGGTGGTGAAGCCGGTGTTCCCCGACAGCCCGATCTGCTGGCCGGTGCGCACGCGCTGGCCGACGCGGACGTAGGCACCCTCGGGCTGCAGGTGCGCGTACAGCGCCATCGAGCCGTCGTCATGCAGGATGCGCACGAAGTTGGCGCGGCCGCCGTACGCCTCGCGGTCCAGCCCCGCGCGCTGGAAGTCGGACTCCACCTGCATCACCACGCCCTCGCGCGCGGCGAGCACGGCGGTGCCCTCTTCGGCGGCGAAGTCGACGGCGTAGCGGTTGCCCGGGTCGCTGTGGCTGAAGCGCCCGCCGTAGCCCTGGTCGATGCGGATGCGGTACTGCTCCAGCGGCAGGCGGTATTCCACGTCGCGCGGGCGCGCCGTGGGGTCGCCCGGCACGCTGTCCATGCGCAACTCGAAGCGGCCGCCGCGGGTCGGGTCGGCGGTGGCCAGCTGCGCCACCAGCGCGGTGGCGCGGGGTGCCAGGAGGGCGCGCGCCGGCAAGGTCGGACGGCCGGCGATGTTGTCCTGGTCCTGGAAGCGCAGCTGCACCTCGATGGGCCCGGGCAGGCGGTTGTCCGCCCAGGCCAGGTAGCGGCTGCCCTGGTTCTCCACGCGCAGCTGCGCGATTGCGCCGGGTTCGAACTCCACGGGGATCACCGTCACCGCTGCCGATTCCGCCACCGGTGGCTGGTCGCCGTACTGGGTCACCCCCGTGTCGTCGGTCCAGCGGTAGATCTTCGCGGCCTGCACCGGCCATGCCCACGCGACCGCCAATGCGATCACGAGGCCTGAAAGGCGGGCGCCGGCGCTATCCGGGTTCACGGCATCACTCCACGCAGCCCGGGTCCAGCTCGAGGGCGCGGACCACGTCGCGCAGGTCGAAGGCCGCCACGGCGCGGTCGCCGTGCACCGCGTACAGCGCGCCGCCCGGGAAGGCGCGCGTGGGCGTGGCATGCAGGGCGATACCGTCGGTATAGGACACCGTCCCACCACGGAAGCTGCCCACCGGCGTCAACGCGTCGCGCCGGAACAGGTGGAACTCGGCCAGCGGCATCAGCTGGTCCACCGCGACCCAGTAGCCGCCGCCGTCGGGGCAACTCCACAACGCGATGCCCTCGGCCTCGGCGCCGAAGCTGGCATCGGGGACGCGCCGTCCGGTGGCGCGGCCGTCCATGCGGTATTCGTAAAGCGTCGACCGGTGCCGTCGATCCTCGTCGGCGATCAGCAGCCGGCCCGCGGCCGGGTCACCCGCGATCGACTCCACCATGCGCAGCGCCGTGTCGGGCCGCGTGCTGCCGAACGCGCCGGCGTCCCGGGCGACCAGGCCGCCTTCGCCATCGATCGTCACCCGGTAGCGCCGCACGCGCTGGTCCAGCTCATCCAGCGGGGGCACGACGTCGAACCGCTCGCCCTGCATGAAGCTGTCGGTGACGAACACCTCCAGCTCGCCCGGTGCGGTCTCGTGCAGCCACAGGCCGTACGGGCTGCGCAGTTCGGCCTGGCCGAACGCACCGACCGGCTCGAACCCGGGCAGCGACAGCACCTGCACGCGGCGGTTGTCGCGTTCCACGACGAACACCAGGTCGCCGTGCACCGCGATGCCGTTGGGCCGGTTGAACTGGCCCGGGTCGGCACCGCGGCGGCCCGCGTGGCGCAGGAATGCGCCGGTGTCGCCGTCGAACACCTTCAGCCGGTGCGTGGCCTTGGCGGTGGCAATCACCCACAGGCCGCCGTCTTCGGTCGGCCACGTCGCCAGCGAGTCGAGCTCTTCGTTCGCGTGCGCGTCCGACACGAAGGCTTCGGTCAGGGCCACCGGCGCGGCCTTCGCGGCCGGGCCGGGCACGGTGGCGGCGGGGCGCGGCGCGACGCCCGTGCAAGCGGCCGTTGCCAGCAGCAGGGCACACAGGACGGCGAGGTGGGGGCGGTTCGAGGTCATGGCGAAAGTGTATTCGCGATGGCGGCAGCCGCAGCGATCGGCCATGACGAAAAATAATATCGCTTTATACGGATGAAGCGATTGACAGTCGCGAAAGGCCATTGCAGACTGCGCCACATCCATCGAGACCGGCAGAGGGACAGGCCCTTTGAAGCCGGGGCAACCCGCGCGGCGCACTGCCGCGTCAGGTGCCAATTCCTGCGATGGCCCGCGTGCGTGGGCCATCGGAAGATGGCCGCGATACCGCCGGACCCCGGGGTCCGTGCGTGTGTTGGCGTCCGCTCGGTGGCCCCGTCGCTTCCCGGATGACCGCCATGAGCCTGACCGCCCACCCGCTCCCCTCCGTACCGACCGGGTCCGTCGCCCGCGACGGCGACCCCACGCCCTCCGATACGCCGTTAGACGCCGCCGCCGAAGAACGCGTGGGCGGCATCGACCTGCTGCTGCGCCTGATGCACGCCGGCACCCGCATCGTCCACGTGCGCCACGCGCGCGTTGGCCCGCCGGACGCGCCGGTGGTGTTCGTCGCCGGTGGGATCTCGGCCGACCGCCACGCGACCGGCTGGTGGGGCGCGCAGGTGGGGCCGGGCTGCGCGATCGACACCCGCCACGTGCAGGTGCTGGCGATCGACTGGCTGGGCAGCGATGGTGCACTGGACGTCCCGCTGGACCCCGCCGACCAGGCCGACGCCATCGCCGCGTTGCTGGATGCCCTTGGCATCGACGCGCTGAACGCCTTCGTCGGTTGCTCGTACGGCGCGCAGGTGGGCCTGCAGTTCGCCGCCCGCCACGGCGCGCGCCTGCGGCAACTGGTCGCCATCAGCGGCGTGCACCGCGCGCACCCCTATGCCAGCGCCTGGCGCGCGCTGCAGCGCCGCGCGGTGGCACTGGGCGCATTGCAATGTGACGACGCGCACGGGCTGGCGCTGGCGCGGCAGCTGGCGGTGCTCAGCTACCGCACGCCGGAGGAGTTCGACGGGCGCTTCGGCGAGGCGGTTGTCGCCGATGGCCGCGTCCGGGTGGACGCCGAGGACTACCTCGACCACTGCGCCGACCGCTACGTGGCGCGCACGCCGGTGGCCGCGTTCCTGCGGCTGTCGGAGTCGATCGACCTGCAGGCGGTCGACCCCGAACGGATCACGGTGCCGACCACCGTGGTGGCGGTGGCCGACGACCGCCTGGTGCCGGTGGTGCAGGCCTACGAACTGGTCGAGCGCCTGCGCGGCGAAACGCGTCTGCATGTACTGCGATCGCGTTACGGCCACGATGCCTTCCTGAAGGAGCACGCCGCCATCGCGGCCTTGCTGGGCGATGTCCTGCACGCCGCGCCTGCCGACGCCGCCTGTCGCGGGGTGGCGGCATGAGCGCGCTGCACGGCTTCAAGGCCTCCACCACCGCGGTCCGTGCGGGTATCGATCGTGACCCGGCCTTCGGCGCGGTCACGCCGCCGCTGGTGCTGTCGTCGAACTTCAGCTTCGAGGGATTCGACCGCAAGCGTCGCTACGACTACACCCGCAGCGGCAACCCCACGCGCGACGTGCTGGGTGAGGCGCTGTCGGACCTCGAAGGCGGCGTGGGCGGCGTGGTCACCTCCACCGGCATGGCCGCGGTCGCGCTGGTGTTGCATGCGCTGCTCAGGCCCGGTGACCGGCTGGTGGTGCCGCACGACGGGTACGGCGGCAGCTGGCGGCTGTTCAACGCGCTGGCGGGGAAGGGTGCGTTCGAGCTGGTCACCGCCGACCTCACCGACGCGCGTGCACTCACGGCCGCGCTGGGGTCGCGCCCGGCCGTGGTGTGGATCGAAACGCCCTCCAACCCGCTGCTGCGCATCACCGACCTGCGCTTCGTGATCGAGGCCGCGCATGCGGCGGGCGCACGCGCCGTGGTCGACAACACCTTCCTGTCGCCCGCCCTGCAACGGCCGATCGATTTCGGCGCCGACGTGGTCGTGCACTCCACCACCAAGTACATCAACGGGCACAGCGACGTCGTAGGCGGTGCGGTTGTCGCCCGCGACACCGCCGTCCACGAGGCCATGACGTGGTGGGCCAACTGCCTCGGCATCACCGGCGCGCCCTTCGACAGCTTCCTGACCCTGCGCGGCCTGCGCACCCTGGACGCGCGCTTGCGCGTGCACCAGGCCAACACGCAGGCGCTGGTCGCGTGCATCGAGGGCCACGCGGCCGTGCGCGCCCTGCATTACCCCGGCCTGCCCACGCACCCCGGGCACGCCATCGCGGCCCGGCAGCAGCGCGGGTTCGGCGCGATGCTCAGCCTGGAGCTGGACGGTGGCGAGCCGTCGGTCCGGGCGTTCCTCGACGGGCTGCAGTGCTTCACCTTGGCCGAGTCGCTGGGCGGCGTGGAAAGCCTCGTCGCGCACCCGGCCACGATGACCCACGCCGCGATGTCGCCGGAGGCCCGCGCCCATGCCGGCATCGGCGACGGGTTGCTGCGCCTGTCGGTCGGGATCGAGCACGAGGACGACCTGGTGGCCGACATCACCGCCGCGCTGGAGCGTGCGCACCGCGCGTTGCGCACCACGTGCCAGGTGTCGAAGTGACCGGGGTGGTCGAGCGCGTCGCGGCAACGGCGGTGACGCACCCGCACGTGGCGGCGCGGATCGCGCTGCTGGGCGTGGGGACCGTGGGCGCAGCGTTCCTGCGGCGCCTGCAGGTGCTGCAGCGCCATGGCCTGGCGCGCGAGCTCGTGCCGGTCTACGTCGCGAACTCGAACGTCGCGACCCGCTCGGGCCCGTCTTCTCGCGGGCGCGGGGGTGGGGAGTGGATCCGGCGAAACGGGACGGGTGAGTCGTCGCTGGGATCCGTCGACCCGAGAACCGAATCCCCCTCGGTCCAAGAACGCCCCAATCCGCCCCCGGTGCCCGCGGTGTGTGCGCCCTTCGAACATCTTCTTCCGCACGCGGAAGAGGGCTGGTCCGTGTCGCCCAGCAACCTCGATTCCATCGCGAGCGCGCTGGCGACCACCGACGGATCCGTCCCGCGCATCCTCATCGATGCCACCGCCAGTGACGCCGTCGCGGCGCGCCACGCCGGGTGGTTGGCGCAGGGCATCCATGTGGTCACCGCGTGCAAGCTGGGACAGGGCACGACGCTCCAGCGCTGGCGCGATATCCAGGCCGCGCGTGCGCACGGCGCAACGCAGTACGGCGACAGCGCCACGGTCGGGGCGGGCCTGCCCCTGTTGCGCACGCTTCGCGCGCTGCACGCCGGAGGTGACCGCATCCACGCCATTGCCGGTGTGCTGTCGGGGTCGCTGGCGTGGCTGTTCCACCACTACGACGGGCGGCGTCCGTTCTCCGGGTTCGTCCGCGACGCGCGCGACGCCGGTTACACCGAGCCCGATCCGCGCGACGACCTGTCCGGCGAGGACGTCCGCCGCAAGTTGCTGATCCTGGCGCGCACGGCGGGGGTCGAACTGGCGCCGGGCGACGTCGCGGTGCAGTCCCTCGTGCCGCCGGCGCTGGCGGGCCTGCCACGCGTGCACGTCGATGCCGCGCTGCCGATGCTGGACGGCGCGCTGCGTGCGCGCTTTGCAGAGGCGTGGAAACGCGGCGAGCGGCTGCGCTTCGTTGCCCGCCTGCAGGACGGCCGCGCCCGGGTCGGTCTGGAGTCGTTGGCGGCCGACGACCCGCTGGCCGGTGGCAGCGGCACCGACAACCGCGTCGCCATCTGGTCGGACCGCTACCGCGCGCAGCCGCTGGTGATCCAGGGGCCAGGGGCGGGCGCGGAGGTCACGGCCGCGGCCTTGCTCGACGACGCGCTGTCAGTGCTGTGACGCGGCGCGCGTTGACCCGGTAAAGACGTCCGGCACACGCGGGGTTGGCCCGCGCGATGCGAGGGCGAAGGCGCACCGCCACGGGCAGCCCCCGGTCACCGCGGACGGCGCGGCCGGCTGGCGGTGTACGCCCGACGTTCGCCAACGTGCAGCGTGGGAAGGGCGTCAGGCGATGGCGTCGCGGGTGTCGGCGACGACCGACGCCGAGCCCACCAGCGTCAGGCGGCCGTCGGCCAGCAGCACTTCCGGCCCGGCCTGCATCGCGGCCAGCAGGTCATCGCGCGGCGTCGTGGCGGTGGGGCGGAATGCCGCCCAGCCGTCGCGGCCGCGGGTCTTGACGAAGTACAGCGCCTGGTCGGCCAGTTCCACCAGCGTCTCCCAGCCCGACGCGTCATGCCGGCCGGCAAACAACGGGTACTCGGCCAGCCCGACCGAACACGTCAGGTGCTGGCTCTGGCCGTTGCCCAGGTCGAAGGCATGCGCGGCGACCGCGGCGCGCAGGCGTTCGCCCATTTCCGGAACGTGCGGGGCCGGCATCGGCCGGAACACCAGCAGGAACTCCTCGCCGCCCCAGCGCACCACGTAGTCGCCGCTGCGCACCAGCCCGCGCAGGATCTGCGCGAACTGCTGCAGCACCAGGTCGCCGGCGCGGTGGCCGTGGGTGTCGTTGATGGCCTTGAAGTGGTCGATGTCCACCAGCGCGAAGACCATCACCTTGCCCTGGTCGGGGCCCTTGCGGATCTGGCGGTCGTAGTACGACAGGTCGGCCGGGATCTGGCTGGCCATGTAGCGGCGGTTGCGCAGGCCGGTCAGCGGGTCGGTCTGGCTGGCTTCGCGCAGCCGGTCGTTGGCCGCGGCCAGCGCCTCGGTGCGTTGCAGCACCACCTGCTCCAGCGCCAGCCGCTGGCGACGGTGGCGCCCCTGCAGGTAATGGATGCCCAGCGCCAGCAGGCCGAGGGCGAGCACCACCAGCGCGATCGTGAACGCGCGTGTCTCGTGCAGCAGCGGCCGGATGGAAAACGCCAGCCGCGCCGGCGCCTCGCTGGCCAGGCCCGTGTTGTTGTGGCCGCGCACCTCGAAGGCATAGTCACCCGGCGGCAGGTTGGTGTAGCGCGCACTCCGGTTGGTCAGCGCGGCCGGTTGCCAGTCCGCGTCGTATCCGGCCAGCCGGTACTCGACGCTGTTGCTGCGCGGGTCCTGGAAGCTGAGCACGGTGAAGTCGAAGGTGAGGTCGCGCGCCGCCGCCGGCAGTGCGGTGCCGGCCAGCACGTGCGCCGGGCGCCACTCGCCCTGCGCCATCACCCGTTCGATGGCGACCGACGGCGCCACCGTGTTGGGCCGGATGGCCCCGGTGTCGAAGGCGACCACGCCGTCGCGCGTCGGCAGCCACAGCGTCTCGTCGCGCAGGAAGCCCTTGGACGTGCCCGCGCCGTTGCAGCAGTAGCCCTGCTGGCCGGCCATCGGGTCGCCGCGTTCGTTGAGCACCATCTGGCCGTGCACGCGGGTGATACGCCCCTCGGCCAGGGCGGCCAGGTCGTCCAGCGGCACCCGTGCGATGCCGCGGATGCCCGGCACCCACAGGTGGCCGGCGTGTTCGATCAGGGCGAAGGGGGAGTTCGCGGGCATGCCTTCCTGCGCGCCCAGGCGGTGCCAGCCGCCGCCGTGCTCGAAGTACAGGGCCTCCGACAGGGCGCCCACGACGCGGCGGCCATCGGACAGGCGGTGAACGGCGGTGATGTCCAGGCCGTCGGTCAGGCCGGGCAGGCGCGTGAAGCGCGTGCCGTCGAAGGCGAACACGCCGCTCTGGCTGCCCACCAGCACACCCGCCGGCCCGTCAGGCAGCACGAAGCGCACGCGGGCGTCGTCCAGTCCGTCGGTCGCGGTCCACTGCCGCAGCGCGTCGCCTTCCAGTTCGAACAGCCCGTCGCCGGTCGCGATCCACAGGTGCCCCTGCGCATCGCGTACCAGCCCGTTGATCTGCCGGCCCGCCAATGCGCGCCCCCACGCCGGCTGGCGCACCTGGCCCGCGTGGGCGCCGGCGTGGTCCACCACCACGAGCCCGCGCCGCGTGCCGATCCACAGCCGGTCGGCCTCGGCCAGCAGGTTGTAGCCCTGCGGGTGGGGCAGCGCATCGCCGGTGGCGACGGTCGTGAAGCGGCCGTCCTGGAACACGCTGACGCCATCGTTGAGGCCGACCCAGATGCGCCGGCCATCGGGGTCGGGGGCCACCGACCACACGATCGGGCCGGGCAGGCCCTCGGCGGTGCCGTAGCGGCGCGTCCAACCGTCGCGCAGGCGGGTCAGGCCCTCCCACTGGCTGCCCAGCCACAGGTTGCCCTCGCGGTCTTCCAGCCCCGTGCGCAGGCCGGGCAGGCCGCCCGGCCCGTCGGCGGGGACGAACGACGTCGGCCCCTCGCGGCGGATGCGCGCCAGGCCGGCGTCGCCGCCCGCCCAGAGGTTGCCATCGCCGTCGGCCAGCAGCAGGTCCACGGGCACCCCGCGCAGCGCGGGCACGTCCGCCGGCGCGAAGCCGTCGATCCCCTGCACGTACAGCCCGGCCGCGCTCGCCGCCCACGTTCGGCCGTGCGCATGCACCACCCGGTTGACCGGCGCATCCGTGGCCGGCGCCGGCAGGGCCTCGCGGCGCCAGCCGCCGGCGGCCGGGTAGTGCACCGCGCCGCGGCTGCCGACCGACCAGCGGCCGTTCGACCACGCCAGCGACAGCGCCGGCACCGGGCTGCCCGCCACCGGGTGCAGGGTGCCGTCGCGCACCTCGAACACGCCCGCTGGCGTCGCCGCCCAGATCCGGCCCAGCCCGTCCTCGCCCAGCGCATGGATATCCAGCGCCGGCCAGCGTGCCGGGTCGGCCGCGGGCACGCGGTGGAAGCTGCGCCCGTCGTGCACCGCCAGGCCCTTGTAGGTGCCCACCCACAGCCGTCCGTCGCCCCCGGCGTGCAGCGCCCGCACCCAGATGCCCGGCAGTGCGGGCGTGTCATCGGCGGTGAACGCCTCGAACCGCACGCCGTCGAACCGCGCCAGGCCCGACTGCGTGCCCACCCAGATGTACCCGCGGCGGTCCTGCGCGATCGCCAGCGCGCTGATCTGCGGCAGGCCTTCCTCGATCGACCACGTGCTGCGCACGTAGTGGTGGAGGGCCTTGTCGGGCTGCAGCGCATGCACGGGCAGCGCCCACGCCAGCAGGGCGGCGAGGGCGAGGGCGGCGACGCGAATCGATCGGGCAACGGGCACGGGCGTTCCGGACAGGGCTTTGCCTGATCAAGGCAAGAGCTGTGCCGTTTCGGATGACGGCTTGATGGCGCGCCCAACGTGGACGACCGCGATATCACTGATGAGCCCCGCTCCTCGGGGGAGCGGGGGTGCGGTGAGGGTTCGGCGAAGCAACAGATTTCTCATCCAACAATGCCGGGTGTCAGCCGGTCGAGTCGGCCACCGTCCCCGGCTCCACCGAACCCTCGCCCGCCCGTCGGGTGCCCTCCCCGAGGGGAGACGGGATCGCGCGAGCCGAGGCGCTGTCAGCCGCCGCCCTGCGCCTGCCCGATCCAGAGCCGGTTGCCGTCAGGGTCGTCCAGCCGGAACTCGGTCATGCCGTAGAAGGTCGACTCCAACTCCGGCACCGGCAGCCCGTTGTCGCGTGCGGCGCGATGGAACGCCCGCACGTCATCGGGGTACAGGTACAGCACCGCGATCCGCGGTATGCCGCCATGCAGGTTGATCGAGGTGTCGAGCATCAGTTCGCAGACCCCGCACCGCATCCGCGCCCAGCCCCAACCGTCGTTGCGCTCCTCGACGGTGAAGCCGAGCTTTTCGTAGAACGCCACGCTGGCCGCCAGATGGCTGACGGGTTGCATCGGAACCAGGCGCTCAAGATTCATGTAGTGCACCGTCAAGAAAAAGCAGGCAGGTCGAGGAGTTGACTGGCTTTTCAATCCCCATCCGACTCCAAGCTATCTAGTACGCTGTCAGCGGCGGCGCCTACGCGGCGTTGCGTCTCCTTCAGTCGCTCGAGCATGAAGTCGGAATCGGACGTGAGTCCAATTTCATCGCGCATCGCGGCCATCAACACAGCCTGCGCGGGTCCAACGACTTGAAGTTCTGCAAGGACTGCATTCAAGAACGGCTTCTGCAAGCAGTTGTAGTCATCCCAAGCCTGCGAGCGCTTCTCCAAGCTTTCTTCGTACCGCTCTGTGAAGAGATCTAGCGAAGCTTGTAAAGACGCGAGCTTCTTATGGTCAGCATTTCCGGATTCAAGAAGAGCCCGCCTTTCTGATATGACACGTTGCGCCTGCGCCATGCTTTCCTGAAAGGCGTTGTCAGAAATTTCTATATCTATCTTTAGTTCGTGCATAGGCTTTGCAGCCAAGATCAAACGAAACAAAGACTCCCCGTAAAGATTGGACAGCTCGCCTGCAAGCAATGCCGTTTGCTGAGTGCCAATGAGCTGCACCTTCCCGAGCTGCGACATAAGCCCCTGTAGTGGGGCGCTGAGGTTTTCAGTGGCTGGGTTCTTGGCAGCAAGCGTTCCCAGATGGACTGAAACCGCTGACATCTCTTCAAAGAGCTGGAGGTAGACTTCCTTACGCAGAGCCGCTATCCGGTCCCTCTGCTTTTCCGCTGAGTCGTGTCTCAGCTGCGTGCGCAATCTACGCTCGCTGCTCCTGTTGGCGGCGATAATTCCGCCGAGGGAGATCAGGGCTGCAATGACACCTGACCAGAGAAGTGTGGGAAGGCTCAAAAGTGTGGCTGCGGGCTCTGACATTCAGCTTTCCATGGATGACTTCAGCACTCGATCACATTCACCGCCAACCCACCGCGGCTGGTTTCCTTGTACTTGTCCTTCATGTCGTTGCCGGTGTCGCGCATGGTCTTGATGACCTTGTCGAGCGACACCTTGTGCTTGCCGTCGCCGCGCATGGCCATGCGGCTGGCGTTGATGGCCTTGACCGCGCCCATGGCGTTGCGCTCGATGCACGGGATCTGCACCAGGCCGCCGATGGGATCGCACGTCAGGCCGAGGTTGTGCTCCATGCCGATCTCGGCGGCGTTCTCCACGCGCGACGGGCTGCCGCCGATGGCCGCAGTCAGGCCGGCGGCGGCCATCGAGCAGGCGACGCCGACCTCGCCCTGGCAACCGACCTCGGCGCCTGAGATCGAGGCGTTCTCCTTGTAGAGGATGCCCACGGCCGCGGCGGTCATCAGGAAGTCGCGCACGCCCTGCAGCGTGGCGCCGGGCACGAAGCGGTCGTAGTAGTGCAGCACCGACGGGATGATGCCGGCCGCGCCGTTGGTGGGCGCGGTGACGACACGGCCGCCGGCGGCGTTCTCCTCGTTGACGGCCAGCGCGAACAGGTTGACCCAGTCCAGCATCGTCAGCGGGTCTTCGGACGCGGCGTCCGGACGCGCTTCGAGTTCGGCATGCAGCAGCGGGGCGCGGCGGGTGACGTGCAGGCCACCAGGCAGCGTGCCGGCCGAGCGGATGCCGCGCTCGACGCAGGACTTCATCGCGTCCCAGATTTCGTCCAGGCCGGCGTCGATGGCCTCGCGGCTGCGCCAGACCTGCTCGTTGGCGTACATCAGCTGCGCGATGGTGATGCCGTTTTCGTTGGCGGCGGCAATCAGTTCATCGCCGGAATTGAAGGGGTAGGGCACCTGCGTGGTGTCGGCCACGATGCGGTCCTCGGCCGCTTCGTCCTCGTTGACCACGAAGCCGCCGCCGACCGAGTAGTAGTCGCGCGTGGCGATGACCTCGCCGGCCGCATCGAAAGCGGTGAAGCGCATGCCGTTGGTGTGGAACGGCAGCTTCTGGCGCTTGTTCATGATGAGGTCGTGCTTCTCGTCGAAGCCGATCTCGTGGCCGCCGTGCAGGCGGATGCGCTTCTCTGCGCGGATGCGCGCCAGTGCGTCGGGAATCACGTCGGGGTCGATCTTGTTGGGCCAGTGGCCCTCCAGTCCCATCAGCACTGCCTTGTCGGTGCCGTGGCCGCGCCCGGTCAGTGCCAGCGACCCGAACACCTCCGCGCGCACGCGGGCGGTGCGCTCCAGGTCGCCGTTGTCGACCAGCCAGCGCTCGACGAAGCGCGCCGCTGCGCGCATCGGCCCGACGGTGTGCGAGGAACTCGGCCCGATGCCGATCTTGTAGAGGTCGAAAACGCTGACGGCCACGCAGTACTCCAAGTGCGGCGGTGGGGTGCGGCTGGGCGCCGCTGCGCCCGTTATTCTACGCGCCCGTGCCGGCGGCCCCGCCGTACGCACGCGCATCGTGAGCCCCGTCCCCGTGAGCGATTCCGCCGCCGCTACGCCACCGCGCCTGGTGCTGTTCCAGCGCGACGACTGCCACCTGTGCGACCTCGCACTGGACGTGCTGGCGGCGGCGCGCGTGCCGGAGTTCGACAGCGTGTTCATCGATGACGATGCGGCGCTGGAAGACCGCTACGGCATCCGCGTGCCTGTATTGCGGGATGTGGAGCGGGAGGTGGAGCTGGACTGGCCGTTCGATGAGGCGCGGTTGCGGGGCTTCCTGGGCGGGTGATTCCGCTTCTGCTGCGGCGCCTGCGGAATCGCTTCGTTGTAGGAGCGACGTGAGTCGCGAGCTTTTCTTGTTCCCGGACCCCTGCGCGGTCGCGACTTACGTCGCTCCTACAACGGAAATGATGAGGCGTCGTAATCGGGGTGCGCCTTGGGCACCCGCTTCTGGATCGCGGCTGAAGCCGCTCCTACAGGAGCAGGCGCCGATTACTTTGCAGGCTGCAGGTTCACGCGCGTGCTGACGGCCACGGCGTCGGGCAGCAGTTCGGTGTCGGCCCAGTCGCCGCCGCCGACGTTGTGCGCCAGCCGTGACACGGTGGCCTTGCCGGCCAGCACCGGGCGCGCGCCGGGCGTCCACTCGAAGGTCAGCGTGACCGGCTTGCTGACGCCGCGCAGCTCCAGCGTGCCGTCGGCCGCGTAGCGGTTGCCGTCGAGTTTGCGGAACCCGCGCGCCGTGTAGCGCGCCTGCGGGAAGCGCGCGACGTTGAAGAAATCCGCGCCCTGCAGGGTCTCGTCGCGTTCGATGTTGTCGGTGTCCGCGCCGGCCAGCCCGATGGTGACGTCCAGCGTGCCGGCCTGCGGCTGCGCGGGGTCGAAGCGGATGCGCGTCTCGAACGTCGGGAAGCGTCCGACGAAGACTTCGCCCTGGTATTCGGTGGCGAACGTCAGCACCGACCCCGGCGCCTGCACGTAATCGGCGGCGTGCACCAGCGGGGCGGCAAGCAGCGCCAGTGCGGACAGGGCGATGGCATGGGCGCGGGTATGCAGCGTGGTCATGGCGACTCCGGTCAGGACGACGGCGGGCGGCGGCCCGGCAGCATCCGCCGCAGGGTCGCGTCTTCCAGGAACAGGTGATGGTAGAACGCGGCACCTGCATGCAGCACCACCAGCGCCAGCAGCACCCAGAAGCCGCCCTCGTGCAGTGACAGCGCCGTCTCGCGCAACGCCTCGTCGCTGCCGGTCAGCGCCGGCAGGTTGAACAGGCCGAAGAATTGCAGCGGATAGCCGGCCGCGGAATTGAACAGCCAACCGGTCAGCGGCATGGCGAACAGCACCCCGTACAGCAGCGCATGCGTGAGCGAGGCGATGCGCGCCTGCCAGCGGGGCGTGCCGGGCACGGGCGCCGGCGTGCCCGCATACAGCCGCCACGCCAGGCGGATCGCCGCCAGTGCCAGCACCGTCAGCCCGAACGACTTGTGCAGCGCGTAGATCTCGATCTTGCGTGGCGAGTTGGGCATCTCCGTCATCAGCAGGCCGACGGTGGCCAGACCGATGATCAGCAGCACCACGGTCCAGTGCAGCCACTGGCTGACCGCGCCCCAGCGCTGGTCGGTGTTCTTGAGGGTCATGGCGTGGGCTCGACAGGGTCGGGTGGCGGATCGGCGCGCGAGTCGGCTTCGTTACGGGAGATCTCCGGTGCGGCGGGCGCGGGCTCGGTTGAAGTGGGCTCGGTTGAAGCGGGCTCCGTTGAAGCGGGCTCCGTTGAAGCGGGCGGTGCGCCGGCCGGCCCGTCTGCCGGTGCCGGCGGGGGCCCGAACGCCGCCATCGCATCGTTGTCCCGCACCGCTTCGGCTTCGATGCGCAGCGCCACTTCGTCGCCGATCACCGACTGCCATGCGGTGATGCCGTAGTCGGCACGGCTGAGCGTGGCGGTGGCGGAGAACCCGGCGGTGCGGCGGAACGGCGGCATCGGGTGGCGCTTGAGCGCATTGAGCGTGACGTCCATGCACAGCGGCCGGGTGACCCCGCGCAGGGTCAACTCGCCGCAGGCGCGTGCCGTGTCTTCGCCGACCGGGGTCACCTCGCGGGATACGAAGCGGGCCTCGGGGTATTGCTGCGCGTCGAGCAGGTTGCGCGCCAGCGTGGCGCGGTTCCAGCCGTCGTCGCCCAGGTCGAGCGCGGCCACCGGCACGCGCACGTCCAGGCGCGCGGTGGTCCAGTCCTCGGGGTCGAACAGCAGCGCGCCGGTGCTGCCCGACACCGTGCCCAACGCACTGGAAAATCCGGCGTGCCCGACCGCGAACATCACCCGCGTGTGCACCGGGTCGATGGCGTAGGGCTCGGCTTCCTCGGCGGTGGCTGGTGCGGCGGCCAGCGCGGCGAGCAGGGAAGCGAGCAGGGGGATCACGGCGGTGCGGGGCGCTGGACGCATCGGGCTTCTCGAACCGGGCGGGTCGTCGCGGGCCACGATACTAGGCCCAGCGGCCCCCGCCATGCACGCCCGGCGCAACGCAGCGTCACGACGGGTTGCGGGCGGCCGCGCGATCCCCGAGGCTATCGCTCCGCACCGGCAGGACGCCGCTGCGCGCGGCCGCGCCGCGCTGACCACCCATGGAGCGGGTATGCGAAGCGATCTGCAGAACACCTCCCGGCCCCCGTACCGTGCGCGCCGCCTGCGTGCGCTGGCGTGGCGTGCGGCCCTGGCCGCCGTGGCCTGCGCCGCCGTGACCCTGGCGCGCGCGGCCGGCCCGGAGACCCCCAGGCCTCGCCTGCTGGGCGTCGCCGACGGGTTGCCGTCCAGCAACATCAACGGCCTGGCGCGCGACCGCAATGGCTACCTGTGGCTGGCGACCAGCGACGGGCTGGCGCGCTACGACGGCGTCGAGGTGCGCACGTGGCGCCACGACCCCGACGCGCCCGGGTCGTTGCCGGGCAACTACGTCACCGCGGTCCACGTCGATGTGCACGACCGCGTGTGGGTGGCGGTCGAGGGCCGTGGGCTGAGTGTGCTCGGCCGCCGGCGCGCCAACTTCGCGCACTACCGCCGGGCCACGCACGCGGCGATGGGCAGTGACGACGTGTGGGCGCTGGCCAGCCATGGCGGTGCGCTGTGGTTCGGCACCTACGACGGCGGCCTGCACCGGGTGTCGGCGTCAGGACGCATCACCCGCCACGTCCCGCGCGAGGGCGACCCGCGCAGCCTGCCGTCCGCCACGGTGCTGGCGCTGGAGCCCGAGGGCGAGGGCCGCCTGTGGGTGGCGACCCCGAGCGGGCTGGCCCGGTGGACGGGCCGCGATTTCGAGCGCGTGCCGCTGCCCGGCCCCTCGCCGACGCCGGTCGTGTACTCGGTGAGCGCGCTGGCCGACGGGCTGTGGGTCGGCGCCTCCACCGGCGTGTTCCGTCGCGACACCGCGGGGCGGTGGCACACCCCGGCCTGGTCGCCGATGTTCGCCGCGCCCAACAGCGTGTTCGACATCGTGGACGACGGTGACGGTGGCCACTGGATCGCCGCGGCCCGGCAGTTATGGCGGCTCCCGGCCGACGGCCTGCCGGCGCCGACGCCGTTGGACACGCACGGCCCGGTGCGGCCGCTGTTCCAGCTGTTGACGCAGCGGGGCGGTGGGCTGTGGGTGCCGGTGGCCGGCAGCGGCCTGGGCTACCTGCGACCGGGGTGGCAGCGGATCCAGCGCTACGTGCAGGGCGACGGCGGGCTGTCGGACGCGCTGTACCGCGCGCTGGTGCCGGACGGCGATGGGGCCTGGCTGGTGGGTCACGGCGGTGGCATCGACCGGCTCCACGACGACGGCCGCGTCGAGCCGCTGGCGCCCGCAACGCGCCGCGCGCTGGAGGGGGTGCAGCCGATGTCGGCCGCCGTCGACGCCGCGGGACGGCTGTGGCTGGGCCAGCGCTCCGGCCTGGCCCGGTTGGACCCGCGCACCGGCGCGGTCCGGCGTTGGCGGCGGGGCGAGGCCGACCCGCCCCTGGACGGCGCGCTGGTGCAGCTGGCGGCCGCGCCCGACGGCACGCTGTGGGCGGCCTTCGCCGGCGCGGGCCTGCAGCAGCGCGACGCCGAGGGACGGGTGCGGCGCAGCTGGCCGGCAGGCGCCCACGGCCTGGGCACCGCCGACATCGAGGCGATGCGCTTCGATCCGCAGGGTCGACTGTGGCTGGCCGACGCGCGAGGCCTGTGGCGCTGGGACCCCGCACGCGAGCGGCTCATCCGCGAACACGGGCTGCCGGGCAGCGACCGCGTGTTCGCGTTCGGGTTCGAACCGGGGGGCGCACTCTGGCTGCAGCGGCTCCAGGGGCTGCAGCGGTTCGAGCCGGCCCCCGGTGGCTGGCATCGGACGCACCGGGTCGGTCCGGACGCCGGCATTCCGGCGGTCGAAGGGTCGGGGCTGGAGGTCGACGGGGCGGGGCGCGTCTGGGTGTCCAGCCTGCGCGGGCTGTACCGGTGGGACCCGGCACGCGGGCAGGTGCGCCACTTCGGGCTGCACGACGGCCTCTCCAGCCAGGAGTTCGTCAAGCGTGCACTGGCCCTCGATGGCGCAGGCCGGCTGCTGGCCGCCACCGCCGACGGCGCGGTCGTGCGCCTGGATACACGGGGCGCGGAGCCTCCGCCCGACGTGCCGGTGCTGCGGACCCTGGGCGTGGACACGCGCCACGCCGGCGGGTGGCGCGCCGCGCCGCGATCGCCCGGCGAGGCGGTGTGGACGCTGGCGCCGGGCACGCGCGAGCTGCGCGTGCAGCTGCGGCTGCTGGCCTTCGACGCGCCGGCGGGCAACCGCTACGAGACCCGGCTGGACGGGTACGACACGCACTGGCTGGCGCACGCGCAGGGCGCCGATCGCGTCCTCGCGGGCTTGGCCCCCGGTGGCTACACCCTGCACGCGCGCGGGATCGACGCGCATGGCAACCGCTCGGCGGTACAGGCCGTGCGCTTCCGCATCCAGCCGCCGTGGTGGCGCACGTCGGCGGCGCGGACGGCGGCGGTGCTGCTGCTCGGCGCGCTGGCGTGGATGGCATGGACTAGCTACCGGCAGCGCCAGCGACGCCGCCTGGCGTGGCAGCGCGCCGAGCACGAGCGCCAGGTCGCGCAGCGCGCCTCCGAGGCCAAAAGCCGGTTCCTCGCCACGCTCGGCCACGAGGTGCGCACGCCGATGACGGGCGTGCTGGGCATGAGCGAGCTGCTGCTGGACACGCCGCTGGATGCACGCCAGCAGGCCCAGGTGCGTTCGATCCGGCAGGCCGGCGAGCACCTGCTGCGGCTGGTCAACGATGCGCTCGACCTGGCGCGCATCGAAGCCGGCCGGATGCAGCTGGAGTCGCGTCCGTTCCGCCTGCACGAGCTGGTGCGCGAGGCCGAGGCGCTGATGGCGCCGCTGGCCCGGCAGCGCGGGCTGGCCCTGCGCATCGACGTGGACGGGGAGGTTCCGCTGGTGGTGGCGGGCGATGCCAAGCGGGTCTGCCAGATCCTGCTCAACCTGCTGGGCAACGCGATCAAGTTCACCGAGCGCGGGCAGGTGGCCCTGCGCGTGGACGCCGTCGACGACGGGGTGCGGTTCACCGTTGCCGACACCGGGCCCGGGTTGGACCTGGCGCAACAGGCGCGGCTGTTCCAGCGCTTCTCCCAGGCGGACGGTGAGGCGACCCAGCGTCGATACGGTGGCAGCGGCCTGGGGTTGGCGATAAGCCAGGAACTGGCGGCGGCGATGGGCGGCGCGATCCGCGTGGAGAGCGCGCCGGGTCGCGGCAGCCGTTTCATCGTCGAGCTGCCGTTGCCGCGGGCACCCGGCGCGCCGCTGCCCGAGCCGGAAGCCGCGGCGGCCGGTCGTGCGGCCGGCCGCGACATCCTGCTGGTCGAGGATGACCCCACGGTGGCCGACGTGCTGTCGGGCCTGCTGCGCGCGCAGGGCCACCGCGTGCGCCATGCGCCGCATGGCCTCGCGGCGCTCGTGGAGGCGACGCGCCTGCCGCCGCAGCTGGCGCTGCTCGACCTCGACCTGCCGGGCATGGACGGACTGGCGCTGGCGCGGCAGTTGCGGCTGCAGGGCTATGCGGGGCCGCTGCTGGCGATCACCGCGCGCGCCGACCCGGAGGCGGAGCCACAGGCCCGCGAGGCGGGCTTCGACGGGTTCGTGCGCAAGCCGGTCACCGGCGCCATGCTGGCGCGGGCCATCAAGGGCGTGGAGGCGGGCGGTTCATCCTCCGCGCGCGCTCGCGCGCCTTCGTGTGGCGAGGTGGTATGCGACTGACGGCGCACGGTGTTGCTTCGACCCACGAGGCCATCCGTCGACCGGACGCCGTCTGCGCGATACCCGCCGTGTTCCCGTGCGGGCGGCGTGAGTCGCGATCGGACCCCGATGGCGACGCACGCGTGTTCCGCGGTCGCGACTTGCGTCGCTCCTACAAGGAGCTGGGTTCCTTCTTCGGGCTCAACGCGCGCTCAACTCGTGCACCGCATCCACCAGCACCGCGACGTGGTCGGGGTCCATGTCCGGCGACATGCCGTGGCCGAGGTTGAACACGTGGCCGTCGAGCGAGCCGCCGTTGCCTTCGCGGTAGCTGTCGAGCGCGCGGCCGACTTCGCGGCGGATCGCATCGGGCTGCGCGTACAGCGTCACCGGGTCGAGGTTGCCCTGGATCGCGACACGGCCGCCGGCGCGGCGCGCGGCGTCGCCCAGGTCGATCGTCCAGTCCACGCCCACGCCCTGCGCGCCGGTGTTGGACAGGTCCTCGACGTAGGCGCCGTTGCCCTTGCCGAACAGGATCAGCGGCGCGGCCGTGTCGCCTTCGCCGCGCGGCAGTTCGCGCGCGATGCGCTGCAGGTAGCGCAGCGAGAACTCGCGGTACATCGACGGCGACAGCACGCCGCCCCAGGTGTCGAATACCTGCATCGCCTGCGCGCCGGCCAGCCGCTGCGCATCCAGGTACGCGATGACGGCGTCGGTGGTGACCTCCAGCAGCCGGTGCATCGCCGCCGGGTCGTTCATCGCCAGCGACTTCACCCGCGCGAAGTCCTTGCTGCCGCCGCCTTCGACCATGTAACAGGCCAGCGTCCACGGGCTGCCGGAGAAACCGATCAGCGGCACCGAGCCGTCGAGCTCGCGGCGGATCGTGCGAACCGCGTCCATCACGTAACGCAGCTCGCCGTCCATGTCCGGTACGGCCAGTCGCGCGATGTCATCGGCGCTGCGCACCGGGCGCTCGAACTTCGGGCCTTCGCCCTCGACGAAGTACAGCCCCAGGCCCATTGCGTCGGGCACGGTGAGGATGTCGGAAAACAGGATCGCCGCATCCAGCGGGTAGCGGCGCAGCGGCTGCAGCGTGACCTCGCAGGCCAACTCCGGATTCTTCGCCAGCCCCATGAAGCTGCCGGCCTGCTTGCGGGTGGCGCGGTACTCGGGCAGGTAGCGGCCGGCCTGGCGCATCAGCCACACGGGCGTGCGGTCCACGGGCTCGCGGCGGAGGGCACGGAGGAAGCGGTCGTTATGCAGGGTGTTGGACATGCGGTTCTCGAAAACTGTCGTGCGGGGCACGGCCGGCGGCGACCGGCGCGGGATCGGGACGGGGCGCGGTGCGAGCGGGCGCCTAGCGCGGTGCTTCGCTGCCTTGGGTGAACATCAGCTGGAACCCGCGCTTGATCTGCGCATCGCGGGCCTGCTCCAGCGCGGCGAACGCGCTGTCGCGGTCCAGGAACTGCTCGCGCCGCAACTGGCTGCGCCCGCCGATCTGGCCGGACTCGCGCACCAGCGTCCACCCGCCCAGCAGGTCGGGTTGCAGCATCAGTTGCACGAAGCGCGGGGCCTCGGGGCCGTCGGGCCGTTGTTGCAGGAGCATGCGCATGGGGCGGGGATTGTAGCCGCTGGCGCCGGGCCGGCGTTGCGTCGGCCGCTATGCCCGGTGCGCCGGGTGCGCGCCCCTGTAGGAGCGGCTTCAGCCGCGAACGGCCTCCGGCCTCGCATGGCACCCCCGGATTTCTTTGTAGGAGCGACGTAAGTCGCGACCCACGCGTGTAACGGAGCGACGGGTCGCGACTTACGTCGCTCCAACAGGACTTGCGGATCGCGACGCGACGATCGGGATCGCGGCTGAAGCCGCTCCTACAGGCGCGACGAGTCGGAGGGCGTGGCCAGCACGGCGAGCACGTCGGCCTCGTCCACGCCGGCCACCAGCCGCGCCCGGCCGGCGCCGTCCCACAGGATGAAGCGCAAGCCGTCGGCCGCGGCCTTCTTGTCCAGGCGCATGCGTGCGAGCAGGGCGTCCGGCGACAGGCCGGCGGGGACGTCGACCGGCAGCCTGAACGCCGCCAGCAGTCGCTGCAGCCGTTCGGCGTCCGCGTGCGGGGCCATTCCCGTCCGCGCGGAGAGCCGCGCGGCCAGCACCATGCCCACCGCGACCGCTTCGCCGTGGTTGAGGCCGTCGGCGCTGCCGCCGTAGCCCTGTTCGGCCTCGATGGCGTGGCCGAAGGTGTGGCCGAAGTTGAGCAATGCGCGGTCGCCGCGCTCGAACGGGTCACGCGCCACCACCTCGGCCTTGTAGCGGCACGAGCGCGCGATCGCCTCGGCCAGCGCGGCATCGTCGCGGGCCAGCAGCGCGCACCGGTTGGCCTCGAGCCAGTCGAGGAAGCCGGCGTCGAAGATCGCCCCGTACTTCACCACCTCGGCCAGGCCGGCCCGCAGCTCTCGATCGGGCAGCGTGCGCAGCGTCGCGGTATCGGCGATGACCGCGCGCGGCGGATGGAACGCGCCGACCAGGTTCTTGCCGGCCGGCAGGTCGACGGCGGTCTTGCCGCCGACCGAGGAGTCCACCATCGCCAGCAGCGTGGTGGGCACCTGCACGATGTCGATCCCGCGCATCCAGCACGACGCGGCGAAGCCGGCCAGGTCGCCGACGACGCCGCCACCCAGCGCGAACACGCAGGCATCGCGCGTGGCGCCAAGGCGGGCGAGGGCGTCCAGGCACTCGCCGAAGCGCGCCAGCGTCTTTTCGTGCTCGCCGGCGGGCAGTTCGAAGCGGCCGATCGCCAGGTCCGGCCGCGCGCCGCGCAACGTCGCCTCCAGCCGGTCGGCATACAGCGGTGCGACGTGGCTATCGCTGACGATCAATGCGTGTCGGCCGCGCAGGGCGGCGGTCAGCCGCGCGCCGTCGTCAAGCAGGCCGGGCCCGATCGCGATGCGGTACGCGGGCTCGCCCGCGACGTCGACTTCGCGCAAGCCGGGGTCCGCCGCCGTCATTGGCCGGTGCCCGTCCGGGTGGAGAACGCCGTGCGTTGCCAGTGCCGCTCGAGCAGGCGCGCCAGTTGCTCGGTCGCCGCCGCCGCGGTCAGGCAGCCGGTGTCGAAGCGCAGGTCCGCGACCTGTGCGTACAGCGGCTCGCGCAGGCGCGCCAGCTCGTGCAGCACGGCTTCGCGGTCGGGTCGGGCCAGCAGGGGCCGGCTGCGGTCGCGCGCCAGCCGCTGCAGTTGCTGGTCGGGCGTCACGTGCAGGTGCACCACGAAGCCGCGCTCGCGCAGTGCCTCACGCGTCTGCGGGTCGAGCACCGCGCCGCCGCCGGTGGCCAGCACCATGCCGTCGCCCACCAGCAGTTCGGCCAGCGTCGCGCGTTCGCGGGCGCGGAAACCCGACTCGCCCTCGCATTCGAAAATCGTGGGGATCGGCGCGCCGGTGCGGCGTTCGATTTCCAGGTCAGCATCCACCAGCCGCAGGCCGAAGCGCTCGGCCAGCCGCCGGCCGATGCAGGACTTGCCCGCCCCCATGGGGCCGACCAGGATCAGGTTGGACGCCGGATTCATCGGGCGATTCTAGCCGCGGCCCGTGCCCGCACGCAGGCCATGACCGCGCGTCGTTAACGCCTGCGCGCCTACGGTGGCGCTCCCGGGCGTGCCGCGTCGTGCGGAAGGCCCGTCACCCGAAGGAGACCGCCATGGCCGTTGCAAAAGTGATCGAACTCACCGCGTCGTCGAAAGTCAGCGTGGAGGACGCGGTGAAAACCGGCCTCAAGAAGTGCGCCGAGTCGGTGAAGAACATCCAGGGCGCCTGGATCAACGAAACCAAGGTGATCACGTCCGGCGACGGGACGATCACCGAATGGCGCGTCAACCTGCGGATCACATTCGTCGTCGAGTGATGCATCGCCCCACGCCCCCGGACGGCGTCCGCTCAGTCGAGTGGCCGCCGTAGGGCATCGAGCTGGACCGTGCGCTGCGCGATGGCCGGCAGCGTCGCCAGCGCATGCCGGCTAACGCGCTCGAAGAACTGCACGAAGCGCATCACCTGCGCATGCGACATGGTGGTGCGCCCCGGGTGGGCAGCCTGCAGCGTCTGCTCCTGCTGCCACCGCCACGTGGGCACGGTGTCGAACCCCGGGCCCTGCAGGAACAGCAGCCACGGCAGGCGTTGCCACAGGGCCGGGCAGTCCTCGGCGAGCGCGCGGTTGCACCATGCGCGCCACGTGCCGTCCGGGTCGTCCAGGCGCTCCAGTGCGTTGACCGGCTCGACCAGTGCTTCGCGCGCTTGCGGTGGGGCCTTGAGGAACCACCCCTCCAGCAGCACGCGGTCGGCCGTCGCCTGCGGCCAGCGTGAAGGCGGCAGGCGACGGTCGGCGATCTTGTCGAAGCGCGGCAGGCGCGTGGCGCGGCCGGCCACGAGGTCGTCGATCACCTCGCAGGCGAGCGCGACATCGTGCGTGCCGGGCGGCCCGCGCGTGGCCAGCAGCGGGTGCATGGTCCGACCCAGTCGCAGGCGTTCGCGCCGGCCCAGGTAGAAGTCGTCGATGGACAGCACCACCAGGCGCTCGCCGCGCGAGCGGGCCTGCGCGGCCAGTTGCGCGCCGAGCGTCGACTTGCCCGTGCCCTGCAGGCCCGCCAGTGCGCAGACGCGGTGGCCGGACTGGCGCATCCAGCCGTCCACGCGCTGGACGAACGCGGGGGCGTAACCGGTGGAGGGGTGCGGGGGCGCGGACATGCGCACACAATAGGCCGATGACGACGCATCCCGTACCGCCCGCCCTGCTGGCCGAAGCGCTGGCCACGTTCGACCGATTGTTCGCCCAGGCCGCTGCGGCCGGTGAGCCCGACCCGACCGCGATGGTGGTCGCCACCGCCGGCCTGGACGCGAGGCCGGCGGCGCGCACCGTGCTGCTGAAGGCGCACGACGCCCGCGGGTTCGTCTTCTACACCCACCTGGACGGACGCAAGGGCCGCGAGCTGCAGGCCAACCCGCACGCGGCGCTGCTGTTCCACTGGCCGCGGGTGGAAGGCGGCGTGCAGGTGCGCATCGAGGGGCCGGTCGAAATCGTGTCCGACGAGGAGGCCGACGCCTACTTCGCCACGCGCCCGCGCGGCAGCCAGGTCGGTGCGTGGGCCTCCAAGCAGTCCGAGACGCTGGACCCGCCGTCGCGCTTCGCCGAACGCATCGCGCAGGTCGAGCAGGAGTTCGAAGGCCGTGACGTACCGCGTCCGCCGCGCTGGACAGGCCTGCGCGTGCGTCCCGAGCGCATCGAGTTCTGGTACGGCGCGCAGTTCCGCCTGCACGAGCGCCACCTCTATGAGTCCGACGTCGCGGGCGAGTGGTCCGTGCGGATGCTCTATCCCTGAGCCGCCGGGCGTGCCGGCACGCCGACTTCAGATTCACGCCTGTCGGACGTTAATGCCCGGGACCCGCCGCCGGCGGTCACCCATGCCGTGCCCGGTCGCAGGCGTTGAAGAGGGCCATGATGGGATCGATCGGATCGTCCGCCTGGTGGTTGCCACCCGAGCGCTTCCCCGCTGAGCACGAGGCACGTGCCCGCGCCACCGGTGTGCTGCTGACCGCTCTCACCGCCGCGCTGCTGCTCGGCGGCATGGGGGCCATGGAGCTGGCGATGGGCGGCTCCTTCGGGTGGTTCATGCTCGGCGTGGCCGCGATCCTGCTGGGGCTGATGCTCGTATTCCGGCATCGGGGGGACACCGCCCTGTTCGGCCATGCGGTGCTGGGCGCGACGGTGCTCGGTATCGGCACGCTCATGGCCGCCAGCGGAGGGCGGGCGACCGGCGGGGCGATGGTGCTGCCCCTGTTCGTGCTGCTGGCGACGCTGGTGCTGCCCGGCCGCCAGGGCCTGTGGTGGGCGGGCGCCGCATTGGCCATCGTGCTGGGCGCATTCGCCCTGGCGCGGTCGGACGCGCCCGCATGGGTGCCGCTGAACCCGGCATGGATTGCGAGCGCGGGCTACCGCGTGCCGCTGGCGATGTGCGTGGTGGGTGCGGCGTTCGGGATGTACTTCATGCGCAGCTACCGCAGCCTGCTGGACGGCCTGGAGCGATCGCGCCGACGCGAGGCCGAGCTGCTGCGCATCGCCACCCTGCAGAAAGAGCGCTTCGCCGACTTCGCGCTGGTGGCCGCGGACTGGTTCTGGGAAACGGACGCCGACGATCGCCTCACGCACGTCTCGCCCGGCTTCGGCGAAGCATTCGGCCTTACGACGGAGACGATGATCGGCGCGACGCCGGTAGAGATCGCACGGCGGCTGCTGCCCGAACATGCACGCGACTCCGCCGTCGACCCGCTCGCCACCCGCACGGACTTCAGTGGCCAGCGCCTGCTGGCGATCAGTGCCGATGGCGAGCGTCGCGTCCTCAGCAACAGCGCCCGTGCGCGGTGGTCACGCGACGGCGAGTTCCTCGGCTATCGAGGCGCTGCCATCGACATCACCGAGTTGCAGGGCCTCAACGAGGAACTGCGTCGCATGGCCGGCACGGACCCGTTGACCGGCTTGGCCAACCGGCGCGCGATGGCGGCGGCGGTGACCGAGTCGCTGGGCGGTTATGGCTGGTTGCTGTTCATGGACCTGGACGGGTTCAAGGCGATCAACGACGGGCACGGCCACGAGGCCGGCGACGCCGCCCTGCGCGGCATCGCCGATGCGCTGCGCCGGTGCGCCCGCGACGTGGACGTGGTCGCGCGGCTGGGTGGGGACGAGTTCGCGGTCCTGCTGCTCAACGACAAGCAGCGCGCCGCCGAGCTGGTGGCCGCGCGCGTGCTGGACGAGGTCGCGCGCGTGGCGGCGTCCGATGCCCGCTTCGCCGGCCTGGGCGTCAGCATCGGGATCGCGCCCACCCTGCATGCGGTCGACCTCGACGACGCGCTGGGCAAAGCCGATGCCGCCTGCTACGCGGCCAAGCGCAGCGGCCGGAACCGTTACGTCAACGCGTGAAGCGCGGCCTGCGACAATGGCCGGGTTCCGCCACCGGTGATGTCCATGGGTCCGCAACGCATCGTCTGCCTTACCGAAGAGCCCACCGAAACGCTGTACGCGCTGGGTGAGGCGCACCGCATCGTCGGCATCAGCGGCTTCACCGTGCGCCCGCCGATCGCACGCAAGGAGAAGCCCAAGGTCAGCGCGTTCACCAGCGCGAAGATCGGGCAGATCCTCGACTTGCGGCCCGACTTCGTCATCGGCTTTTCCGATATCCAGGCCGACATCGCCGCCGAGCTGATCCGGCAAGGCATCGAGGTGTGGATCAGCAACCACCGCAGCGTGGACGGCACGCTGGATTACATCCGCCGCCTGGGCGCGCTGGTGGGCGCTGGCGACCGTGCGGATGCCTATGCCGACGGGTTGCGGCGCGGGTTGGATGCCATCGCCGCCGATGCCGCGCGGCTCCCGCGCCGGCCGAAGGTGTACTTCGAAGAGTGGGACGAACCGCTGATCACCGGCATCCAGTGGGTCGCCGAACTGGTGCGGATCGCCGGTGGCGACGACATCTTCCCCGAGCGCGCGGCCGAGCCGCTGGCCAAGGCGCGCATCCTGGCCGACGGCGACGAGGTGGTGCGGCGCGCGCCGGACATCGTCATCGGCTCGTGGTGCGGCAAGAAGTTCCAGCCCGGCAAAGTGGCGGCCCGGCCGGGCTGGGACGCGATCCCCGCGGTCCGCGACGGCGAGCTGCACGAAGTGAAGTCGCCGCTGATCCTGCAGCCCGGTCCCGCCGCGCTGACCGATGGCGTCGCCGCGATCGCCGGCATCATCCGGCAATGGTCGGCGCGCCACGCGGACTGACGGGATGCGGGGTGGTCAGTCCGCGCGGCCAGGCGCGCTCAACGCGGAAAAATGTCGCGCGTGAACTGCATCGTCTGCGTCGCGCCGCCCTCGCGCCGGATGTCGAGGTCGAACCGCAACGTGTCCGGCGGCGACACCCGGGCGACGCCGACGTAATCGACCAGGTCGCCGCTGCGGACTTCGCGCAACTCCAGCGATTGGCGCACGCCGCGCAGGTCCGTGACGGTGGCGGTGATCGTGGCCGGCAGCGCGGTCTCCTGCATGTCCGGACCCTGCCGCACCCCGACCAGCAGCATCACGCTGCCGGGATCGCGCTGGATCCCGTACTGCGCGGCCACCGCCTCGGACATCGCCGTGGTCGGCAGCACGCTGGCGCGGACGGTGACGTCGCCACTGCGGACCGTGGCCTCCTGCATCGCGTTGCCGGCGGGGGCGGCCGTGTCGGACATCGCCGAGGGCTCGCGGCCGCAGCCGGTGGTGCCGATTGCCAGGAGCAGGGCCAGGGCAGCCGCACTGTACGCCGGCTTCGGGACGGTCAGGGTGCGCATGGGGACCTCAGTCGTTGGCCGCGGACAGCTCGCGCCCGCGGCGGGTGGCGGCGGAAACGGCATCGTCGACCAGGGTGCGCAGGCCGCCGGATTCGAAGGTCTCGATCGCGGCCTGGGTGGTGCCGCCGGGCGAGGTGACGCGCTTGCGCAGCACGTCGGCGGGCTCGCCCGACTCGACCAGCATGCGCGCCGCGCCCATCAGCGTGTGCGTGGCCAGTGTGCGCGCGGCATCCGCCGGCAGGCCCTGTGCCTCGCCGGCGGCCTGCATCGCCTCGGCCAGCAGGAACACATAGGCCGGTCCGCTGCCGGACACCGCGGTTACGGCATCCATCTGCGCTTCGTCGTCGATCCATACCGTCTGCCCGACCGCGCCCAGCAGGGCGTCGGCCTGCGCGCGCTGCTCGGCCGACACCCCGGGACTGGCGAACAGGCCGGTCACGCCGGCGCCCAGCAGCGCCGGCGTGTTGGGCATGCTGCGCACCACCGCGGCCGCGCCGCCCAGCCAGCGGTTCATCTGCTCGCTGGTGATGCCGGCCGCCACCGAGATCGCCAGCGGCGGGTGTGCACCGGCGACCGCCTGCAGGCCGTTGCAGACCACGCGCATGACCTGCGGCTTGACCGCGAATACCCAGATCGCCGCGCCGTCGGCGGCTTCGTGCGCCTCGGGGAAAACGCAGACGCCGAAGTCCGCGCGCAGTGCCTCGCGGGTGGCGTCATCGGGTTCGGCGACGCGGATGTTCGAGGGGTCCGCGCCCCGCGCGACCATGCCGCCGATCAGGCTGCGGGCCATGTTGCCGCCCCCGACGAAGGCGACGGTAGGCAGGGCGGGCGAGGCGTTGGGCTCGGAGGTCATGGCACTCCTCGTGGGGATGGGAGGCCGGCCAGTGTAGGGGATGGAGCGAAGGGGTCAGGCCCTAGCCCCTAGCCCCGAACAACGCCGTCCCCACGCGCACCATGGTCGCGCCCTCGGCGACCGCGACCTCCAGGTCGTCGCTCATGCCCATCGAAAGCGTATCCACGCCGGGGTGCGCGGCCTGCAGTTCCCCGAACAACGCACGCATCCGCGCGAATGCGGGTCGGCGGCGTTCGAGGTCGTCATGCGGCGCGGGAATGGCCATCAGGCCGCGCAGGCGAAGCGACGGGTGGGCGGCGACGGCGTCGGCCAGGTCCATCACCGCGTCGGGCGCGCACCCGTGCTTGCCCGGCTCGTCGTCGACGTTCACCTGCAGCAGCACGTTCAGCGGCGGACGGTCCGCGGGCCGGTAGCGGGCCAACGCCTCCACCAGCCGGCGGCGGTCGACGGTCTGCACCCAGTCGAAGGCGCTGGCGGCCTCGCGTGCCTTGTTCGACTGAAGGTGGCCGATCAGGTGCCACTCGATGGCCGGCAGCGCCGGTTGCGCGTTCAGTTCGGACTGCTTGGCCAGCGCCTCCTGCACGTAGTTCTCGCCCAGCGCCACGACCGCCGGGGGCTGCAGCCGCGCCCAGGCGGCGGCCAGTTCCGAGACTGCCGTCCCACTATGGCGCTTGGACACCGCCAACAACCGCGGCACTGGCCGTCCAGCGTCCCGGGCCGCGTTATCAATGCGTTGCAGGACTTCGTGCAGGCGGCGTTCGTACACGTCGGGGTTCCCGGTTCGGAGTGCTGGATTTGCGGTCATGACTCAGGGCTATACTGCCGCGCAGGGGTTGTACCGTTCCAGTTCAAGGCCTGTCATGGGCCATTCGCGTTGCGGGGGAGCACGCATGGATATCGCCGAACTTCTGGCGTTTTCGGTCAAGAACAAAGCATCCGACCTTCACCTGTCGGCCGGCCTGCCGCCGATGATCCGCGTCGACGGCGACGTCCGCCGGATCAACATCCCGGCGCTGGACCACAAGCAGGTGCACGCGCTGGTCTACGACATCATGTCGGACAAGCAGCGGCGCGACTACGAGGAATTCCTCGAGGTCGACTTCTCGTTCGAGATCCCCGGCCTGGCCCGCTTCCGCGTCAACGCGTTCAACCAGAACCGCGGCGCCGGCGCGGTGTTCCGCACCATTCCCTCCGAAGTGCTGACGCTCGAGGACCTGGGTTGCCCGCGCATCTTCAAGGAGCTGATCGACCAGCCGCAGGGCCTGATCCTGGTGACCGGCCCGACCGGCTCGGGCAAGTCCACGACGCTGGCGGCGATGCTCGACCACGTCAACAAGAACGAATACGCGCACATCCTCTCGGTCGAGGACCCGATCGAGTTCGTGCACACCTCGCAGAAGTGCCTGATCAACCAGCGCGAAGTGCACCGCGACACGCACGGCTTCAACGAGGCCCTGCGCTCGGCGCTGCGCGAGGACCCGGACTACATCCTGGTCGGCGAGTTGCGTGACCTCGAAACGATCCGCCTGGCGCTGACCGCCGCGGAAACCGGCCACCTCGTGTTCGGCACCCTGCACACCAGCTCGGCGGCCAAGACCATCGACCGCATCATCGACGTGTTCCCCGCCGGCGAAAAGCCGATGGTGCGCTCGATGCTGTCCGAATCCCTGCGCGCGGTGATCAGCCAGGCGCTGCTGAAGAAGGTGGGCGGCGGCCGCACCGCGGCGTGGGAAATCATGGTCGGCATCCCGGCCATCCGTAACCTGATCCGCGAGGACAAGGTCGCGCAGATGTACTCGGCGATCCAGACCGGCCAGCAGTACGGAATGATGACGCTCGACCAGCACCTGCAGGACCTGGTCAAGCGCGGCCTCATCGCCCGCCAGCAGGCGCGCGAGTACGCCAAGGACAAGCGTCTGTTCGATTGACGGCAGACGCGGCCCCTCGCTGGAGGGGCCAGACGCATGGGCGCAGCGCGCCCTGAACCGCACACGGCTCCAGCGCCTCACGGAGGCATCCGCATGAACACCAGCGCCACCACCGGCAGCAGCATCGACTTCACCTCCTTCCTCAAGCTGATGGCGCACCAGAAGGCGTCGGACCTGTTCATCACCGCGGGCATGCCGCCGTCGATGAAGGTCAACGGCAAGATCAGCCCGATCACGCAGAACCCGCTGACGCCGCAGCAGAGCCGCGACCTCGTGCTCAACGTGATGAACCCGCACCAGCGCGAGGAGTTCGAGAAGACGCACGAGTCCAACTTCGCCATCGGCGTGACCGGGGTCGGCCGCTTCCGCGTCAGCTGCTTCTACCAGCGCAACCAGGTGGGCATGGTGCTGCGCCGGATCGAGACCAAGATCCCGACGGTCGAGGAGCTGAGCCTGCCGCCGATCATCAAGACGCTGGCGATGACCAAGCGCGGCATCATCATCTTCGTCGGCGCCACCGGCACCGGCAAGTCGACCTCGCTGGCGGCGATGATCGGCTACCGCAACCAGAACTCGACCGGCCACATCATCACCATCGAGGACCCGATCGAGTTCGTGCACAAGCACGAGGGCTGCATCATCACCCAGCGCGAGGTCGGCATCGATACCGACACCTGGGAGAACGCGCTCAAGAACACCCTGCGCCAGGCGCCGGACGTGATCATGATCGGCGAGGTGCGCACCCGCGAGGGCATGGACCACGCCATCGCCTTCGCCGAAACCGGCCACCTGGTGCTGTGCACGCTGCACGCCAACAACGCCAACCAGGCGATGGACCGCATCATCAACTTCTTCCCCGAGGACCGCCGCGGCCAGCTGCTGATGGACCTGTCGCTTAACCTCAAGGGCGTGGTCGCGCAGCAGCTGATCCCGACCCCGGACGGCAAGGCACGCCGCGTCGCGATGGAGATCCTGCTGGGCACGCCGCTGGTGCAGGACTACATCCGCGACGGCGAGATCCACAAGCTCAAGGAAGTGATGAAGGAGTCCACGCAGCTGGGCATGAAGACCTTCGACCAGGCCCTGTTCGAGCTCTACCAGGCCGGCGAGATCAGCTACGAGGATGCGCTGCGCTACGCCGACAGCCAGAACGAGGTGCGCCTGCGCATCAAGCTGGCGCAGGGCGGCGACGCCCGCACGCTGGCGCAGGGCATGGATGGCGTGGAAGTCGCCGAAGCACGCTGAGCCACCGCGACGTCACCGGTTCAGGTTTTGATCAGAGCGCCCGGCATGCCCGGGCGCTCTGCATTTCACGGCCTGCCGGCGGCGGATGGGTCGGTGCCACGCGCCCGCCCGCGGTTGTCATCGCGGCCCGGTTTCCCTAGGGTGGGCGGGCTGCATCCTTTGCTGCCGTGTGTCTGCCGGCACATCCCCCATTCCAAACCAACCTCTGGAGGTTTCCCATGGAGATCGCCGATCGCTGCGTTGCTTCGATCCGCTACACCCTCACCAATGACGCGGGCGAGGTCATCGACCAGTCGCCCGAACAGCAGCCGCTGAGCTACCTGCATGGCGCCGGCAACATCGTGCCCGGCCTGGAGAAGGCGCTGGCCGGCCGCAAGACCGGCGACAGCTTCAAGGTCGACGTCGCGCCCGACGAGGGCTATGGCCCGCGCCACGACGGCCTGGTGCAGTCGGTGCCGCGCAGCGCGTTCCAGGGCGTGGACAACGTGCAGCCGGGCATGCAGTTCGAGGCCAAGACCGACCGCGGCCCGGTGCTGGTGCGCGTGGCCAGCGTCGATGACGAGCAGGTCACCGTCGACGGCAACCACCCGCTGGCCGGGCAGACGCTGCACTTCGCCATCGAAGTCGCCGACGTGCGGGCCGCCACGGAGCAGGAGCAGGCCGCGGGGCAGGCCGGCGTCGCCGCCTGATCCGCAGGTCGTCCGGGTCCGGACGGCCACATGGTGTAACCCGGGTCGGCGAAACGCCCCAGGGTTTACTGCATGTCCCAGGACGCCATCCCGGCGAATGCCGGGATCCATCTCGCAACATTCGCCGCGTTCTCGATTCCATGCCTGAAGGCCGCGTCGCTGGATTCCTGCGCTCGCAGGAATGACGGAGTGTCTGGCTTGGCTTTCAGACGCGCCCGTCGCGAGCCCGCATCCACGGCGGGTCCAGCGCGGTGATACGGATCGCGGCGGGGCAGTCGTCGCGGTGCGCGCCGGGCAGGATGCCCAGGCTCATCAGGAACTCACCGGTGATCTCGCCGCCGGTGAAGCGGAAGGTCCGCTTGAACAGCCGCACCCAGCCGGCCTTGTCGCGCGGCTCGCCGCTGTCCATCAGGTGTGCATCCAGCCAGTCGGCGAAGCCGCCGTGGCTGTCGCGCAGGCCGCGGATGACGCCGGCATTGTGGATCGCGGCATCGACCTTGAGTCGGTTGCGGATGATGCCGGCGTCGGCCAGCAGCCGTGCACGGTCGGCGTCGCCGTAAGCGGCCACGGTGTCGACGTCGAACCCGCCGTAGGCCGCTCGGAACCCCTCGCGCTTGCGCAGCATCGTCTCCCAGCTCAGCCCCGCCTGGTTGATCTCCAGCAGCAGCCGCTCGAACAGCACGGACTCGTCCCGGTTCGGCACGCCGTACTCGGTGTCGTGGTACGGGCCATGCAGCGCATGGCCGGGCGCGATGTCGCAGTAGCCGCTCATGCCGGACGCACGAGCCGCTTCACCAGGTCGGGCAGTTCGCGCCACTGCGTCTTCAGCAGGCAGCCGTCCGCACCGAGCGCGGGCGGGCAGTCGCCGTCACCGGCCGGCCGCGGTGGACCCGCGGGCGGCCATTGCCCGGAGAAGTAGACGAAAGGGACGCCGGGCGCCAGCTCGCGCACCAGCGCCAACGCCTGCTCGCCCGAAAAGCCCGGAAGGTTCAGGTCGGACACCACGATGTCCGGCGGGAATGCCTGCAATGCCTCGCGCAGGCCGGCCGCGTCCTCGACCCGCCGGCACGCCACGTCCAGGCCGGCTTCGGCCAGCTCGATCTCGGTCAGGTCGGCATCGTCGGCCGAGTCTTCGACCAGCACCAGCCGCAGTGTCGAGGCTCCGGCGTCGCGCATCGCTCAGACTTCGGGAATCTCGTTGAACACCGCCCAGAACTTGCCCAGCGCCTTCACGGCATCGAAGAACTGGTCGACGTCGACCGGCTTGACGACGTAGGCGTTCACGCCCAGGTCCCAGCTGCGGGCCAGGTCGCTTTCCTCGCGCGAGGACGAGAGGATCACGACCGGCAGCCGGCGCAGGTTCTCGTCGGCGCGCAGCTTCTGCAGCACTTCCAGGCCGTCCATGCGCGGCATCTTGATGTCCAGCAGCAGCACGGCCGGATCCTCGTCGACGCGGTCGGCGAACCGGCCGCGACGCAGCAGGTAGTCCAGCGCCTCGACCCCGTCCTCCACGTGCACGATGGGGTTGGCCAGGTGCGCGTCGCGCAGGGCGTCGATCGCCATCTCGGCGTCGGCGGGGCTGTCTTCGGCCAGCAGGATGGTGCGCAGTTTGCTCATGGCGTGGGCTCGCGGGAAATGGAAAGGGGGGCGCTGTCCGCATCGGGGCGGTCCAGCGTGGCGGGCAGGGTGAAGAAGAACGTGGCGCCCGCATCGGGCGCGGATTCGGCCCAGATCCGGCCGCCGTGGCGCATCAGCACGCGGCGGACGCTGGCCAGGCCGATGCCGGTGCCGGCGAAGTCGCTGGCCTTGTGCATGCGCTGGAACACGCCGAAGAGCTTGCCCGCGTAGGCCATGTCGAAGCCGGCACCGTTGTCGCGCACCGTGAACAGGTGGCTGCCATCGTCGCTGCGCTCGTGGCCGACCTCGATCACCGCCACCTCGCGGCGCGCGCTGTACTTGACCGCGTTGCCCAGCAGGTTCAACCACACCTGCCGCATCATGTTCTCGTCGGCCACCAGCATCGGCAGCGGCGCGATGCGCCAGTCGATGCGCAGGTCCGGGTATTCGGCCTGGGCATTGGCGTCGAGCAGCGCCCGCGTTTCGGCCACCAGCGACTGCATGTCCACCGCCTGCAAGCGCATGGCGCTGCGGCCCAGGCGCGAATACACCAGCAGGTCGTCGATCAGCGTCGACATGCGGCGCGCGGAGCCGGAAATCACGTCCAGGTAGTGGCGGCTGCGCTCGTCGGCGTCGTCGCCCAGCTGGCGGGCCAGCTTGTCGGCGAACCCGGCGATGTGGCGCAGGGGCGCGCGCAGGTCGTGGCTGACCGAGTAGCTGAACGCCTCCAGCTCCCGGTTGACGTCCGAGACCTGGTCGACCTTGCCTTCCAGTTGCCGGTTGAGCTCGTGGATGCGCTGCTCGGAGGCTTTCTGCGCGGTGACATCGCTCACCGTCATCAGCGCGACGTGGTCGTCGCTGTCGGGCAGCGGCATGCGCCGGGCGTTGACCAGCACGGTCCGCATCGCGCCGTCGGCGGTGGTCTGGGTGCGTTCGAAGTCCCACATTTCGCGGTTACGCACGAACACATCGCGCAGGCGTTGGCCGAACTCGACATCGTTCCATGCGCCACGGCCGACGGCGGCCAGCGGCTCGCCCACCGCTGCGTCGTCGAGGCCGTAGAACTCGCCGAACGCCGGGTTGAACATCACCACGCGCTGGTCGGCATCGGCCAGCACGATCGGTTCGCGCACCGTCTGCAGTACGGCCTGTGCACGCTCGCTGGCACGGCGCTGGGCCCGTTCGGCGCTGAGCCGCTCGCCGATCTGACGCTGGGCCAGGTACAGCACGATGCCCAGCAGCACCAGCTGCGCCAGCATCGCCAGCCAGCCGACCAGCTCCGTGCGCTGCTGCAGCTGGGTGGAGCGCGCGTCGCGGTCGGTCAGCAGGGCCTGCTCTTCGGAGACGATCTCCTCGGCCAGCTGCCGGATGGGCAGGCCCGCGACGAGGCTCTGGATGGTCGCGTCGTCCTGTCGGGCGTCCTCCTGGAGCAGGCGTTCCACCAGCAGCAGCCGCTGCTCGAGCAACGTGGACAAACGGCCGATCCTGAGTTGCTGCGCCGCGTTGTCGCGGGTCAGCCCGATCAGCTTCTGCAAGCCGGCCGGCACCGTGTCGCGTCCGCTTTGGACGCGTGCACGCAGGGTCGGGGTATCAAGGCCGGAGGCCAGCGCGAGCGCGGCCGCTTCGAGGTCGCGCGTGTCGTACAGCAGCTCCAGCACGGTCGATTCGACCTCGCGGGTGTGCTCGACCATCGCACCGGCCTGCTGGCTCTCGTCCATCGCCTCGCTGAGCACGACGAACGGCCCCACGACGATCGCGACGATCAGCGCGGCCAGCAGCGGCAGGCGCCATCGGGACCAGATATTGGGACGGGCGGTTTCGGGCATCGGGCTCTCGGTCGCCGGCAGTGACACGGCGGCATCCCCCGCATGCGAGATCGGCCGCCGCGCATCATGGCCGGCGGCGGGGTCGAATTCAATGGATAAGGCGCCTCCGGGGGCGCTTGACGGTGGATGGGGCGCGGTAGAATTGCCCCATGCCCGCCGATTCCGCGCCCCCCGTCCCGACGTCCCGCACCGCGACCGCGCTCGCCAACCAGCTGTTGATCGCCCTGCCGTCCCTTCAGGACGGCAATTTCGCCCGCAGCGTGGCTCTGGTCTGCCAGCACGACGACGACGGCGCCATGGGCATCGTCGTCAACCGCGCGTCCGAGTACACGCTGGGCGAGGTGCTCGGCCAGATGGGCGTGGACGGTGGCGACGCGGGCCTGCGCGGGCAGGTGGTGCTGGCGGGCGGGCCGGTGCACCCCGAACGCGGCTTCGTGCTGCACGACGGCGGCATGCGCTGGGACTCCACGCTGCAGATCGCCGAGGCGCTGTTCCTCACCACCTCGCGCGACATCCTCGAATCGATGGCCCGGGGTGATGGCCCGTCGCAGGCCATCGTCGCGCTGGGCTGCGCCGGATGGGGCGCCGGCCAGCTGGAGCAGGAACTGACCGAGAATGACTGGCTCACCGCGCCCGCCGATGCGGAGTTGCTGTTCTCGCTGCCGCTGGACCACCGCTGGGAGGCCGCCGCCGGTCGCATCGGCGTGGACTTCGCGCACCTGGCCGACTACGCCGGCCACGCATGAGCGCGCCCGGCATCAAGCGCGACGGCACCGTCCTGGGCTTCGACGTGGGCGCACGCCGCATCGGCGTCGCGGTGGCGAGCGCCTTCGGCCACGGTGCGCGCGCGCTGGCGGTGGTGGACGTGCACGGCCACGGCCCCGACTGGGGACTGATCGACCGCCTCCACAAGGAGTGGCGCCCGGACGGCCTGATCGTCGGTGACCCGATGACCCTTGACGGTGGCGACCAGCCCATCCGGGCCCGCGCGCACGCCTTCGCGCGCGAGTTGCAAAGCCGCTACGGCCTGCCCGTGGCGCTGGTGGACGAGCGGTCCAGTTCGGTCGAGGCCGCGCAGCGTTTTGCCGCGGAACGCGCGCAGGGCCGCAAGCGCCGGCGCGATGCCGAGGCGCTCGACGCCGTCGCCGCGGCGGTGATCGTCGAGCGCTGGCTGGCGGCGCCCGATGACGCCACGTTGCTGGCACCGGGCGCGAACCCGGCGTCCTGATGCCGGCCCCGATTCCTTACTGATGTTGCCCCGATGACCGCGACCGTTTCCGGCCACGCCGCCTCGATGGACCACCTGCTGACCCTTGAGGGCCTGCCGCGCGCCTCGATCGAATCGCTGCTGGACCGCGCGCAGCGCTTTGCCGAGGGTGAAGCCGCGCGCGACCGCCTCGCCGGCACGGCCGTGTGCACGCTGTTCTTCGAAGCGTCGACACGCACGCGCCTGAGCTTCCACCTGGCCGCGCAGCGGCTGGGTGCGGACGTGCTGAACTTCGACGCCTCCACCTCATCGACCAGCAAGGGCGAGACGGCGCTGGACACGCTGCGCACCATCGAGGCAATGGGCGTGCGCGGCTTCATCGTGCGGCACAAGGCCGACGGCGCGGTGGCGGAACTCGCGGCGCATGCCGGTCCGGGCACGCATCTGGTCAACGCCGGCGATGGCCGCAGCGCACACCCCACGCAGGGGCTGCTGGACATGCTGACGCTGCGCCAGGCCAAGGGCGCGGACTTTTCGTCCCTGAAGGTGCTGGTGGTCGGCGACGTGAAGCACTCGCGCGTGGCGCGGTCGGACCTGCAGGCGTTGCGGGCGCTGGGCGTGGGCGAGCTGCGCGTGTGCGGGCCGTCCGCGCTGTTGCCCGGCGGTGACGGCACGCTGGCGGGCTGCGTCGTGTCGGACGATCTGGATGGCGCGCTGGAGGGCGTGGACGCGGTGATGATGCTGCGCCTGCAACGCGAGCGCATGGAAGACGGGTTGATCGCGTCGTTGGAGGACTACCACCGCGACTTCGGATTGACCGCTGCGCGCCTTCGGCGTGCCGCACGCGATGCCGTGGTGATGCACCCGGGGCCGATCAACCGCGGCGTGGAGATCACCGACGAGGTGGCCGATGGGCCGCAGTCGCTGATCCTGCGGCAGGTCGCCAACGGCGTGGCCGTGCGCATGGCAGTGCTGGAGTCGCTGCTGGGCTGAGTGCCCGACAGTGCGCGCTCAGCGCATCAGGATGACGGTCGCCAGGCCGAGAAAACTGAAGAAGCCCATCACGTCGGTCACGGCCGTCACCACCACCGTGCCCGCCACCGCCGGGTCGATGTTCATCCGCTTCATCAGCAGCGGCACCAGCGTGCCGGCCAGCGCCGCCGAGCAGAAGTTGATCACGAGTGCGGTGGTGATCACGGCCGACAGCAGGCCGTCGCCGAACCAGATCCAGGCCACCGCGCCCACCAGCCCGCCGATCAGCAGGCCGTTGATCAGCGCGACGCGGAATTCCTTCCACAACAGGATCGAGGCGTTGCTGGCGCCCACCTGGCCGAGCGCCAGGCCGCGCACCATCAGCGTGAGCACCTGCACCGCGGCATTGCCGCCGATGCCCGCGACAATCGGCATCAGCACCGCCAGCGCGACGATCTGCTCGATGGTCGCCTCGAACCGGCCGATCACGAACGCGGCCAGGAATGCGGTGGCCAGGTTGATGCCCAGCCACACCACGCGGCCGCGCACGGCGCGCCGGATCGGCGAGAAGAGGTCCTCGTCCTCGTCCAGGCCGGCGGCGCCCAGTGCCTGGTGCTCGGCCTGCTCGCGGATGATGTCGACCACGTCATCGATGGTGATGCGGCCGAGCAGCTCGTTGGTGCTGTCGACCACGGGCGCGGACACCCAGTCGTGGTCGGAGAACTGGCGCGCGACCGACTCGGCCGACTCGTCCACCCGGATCGCGGTCAAGGTGTCGTCGATGA
The DNA here is from genome assembly GCA_946886865.1 of uncultured Lysobacterales bacterium. The sequence continues at coordinate 11,352 of CAMPJI010000002.1, read as the reverse complement.
GGTGGCTGATCGGCGTGTTGGGGTGGTGCGTGACCAGGTTCTGCAGGGCGACCCAGCCCAGCAACTGCCGGCGCCGGCTGACGACGTACAGGTGGTCGGTGTGCTCGGGCAGTTCGCCGCGCAGGCGCAGGAACCGCAGCACGACATCCACCGTGGTGTCGGCGCGCACCGTCACCACGTCCGGGTTCATCAGGCGGCCGGCGGTGTCCTCCGGATAGGACAGCACCTGCTCGAGGCGGTCGCGGTTCTCCCGATCCATCGACTTGAGCACTTCGTCGATGACCGTGTCGGGCAGGTCCTCGACCAGGTCGGCCAGGTCGTCGATGTCGAGGTCTTCGACCGCGGCGATGATCTCGTCCGGGTCCATGTCCGCCAGCAGGCTTTCGCGGACCTCGTCGCCGACGTGCACCAGCACCTCGCCGTCGTCCTCCGGGTCGACCAGCCCCCACACCACCGCGCGCTTGGCCGGTGGCAGCGACTCGAGCAGGTTGCCGATCTCGGCCGGCGACAAGGTGTTGACCAGCCGACGCACCGGTCCCAGGCGGCCGCTGTCCAGCGCGTCCGACAGCATCCGCAGCTGGCGCGAGGTCTTGTCGTGGCGGATGGCTTCGGCCAAGGCGGCGCTCCTGGTGGTCCGGCGGTCGGGCTCGTCGAGCCGGTTTCGGCCGCCGCCGCCTCGGGGGCGGCGAAAGGGCGACCTGGCGTCACGCGTTCATGGCGGCATTATCGCCAGTTGTCGCGCCCTGCACACCCCATTGACCGGCGCATTGTTGCCCTGATCGGCTGCAGGCGCGCCTGCGCCAGGGCCTGCCTGTCGGTCGGTGCGCGCGGCCTGACGCGCCTCAGGCGGTCAGGTCCGGCGCGACGGCCGCCATCCAGCGTTCGATATCCCGCCGCCCGCGTGCCTTGAGCAGGGCGGGCGCCCGGGCTTTCAGCGCCTGCAGGTCGCAGGCGCGGATGGTGCGACGCACTTCCAGCAGCGTGACGGGGTGCAGACTCAGTTCGGACAGGCCCAGCGCCAGCAGCATCGGGACGAACCGCGCATCGCCTGCGATCTCGCCGCATACGGCCACCGGCTTGCCCTTGCGCTGGGCGAGGCGGATCACATCGCGTATCAGGCGCAGCACCGCCGGATGCAGCGGGGAGTACATCTCGCCCAGCGCATCGTTGTTGCGGTCCACCGCCAGCACGTACTGCACCAGGTCGTTGGTGCCGATGGACAGGAAGTCCAGGTCGGCGATGAAGCCGGGTAGCGCGATGGCCGCGGCCGGCACCTCGATCATCGCGCCCAACGGGACGTGGTCGGCGATTTCGAACCCGTCGGCCCGCAACTCCGCAGCCAGGCGGTCGAGACGCGCGCGCACCGCACGGATTTCCTCGCGGCTGCTCACCATCGGCACCAGGATGCGCAACGGGCCGTACCCGGAGGCGCGCAGCAGGGCGCGCAACTGGTCGTCCAGCAGCCCGGGGCGGGCCAGTGACAGCCGGACGCCACGCAGGCCGAGCGCGGGATTGGGCTCGTCACGCAGGACCAGGCCGGTCCGGTCGGCCTTGTCCGCGCCCAGGTCCAGCGTGCGGATGGTGACGGTGCGGCCGGTCATCCCGAGCACCACGTCGCGGTACGTGCGGAACTGCTCCTCCTCGTCCGGTACTTCGTTGCGCTGGAGGAACAGGAATTCGGTCCGGTACAGGCCGATGCCGGCCGCGCCGAGCGCATGCGCCTCGGCCACGTCGTCGCGGGATTCGGCATTGGCGTACAGGCGGATGTCGACCCCGTCCAGCGTGCGCGAGGGCTCCCGGCGCAGGCGGTTGAGCTGCTTGCGCTCGCGCGCCAGTTCGCGGACGCGGGCGCGGTGTGTGCGCAGGTCGGCCGCATTGGGCTCCACCACCACCAGGCCGCCGGCGCCATCGACCACCAGCACGTCGCCATCGTTGACCTTCTGCAGCACGTGCGCGGCGCCCACGACCAGCGGCAGGTGCAGGCTGCGCGCGAGGATCGCGCTGTGCGACAGCGTGCTGCCGCCGGACGTCACGATCGCCATCACGCCCTGTGCCTGCAGTTGCGCGATCTCCGCCGGGGCGACGTTGTCGGTGACCAGGATCTCGCCGGCTACCCCCTGCATGTCGGCATGGCGCCGGTGCAACGCGGCGTGGATGCGGCCGATGACCTGGTCGATGTCCTCCACGCGGCTGCGGAAATAGGCGTCGTCCATGCTGGCGAACACGCCGGCGATGCGATCGCGCTGCAAGCGCAGTGCGTAGTCGGCGCTGTAGCGGCCGGTGCGGATCAGCTCGTCCAGCCCGCTGAGCAGTTCGGGGTCGTCCAGCAGCAGCGCGTGCAGGTCCAGGAACTCGCCCACCTCCTGCGCCAGCGCGCCATGCAGCCGGTCGCGCAGGCCGTGCATTTCCTCGCGTACTGTGGCGATCGCCTGGTGCAGCCGCTGCAGTTCGTCTTCCACGGCATCAGCCGGGATGCGCTCCTCGGCCACTTCCAGCACATGCGGCAGGCGCACGCGCGCGCGCCCCAGCGCGCTGCCGCGCGCCGCCCCCTGGCCGGTGAACTCCTGCCGCATCCGGACGCGGCCTCAGGCGTCTTCGTCGAAGCGGCGATCGAACAGCTCGGTGACCTTGTCGGCCACGTCCGCCTCGTCTTCCCCGTCGACGCGCAGTTTGACCTGCGTCCCCTGGCCGGCCGCCAGCAGCATCACACCCATGATGGACTTGGCGTTGACCTCGCGGCCCTTGGCGGTGAGGGTCGCGCTGCTCTTGCAGGCCGACAGCAGTTGCACCAGCTTGGCGGTGGCGCGGGCATGCAGGCCCAGTCGATTGGAGACGGTGAGTTCGCGTTCGATCATCGCAGTGTCCTTCCGGGGGCCGTACTCAAGCGTCGTCCAGGATCACGCCGTTGCGCGCACCGGCCGATGCCACGGCGGGCAGCTCGTCCAGCGTCAGCTCGGCGTAGTTCATCACCCGCAGCAGCATCGGCAGGCTCAGCGCCGATACGCGACGGACAGGCGTGCCCAGCCGCGCCACCCTGGCGGCAACGTTGCTGGGCGTGGCGCCGTACAGGTCGGTCAGCACCAGCACGCCGTGGCCGCCGTCGACACGTCGCAACGCGGCACTCGCCACGGGCAGCAGGGCATCGGGGTCGCCATCGAAGGGCACGTCCAGCGCTTCGGCCTTCAGCGGCAGGGTCCGCAACAGCCGCGTGGCGACCGCCAGCAGCGCGCTGCCGACGCCTTCGTGGGTGATGAGGAGGATGCCGACGGCCATGCCGCCAAGTTAACAGACCGGTGTTACGGGCCGGAAGCGGGCCGGGTGGGCCAGTGCGTTCCGCGGCGCGGCGCGCGGGTGGGGCCCGGTGTGGTGCCGTCCCGGTTGGCCGTCAGTCCAGTTCGCGGTGATGCACCGCCACTTCGTCCCAGCCGGCGTCGCGGGCATGGCGTGCCATGCGCTCGGCCAGGTACACCGAGCGGTGCCGACCGCCGGTGCAACCGAACGCGACCGTCACGTAGCTGCGGGTGCCGTCGGCCCGGAGCCGGGGCAGCCACGTGTCGAGAAAGCCGCTGACCTGCTCGACAAAACGGATCGCATCGGGCTCGGCTTCCAGGTAGTCGGCCACGGCCTCATCGCGCCCCGACAGCGGGCGCAGCGTGGCGTTCCAGTGCGGGTTGGGCAGGCAGCGTGCGTCGAACACGAAGTCCGCGTCGGCGGGCACGCCGTGGCGGTAAGCGAAGGACTCGAACAGCAATGACACGGTGCTGTCGCTACCGAGGCCGAACTCGGTGATGACCTGGCGCCGCAACTGGTGGACATTGAGGTCGCTGGTGTCCAGGACACGGTCGGCGATCTGCCGCAGCGGTTTGAGCACCTGCCGCTCCAGCGAGATCGCATCGGCCAGCGACAGGCCCAGGTGGCTGAGCGGATGGCGCCGACGTGTATCGGCATAGCGTTTGATCAACGCATCGTCGCGGCTTTCGAAAAACACCAGCTTCGGGTCCAGCCCCATCGCACCGACCGCAGACAATGAGCCGGGGATGTCGGCCAGGTCGCTGTGCCGGTTGCGCACGTCGATGCCGACGGCCAGTTTCGCGGGTGCGCCTTCGCCGCCCTGCACGCTGCGCACGAACTGCGGCAGCAGCTCGGCCGGCAGGTTGTCGACGCAGTAGAAGCCCAGGTCCTCGAACGTGTTGAGCGCCACCGACTTGCCCGACCCCGACATCCCGCTGACGATCACCAGCGCGCGCGCGGGGTCTTCCAGGGTCATGGTGCCGCCGCTCACGACTCGCCCCGTTCGAGAAAATTGCTGTGACGCGCGATGAAGGCCGCCGCGGGGTCCAGCCCCTTCATCCGCAGGCTGTGCAAGCGGGTGGCGGCCTCGGCCAACACCGCCAGGTTGCGGCCGGGCATGACGGGCAGGGTGATCATCGGCACGTCCAGATCCAGCACGCGGCGGGTGCCGGTGTCGCCGGTCAGGCGCTCGATGCCGCCGGGCAGTGGCTCGTCCATCGGCTTGGTCAGGTGGATGATCAGGCGCAGGTACTTGTTCCCCTTGACCGTGGTGTCGCCGAACATCTCTCGGATGTTCAGCACGCCAAGGCCGCGGACCTCCAGCAGGTCCTGGAGCATCTCCGGACAGGTGCCGTCGAGCACGTCCGGCGCGATCTGGGTGAACTCGGGCGCGTCGTCGGCCACCAGCCGGTGGCCGCGCGTGATCAGTTCCAGCGCAAGCTCGCTCTTGCCCGAACCGGCGTCACCGGTGATCAGCACGCCGATCGAATAGATCTCCATGAACACACCGTGCAGCGTGACGCGAGGCGCCAGCGTGCGCGCCAGGTGGTACTGCAGGTGGTTGAGCAGCTCGTGGCCACGGCGCGGCGAGCTCCACAGCGGGGTCTGCGACTCCTCGGCGGCCAGCCTCAGGTCTTCCGGGCACGACTGGTTCTTGCTGATGACCAGCGCCAGTGGCCGGTACTGCATGATCTTCTCGATCGTCTCCCAGCGGTGGCGCGAGTCCAGCGTGTCCAGCCACGCCAGTTCCTCGGTCCCCAGGATCTGCACGCGGTTGGGGTAGATGGTGTTGAGGTAGCCGGCCAGCGACGGGCGGCGGGCCACGGTTTCCACCGCTTCAACCACCCGGCCCTGGCCGTCCTGGCCGGCGAGCCAGCGCAGGTCGAGGCGCTCGCGCTGGTGCTCGAACAGCGCGCCGGCGCTGATGCTGGCATTCAAGGGGCGGCTCCGGCGTGGCTTTTCCCGGGTGACCCGGCCAGCAGCAGGCCGCTGAGCTGGCTCGCGCTGGTGGCGCGGCGCAACTGGTCACGGAAGGTCGCGGAGGCAAAGTGCTCGGCGATCTCCGCCAGTTGCGCCAAGTGCTGCTGGACGTAGTGTTCGGGCACCGCGAGCGCCATTACCAGGTCGACACGTTGGCCATCCGCAGCATCGAATTCCACCGGCTGGGCCAGTCTGAGGAACGCCCCGCGGCTGGCCTCCAGGCCGGGCAGCCGGCCGTGCGGGATCGCCACGCCATGGCCGATGGCCGTGCTGGCCAGGCGCTCGCGCGCGCGCAGGCTGTCGGCAATCGTCGCAACGAGCGTGGCACCGGTGCTGCCGGGCAGGTCGTCCGCCAACAGCCGTGCGGCCGTCTCCAGGACGGCCGCGCGGTTGCCGGGCTCGACCAGGATCGCGATCCGGTCGGCGCTGAGCAGTTCCCCCAGGGGCATGTGTCAGCCCAGTTCGCCGGTGCGGGCCAGGCTTTCGCCGCGGTGGTGGTCGACCATCTTTTCCTTGTGCTTCATCAGCAGCCGGTCGAGCTTGTCGGCCAGCAGGTCGATGGCCGCGTACATGTCGATGGCGTTGGCGTCGGCGTGCAGCGTGCGCCCGGCGATGCTCACCGTGGCTTCGGCCCGGTGGTCGGGCTTGTCCAGGCTCAGCTGGGTGCGCACATCGAACGGGTGCTCGTAATGGCGGCCCAGGCGGGCCAGCTTGGCTTCCACGTAATCGCGCAGGGCAGGGGTGACGTCGATCTGCTGGCCGTGGGTTTCGATGCGCATCTTCAACCTCCTGCTCGCGACGGGACCGACAGCATATCGCAGGCACCGGGGGCCGGTAGGGGGCAGGTGCAGGGGGTTCTGCGTGTGCGTCGACAGGGCGCGTGCGGCGGATCTACGGCCCGCCGCCGCAGGTGCCGGGGACCTACCCCATGCGCACGCGATCCTGCGACGAGGGAATGCTCATCGCCTCACGGTACTTGGCGACGGTGCGGCGAGCGACGGGCACGCCGGTCGCCTTGAGCGACTCGGCCAGGCGCGCGTCCGAGAGCGGTTTGCGCGGGTTCTCGGCGTCGATCAGCTGCCGGATCATGGCCTGGATCGCGGTGCTGGACGCCTCGCCGCCGGAGCCGGTGTCGATGCCGGAGGCAAAGAACGCGCGCAGCGGCACGGTGCCGCGCGGCGTGCGCGCGAACTTGCGGGCGATGGCACGCGACACGGTGGACTCGTGCAGTCCGATCTCGGCCGCCACCTCGCGCAGCGTCAACGGTCTCAGTGCGCTGTCACCGAATTCCAGGAACCCGGCCTGCTGGCGGAGCAGGCAGCGGGCCACTTTCAACAGGGTTTCGCCGCGCGCCTCCAGGCTCTTGAGCAGCCAGCGCGCTTCCTGCAGGTGGCCTCGCAGGTAGCTGGCGTCCGAGGCGGAGGCGTGGCGGATCATGCCTTCGTACCCGCGATGGATCGAGACCTTCGGGCGCATGCTGTCGGCCAGCGCCACCCGCCACAGGCCGTGCTGGCGCCAGATCACCACGTCCGGGGCCACGTACGTGTCGTGGCTGATCGGCCCGATCTGCGCGCCGGGCCGCGGGTCGAGCGATCGCAGCAGCTGCACCGCGGTTTCGACCTCGCACGCATCCAGTCTGAGTTCGGCCGCTACGCCGGCGACGCCGATCCGCGGCAGCCGTTCCAGCGGCGCACCGGCAAGTCGGGCGGCGAGCGCCTTGCCCGCCGTGTCGTCCGGCAGCGGCTCCAGTTGCAGGCGCAGGCATTCACCCAGGTCCCGCGCACCCACGCCGACCGGATCGAACCGCTGGATCTGGTGCAGGACAGTGGCGATTTCCTCTTCGCCCGCTTCGATCTCCGGGGCCAGCGTGGCGGCGATGGCGGCAAGCGGCTCGCGCAGGTAGCCATCGTCCTCGATCGCTTCGATCAGCGCGACGCCGATCTGGCGGTCGCGTGGCGAGAGGTGGCTCAGGTGCAACTGCCATAACAGGTGGTCGTGCAGGCTCTCGTGCTCGGCGACCTGTTCTGCAAGCGCGCCCTCATCGTCCTGGTCGGACGGGCCGTTGCGCTCGTACCACGGTTCGCCATCGCCCGGGCCCCAGTCCGCCGCCTCCTGGGCGGGTTCCGCGGCGCCGTTGCCGTCGGCGGATGCGGTCGCAGGGGCATCGCCCGTCGCGATGGCCGTCTCGGTCCAATCGAGCAGCGGGTTGCTCTCGACGGCTTCCACCAGTTCGGCCTCCAGCTCCACGGCCGAAAGCTGCAACAGGCGGATCGCCTGCCGCAGTTGCGGCGTCATCACCAGGTGCTGTCCGAGGGAGGCTTGGAGGCGGGGCTTCATCGTGGAGGGCTAACGCGACAGGAGACGGCCGGCGGCCGCGTCGCGCGCCCGGGAGCGCATTGCACCGAAACCCTTCTCCGTCCCGGCAGGGACGGCGGCTCCGGCCACGACCGGATCAGAGCTTGAAGGTTTCGCCCAGGTAAACGCGACGGACATCGGGATTTGCCAGCAGCGCGTCCGGAGCCCCCTGCGCGAGCACGCCGCCGTCGCTGAGGATATACGCGCGGTCGCAGATTCCCAAGGTCTCGCGGACATTGTGGTCGGTGATCAGCACGCCGATACCGCGGCCCTTGAGGTGCGACACGATGCGCTGGATCTCGCCGACGGAGATCGGGTCGACACCGGCGAACGGCTCGTCGAGCAGCATCAGCCGCGGCTTGGTCGCCAGCGCGCGCGCGATTTCCACCCGGCGCCGTTCGCCGCCCGACAGGCTGGCGCCGATCTGGTCGGCCACGTGCGTGACCTGCAGCTCGTCCATCAGGCTGGCGAGTTCACGCTCGCGGCCGGCCGCGTTGAGGTCCTCGCGCAGCTCCAGCACCAGCCGGATGTTGTCGGCGACGCTGAGCTTGCGGAACACCGAGGGCTCCTGCGGCAGGTAGCCCACGCCGTACTTGGAACGCGCGTACATCGGCTCTGACGTGATGTCCTTGCCGTCGAGCACGATCTGCCCGGCGTCGGCCGGCACCAGGCCGACGATCATGTAGAAGCAGGTGGTCTTGCCCGCGCCGTTGGGGCCCAGCAGGCCCACGACTTCGCCCGCGTCCAGCGTCAGGCCGAAGTCGCGCACCACTTCGCGCGAGCGGTAGGCCTTGCGCAGGCCCTTCGCCACCAGCATCAGCCTGCGTCCCCGTCGCTGGCGGCGTCCGCATCCGCACCCGTGTTGCGCGGCATGATGCGCATCTTGACGCGGCCGGCGCCTTCGCCGCCGCCCTGCACCTGGCCGGTGCGCATGTTGTAGACGATGCGCTGGCCGCTGATGCTGCCGCTGGGCTGGGAGATGCTGACATCGCCGGTGAAGACGACGATCTCGTTGCGCAGGTCGTAGTCCACCTTGGCCGCCACCGCGTCCATCGGCTTGCCGTCATCGAGCTGCTGGTTGAGCCGCACCGGGCCGCCACTGAGCACCGCGCGCACCGCCTCGCCGTTGCGCTGGGTGATGTCGGCGCGGTTCGCCCGGATGTCCAGCGTGCCCTGGGTGATGGTGACCCCGCCGGTCAGCACGGTGGGTCGGCGGTCGTCCATGGAGTAGTCCGAATAGCCGGCCTCGATGTCCATGGGCTTGTTGCGGTCGGACGAGCGGGCCGACGCGGGGCCCGGCAACAGCGTGGCCGAGGCCAGCAGCAGCGCCAGCAGGCTAGCGGGGAGTACGTTCATAGCGTGCCTTGGGGTCCTGTAGGCGGATGTTGCCCGATGCCAGATCGGCCTCGAGCGAGTGACCGGCCAGTATAAAACCCGGCTCCGTGACTGTGACCTCAACCGCTGACGTCGCGCGGTCGGTCTCCGGGAAGACGTTCAGCTCCTGCGTGCGCAGGGCGACCGGGCCGTCGGCGCCGCGGCTGTCGGCACGGACGTCGCCACGCAGCCGCAGCTCGTCACCGTCGGCGCTGATCCAGCCGGTCCGGGAACGCACCACCCACGCGCCCACCGTGCGGTCCTGCGCGTCGCCGTCGGGGATGGTGAACACGGGCGTGCGGATGTCCATGGTCCTCACGCCCGGGTCGCGGCTGAGCTCGGGCGCCTTCAGCGCGAACGACTCCCGGCCCTGCTCGTCGAGGACCACCAGTTCGAACTCGTTGAGCACGTAGTCCGGCAGGCCACCCGGCTCCGGCGCGGCCGAGGCGGGCGTGCGCTGCGACCACAGGGACCAGCCACTCACGGCCGCGCCGGCCACCAGGACCAGGATGAGCATCGCGCGCCAGTTCATGCCTGCACCCCGGAGGGCAGTGCCTCGGCGAGCATCCGTTCGGCGTGGCCCTGGGCAGCCAGTAACAGGTCGCACACCTCGCGCACGGCACCGTCGCCGCCGGCCCGCGCGCTGCGCCAGTGCACGCGCTCGCCGACCCACGGGTGCGCGTTGGCCGGTGCGATCGACAATCCGACGTGGGGCATCACACGCAGGTCGGGGAGGTCATCACCCATGAAGGCAACCGCCTCCAGAGGCACGCCGAGCCCGTTTGCCAGTTCACGCACGCAGGCCAGCTTGTCGGCGACGCGCGTGAATGCCTGGATGCCCAGCTCCGCTGCGCGCCGCTCGGCCACGGGGCTCGGCCGTGCCGTCACCAGCGCCACCGCGATGCCGGCCTGGCGCAGCATCACCAGCCCCATCCCGTCATGCACGTGGAACGACTTGAGCTCGCGACCCTCGGTGTCGAAGGTCAGCCGCCCGTCCGTCAGCGTGCCGTCCACGTCGAAACAGGCCAGCCGCACGCGCGAGGCGCGCTCACGGATGTCGGCGGGGTAATCGTTGAGGTGGCTGTAGGGCATCGATGGCTTGGGTTGTGGGCGGGGACCGCGAAGAGCGGAGCGTCTGGTCGGAACACCGCATGCCCTTCCGTATAGAGCGCGGAGCCTGTGTGGGCGGAGGCGGACTACCGCGTGCTTCCTGCACCGGGCGTACGAGTGGAAACGTGTCCGCCAGTTCTGGGTCCAGCGACTCGGAACCGGAGCAGGGCGGCTTTTACACCACCCGGGCGCGCAACAGGTCGTGAATGTTGAGGGCGCCGACCACCCGCTGGTGTGCGTCCACCACCAGCAGGCCGCTGATCTTGTGCGCCTCCATCAGCTGTGCGGCCTCCACGGCCAACGCATCGGCGCTGATCGTGCGCGGGGCGCGGGTCATCACCTGGTCGATGCGCGTGGTGCGCAGGTCGACATCGGCATCATCCAGGCTGCGCCGCAGGTCGCCGTCGGTGTAGAGCCCGAGCAGGCGTCCGTCGCCGTCGACCACCGCGGTCATGCCCAGGCGCTTCCGGCTCATCTCCACCAGCGCTTCGCTGAGGGTCGCGTCGGCGCCGACGCGTGGCACCTCGTCACCGGCATGCATGATGTCGGCGATATGCAGCAGCAGGCGGCGGCCGAGCGCGCCGGCGGGGTGGGAGCGGGCGAAGTCGTCGGCGGTGAAGCCGCGCGCTTCCAGCAACGCCACCGCCAGCGCATCGCCCATTGCAAGCGAGGCGGTGGTGCTGGCCGTCGGCGCCAGGTCCAGCGGGCACGCCTCGGCAGGCACGCTCACGTCCAGGTGCACATCCGCCTCGCGCGCCATCGACGACTGCGGCCGACCGGTCATGGCCACGAGCTTGTTGCCCTGGCGGCGCAGCACCGGCAACAGCAGCAGGATCTCGTCGCTTTCACCCGAGTACGACAGCGCCAGCACCACGTCCGCGTCAGTGACCATCCCCAGGTCGCCATGGGCGGCTTCGCCGGGATGCACGTAGAAGGCGGGCGTTCCGGTGGAGGCCAGGGTGGCGGCGATCTTGCGGGCCACGTGTCCTGACTTGCCCATGCCGGTACACACCACCCGGCCCTTGGCCGACAGCATCAGCTGGCAGGCGGCGGTGAATGCACCGTCCAGCCGGGCGGCCACCGCGGCCAGCGCCTGGCCCTCGATCTCGAACACGCGACGCCCGCTGTCGGCCAGGCCCGTGGCGGATGCGGGACGGGACGGGTCAACGGGCACGGGCTGCGAGGTCACCATTCAAGGCCGGGTTCCGCTAGGCTAAGCGCTCGATTTTACGCGCAATGGCC
>CAMPJI010000001.1 GCA_946886865.1 uncultured Lysobacterales bacterium | reverse complement strand
GTCCAGCATCGACATCCGCCATGCCCACTCCCTCCCGCCCGCACAGGCCCGCCTGGCGGTACAGGAGGTGGCCGACAAGCTCGTGGAGCGCTTCGGCGTGACCTGCACGTGGCAGGGCGACATCCTCAATTTCAGTCGCAGCGGCGTCGACGGCCGCATCGCTCTGGCGCCGCAGGAGCTGCACGTCACCGCGCAACTGGGATTCCTTCTGAGCGCCATGAAGGGCCCGATCGAGAGCGAGATCCACCGCGTGCTCGGCGAGCGGTTCGGCTGACCGCACACGGGTCCGGCCCCAGGGCGATGTGCGCCGGTGGCCGCGCTGGTGTGAAAACTCTAGCCCGCGCTCCGATGGTGCGGTGACACCCTGCCCCGGAGGCCCCATGGCCACGCGACGCCCACGTACGACATCCGCACGCCGCCCCGCCGCGGGCTCCACCCGGGACACCGGGCGGCCCGCTTCACAGGCCGAACAGCTGTCCCGCTCGTTGAGCGAGTCGGCCGAGCAGATCTGGCTGGCCGGCATCGGCGCGTTCAACCGCGCGCAGGCCGAAGGCACCCGGCTGTTCGAGGGCCTTGTCAGGGAGGGCCTGGGCCTGGAGCAGCACGCACGTCGAGTGGCCGGGGTCCAAGCCGAATCGGTGCGACGCAATGTCGAAAGCACGGTCGAGAGTGCCCGTGAGCGCGCAACCGACACCTGGGACCGCCTGGAGAAAGGATTCGAAGAGCGCGTGCATCGCACCCTGGTCCGCTTGGGCGTGCCCGACCGCGACGATCTGGCGGCACTCAGCCGCCGTGTCGATGCGCTGACCGCCGAACTGCGCCGACACGCTGTCGATGCGCCCCCCGCCGCGGCCCGCAGTCGGCCCGCGACCCGGACCTCCGCCGCCCGGACCGCGTCGCGGACACCTGCTGCGAAACCGGGGGGCGGAAAGAAGGCCGCAAAGAAGGCGACAAAGAAGGCCGGCTCACCCGCACCCGCCAAGGCCGCCGCGCGCAAGGCCACCGGCGGCGCACCCCGGGCTCCCCGCGACTGACATGGGGGCCGGGGCGGCCGCGTGCCTGCGCAACTGGCTGGCGGCGCATCGGCGCGTGTTCGTCCTGACCGGTGCCGGCTGCAGCACCGCCTCGGGCATTCCCGACTACCGGGGTGCAGACGGCGCCTGGAAGCGGAGCGCGCCCATCACCTACCAGGCGTTCACCGGCGATGCCGCCATGCGCGCGCGCTACTGGGCGCGCAGCGTCGTGGGCTGGCCGATGGTGGACGGGGCGCGTCCCAACGCCGCGCACATCGCGATTGCCCAGGCGGGGCATGCCGGTCATGTCACCGCCCTGGTCACCCAGAATGTCGACGGGCTGCACCAGCGCGCCGGCAGCCGCGACGTGATCGACCTGCACGGCCGGATCGGCCAGGTGGTGTGCCTGCAGTGCCGCAGGACCATGCCGCGTGCCGCGCTCCAGGCCGAGCTGGTGGGCCTCAATCCCGGGTGGGGCGAGCGCATCGCCACTCGCGCGCCCGACGGCGATGCCGACGTGGCCGACGACGACATCGCGGACTTCCGGGTCGCGCCCTGCCGCTCCTGCGGCGGCATGCTCAAGCCCGATGTCGTGTTCTTCGGCGAGAACGTGCCGCGCGACCGCGTGGAGCGGGCGGCGGCGGCGCTGTCGGATGCCGATGCGATGCTGGTCGTGGGGTCCTCGTTGATGGTCTATTCGGGCTACCGCTTCGCTCGCGCGGCTCGCGAGGCCGGCAAACCGCTGGCCATCCTGACCCGCGGCGTCACGCGGGCCGATGCCCTGGCCACGCTCAAGGTGGACGCCGACTGCGCAGCGGTACTGGCGACGGCCTGGTAACCCGCGCCTGCCGCCTCAGGCGTGGGGCCCGGGCGCCGCGTCCTCGCCGGGCGCCGCCACCAGCAGGCGGTCGCGACCGGTGCTCTTGGCGCGGTACAGGGCCTCGTCGGCGCGCCGCAGCATGGACGACAGCGCCTCTCCCGGCAGGCGCTCGGCCACGCCGCCGCTGAGCGTGCATCCCAGCGCCTCCTGCGCAAGGGCGAAATCGGCTCGCACGCGCTCTGCGAAGCGCAGTGCCTCCTGCAGCGACGCCGTTCGCGCCAGCACCACGAACTCCTCCCCGCCCAGCCGCGCGGCCACGTAGCCCTTGCCTTGGCGGCTGCGGATGATGCGGCCCAACTCCGCCAGCGCATCGTCGCCGGCGTGGTGGCCGTGGGTGTCGTTGACCTGCTTGAAGTGGTCGATGTCCAGGAACACCAGGCATCCCGTGCGCCCGCGTGCCCGTCCGCCTGCACCGCTGTCCAGCGACTGCGCCGCCACGGCCTCCCAGCCGCTGCGGTTGAGCAGGCCGGTCAGCGGGTCGGTGCGTGCCTGCCACCACAGGTGCATGCTCTGCAGGTAGGCACGGGCGGCGAATTCCGACCGGTAACGCCGCAGCATCCAGCCGAACGCCAGCGTGGCGACGATGTACACCCAGTACATCGCCTCGCCGGCGGCCGGCGCGCCGTGCAGCTCCACCCGCACCAGGCTCAGCGCCAGCACGGTCGCCACGAACAGCACCATCGCCCGACGCCGCACCAGCAGCGCGAGCATCGCGATCGGCAGCATGTTGAACAGGCCGGTCCGGAATGCCAGCTGCGGGATCGAGCCGGGCAGCGGGATCGACAGGAACACGCCGAGCACCACCGTGTAGAGCAGCAGCAGGCCCAGCCGCACGTACCAGCGGGACTGATGCCACACCACCAGCGGCATGAACGCCAGGAGCACGCCGGCCACGATCGACGCGGCCGGCGGGTAACCGATGCCCCCGATCCAGCCGAGCACCTCGAGCACGCCCAGCAGGACCAGCAGCAGCGCGCCACCCAGCATCACGCTGGCCATCGCCGGCTGCGTCACCGAGACCTGGAGGTGCACCAGCTTGTCGCGATCGGCCGGTTCCAGCCGCGACCACGAGCTGCGGAACAGGGCCAGCATTGCACTGACCGGCGATCGGACGTCGCGCGCCCTCAACGGGTCGGCGACGGTGTCGTCGGTGCTCATGGGTACGAAGCGGTCATGCGGGCAGGAGCCGTGGTGGCGCGGGCAAAGGGGGCGATCATGGTCGTGTCGGCGTCAACGTCGCGTGCGCCGCTAGTGCAGCGGACCTGCACCCGATGCCACCCGGCGTCCCCCGATGAAATCGCTGAAGCGTTCGGGCGGCAGGGCCCGGGAAAACAGGAACCCCTGTGCCCGCCTCACCCCCAGTTGCAGCAGCGCCTCACGCTGGCGCTCGTCTTCCACGCCCTCGGCCACCACCTCCAGTCCAAGCCGCCGCGCCATGTGCACGACGGCCTCCAGGATGGCCTGGTCGAACGGGTCGTCAGGCAGCGCCCGTACGAACGACCGGTCGATCTTGATCGTGTCGATGGGCAGTGCCTTGAGGTAGGCGAGCGAGGAGTGCCCGGTGCCGAAATCGTCGATGGCCAGGCCGACGCCCAGGGCGCGCAACCGCGCCAGCGCTGCCGCGCCGCCGACGGTGTCCATGACCGCGGTCTCGGTGATCTCCAGGCACAACCGCTGCGGCGCGATCCGGCTGCGATGCAGTGCACCGGCCACCTGTTCGACCAGGCAGGCGTCGTCGAACTGGCGCGCGGACACGTTCACGCGGACGCGCAACGTGGCATCGGACCAGCGCGAGGCCAGCTGGCAGGCGCGCTCCAGCACCCAGCGGCCCACCGGGATGACCAGGTCGCTGGCTTCGATCACGTCGATGAACTCCGCTGCCGGCACCCAGGCGCCGTCGCGGTGCCAGCGCAGCAACGCTTCGGCCGACAGGCAGCGCCCCGTCTCCAGGTCGACCTCCGGTTGGAAGTGGACCTCGAAATCCTGTCGCGCAAAGGCCTGCCGCACCAGGTTCTCGCGCTCGGCGGACAGCCGCAGCGATGCCACGTGGCCGGTATCGAACAGGGCCAGGCGCGCGCCCTCGTGCCGCTGGGCGCGCCGGCTGGCGAGCTCGGCGTGGTGCAGCAGGGTTTCCGGCGACCACGCGTGCAGGTCGCGCGCGAACGCGATGCCCGCCGAGGCCCCGCACCGCATGCCCGGCTCGAATGCATCGCCGTCCTCGATCGCCGAGAGGCACCGCCGTGCCAGCGGCGCCAGTGCGGCCTCTTCCAGGCCGGCCCGCGGGATCAGCAGGAACGCGTCGTTGCCGATGCGACCGAGCTGGCCGTTGGCACCGGCGGCCCGGCGCAGGCGGTCGCTGGCGGTGCGCAGCATCGTCTCGACATCGCCGTCGCACGCGGCGAGATCGAGCTGCAGGTGGATGACCGACAGCGTCGACAACGCGCCCGGGGTGGTGGTGCCCAGCGTCTGCAGCCAGTCGACGACGCAGTACCGGTTGGGCAACCGCGTGGTCGGATCCTGTTCGGCGGTGACCTGCACGTCCGCATGCGCGGCGGTCCGGCGCTCGCGTTCGTGGATCAGGGCCAGGTGGTCGCCGATGCTGGCCGCGAAGGCACGCTCCGAAGGCGTCCAGGCGCGGGGCGCGCCCACCATCTCGTGGCAGACAACCCCGACCACGCCGTCGGCGGTGCGGATCGGTGCGTCCATGGTGGCGATGACGCCGTGCCGGCGCAGGTAGCGCCCCAGGCTGTTGTCGGCCTGCTGCGCGTCGCCCACGTCCTCGGCATGCACCACGCGCGATCCCAGCAGCGAGGTCACATACGGAGCGGCCAGGTCGAGGTGGTCGTCGGGTTCGGGCTCATGGCGCGCGCGGCGCCGGTCGAAGCCGTACACGCATCGCAGCACGCCGGCGGCTTCGTCCACACGCCACACGTTCACCCGGTCGACATCCAGTGCCGACGCGGCGGTTTCCGACACCACCCGCAGCACGTGCCGATGGCAGTCCGGCGCGCGGCCGATGGCGTGCGCCAGCCCCACCAGCGCCTGCTCGAAGCCTGCTTCCCGCGATGCGTTGCCCATGAACCCCGCTGCCTGTCGAGAGCACACCCGGGGACGCTGGACTGGATGGCGTGAAACGGGCGCGAACCGCCGCGCCCCGCCCACCCACCGGCCACACATTCCCTTGTGGGCGGTAACGGCCGCCTGTGCGCCGGCTTTAGCCGCGCCTGCGCGTCCTCGCGTGCCTGCGTGATGCACAGGCGACGCGGCAGCGCCCGTGCGCTCAGCGCAGCAGCAGCACCGGCACCTGGCACGTGCGCAACAGGGTGGTCGTGGTGCTGCCGACGATCAGCTGGCGGATGCGGGAATGGCCGTACGCGCCCATCACCAGCAGGTCGATGCCCTCTTCGCGGACGGCATCGGCGATGGCGCTGTCGGGCTGGCCATCGCGCAGTGAGGCCGCCACCTCGAACCCGGCTCCCGCGAGCACGTCGTTTGCCCAGTGCAGCTGCGAACGCGGCGTCTCCCCGTCCTCGCCGACCATGAGGACGCGGATCTCGAGCCCCCGGAACAGCGGGCTGGCGGCGATCATCCCGATGCCTTTGCGGGTGGTCGCGCTGCCGTCGAAGGCCACCAACACGCGCCTGATCGGCCGGAACGCGCGGGACACCACCAGCAGTGGCCGGTGCACGGCGCGCACGACGCGCTCCAGGTGGCCGCCGAGGTGGCCCTTGGCAAAGTCGGCGTGCTCGCCGCGCTTGCCGAGTACGAACAGGCGAACGCCCGGCTCCTGCTCGGTCAGGGTGTCGACCAGGCCGCCGTGGCGCTGCCGGGCCTCGGCGTCGGCGACCCCCAGGTCGGCCGCAAACCCCTCGGCCTCCTTCAGCAGCAGGCGGCCCTGCGCCTGCGCCAGCGCGCTGCGGCGTTCGTCCAGCTGCGCCAGCTCGCCGAGCAGACGCTCCTGCTCGCCCAGTTCAAGGCTGCCGCTGTAGTCGGCCAGCGGCGCCGTCTCCGGGTGGCGGTCCAGGACATGCAACAGTTCCAGCGGCGCACCCAGCCGCGCCGCGGCCCAGCCCGCATGGCGGGCGACGCTTTCGGTATAGGTCGAGCGGTCGATGGCGGCCAGTACGCGGCCTTCGGTATGGATCAGTGGCGGGGTCATGGCGCGCTCCTCAGTGGCCCGACAGGCGTTCGATGGCATCGGGCTTGTCGTGCACGCCCAGCCGGTCCACCAGCGTCGCGCTGGCCTCGTTCATGCCGATCAACTCGACTTCGGTGCCCTCGCGGCGGAACTTGAGCACCACCTTGTCCAGCGCGCCCACGGCACTCAAGTCCCAGAAGTGCGCGCGGCTGACGTCGATGCGCACCCGTTGCAGCACATCCTTGAAGTCGAACCCGGCGACAAACGTCTCCGCAGACGCGAAGAACACCTGCCCGGTCACCGTGTAATGGCGGGCAGTGCCGTCCTCGGCCGACACCGACCCCACGTGCAGCACGCGGCCGACCTTGCGCGCGAAGAACAGCGTCGACAGCAGCACGCCCGTCAGCACGCCCTTAGCCAGGTCGTGCGTCAGCACGGTGACGACGACGGTCGCGATCATCACCACGCTGGACGACGTCGGGTGCGTCTTCAGGTCGCGCACCGACGCCCAGCTGAAGGTACCGATCGACACCATGATCATCACCGCCACCAGCGCCGCCATCGGGATCTGCTTCACCCACGGGCCGGCGAACACCACCAGCAACAACAGCACCACGCCCGCGACCAGCGTCGACAGGCGCCCGCGGCCGCCGGATTTCACGTTGATCACCGACTGGCCGATCATCGCGCAGCCGGCCATGCCGCCCAGCAGGCCCGCGGCGATGTTGGCCACGCCCTGCCCGGTCGACTCGCGGTTCTTGTCGCTGGGCGTGTCGGTGAGGTCGTCGACGATCTGCGCGGTCAGCAGCGACTCCAGCAGGCCGACGATCGCCAGCGTGATCGACACCGGCAGGATGATCTGCAGCGTCTCCAGGGTCAGTGGCACGTCCGGCAGCAGGAACACCGGCAGGCTGTCGGGCAGCGCGCCCATGTCGCCAACGGTGCGGATGTCCAGCTTCAGGGCGATGACGACCAGCGTGAGCAGGACGATCGCCACCAGCGGCGACGGCACCGCGCGGGTGATGCGCGGGAACAGGTAGATGATCGCCAGGCCGGCCGCGGTCATGGCGTAGACCGTCCAGGGCACATCGATCAGTTCCGGCAGCTGCGCCATGAAGATCAGGATAGCCAGCGCATTGACGAACCCGGTGATCACCGAGCGCGAAACGAACCGCATCAGCTGCGCCAGCCTGAAGAAGCCTGCGGCGATCTGCAGCGCACCCGTCAGCAGCGTGGCGGCCAGCAGGTACTGCAGGCCGTGGTCGCGCACCAGCGTGACCATCACCAGCGCCATGGCGCCCGTGGCCGCGGAAATCATGCCGGGGCGGCCACCGGCGAAGGCAATGACCACCGCGATGCAGAACGAGGCGTAGAGGCCCACCTTCGGGTCGACGCCGGCGATGATGGAAAAGGCGATGGCCTCGGGGATGAGCGCGAGAGCCACGACGAGGCCGGCGAGCAGGTCGCCACGAACGTTGCCGAGCCAGTCACGGCGCAGACGGGTAAGCGTATTCAAGAGACGGTATCCACAATGATGCGAGAGCGCCGGCGTGACCGGCGGCACGGGCCGCGTCCGCGATGGCGGACGGCACGGCAACGGCATCAGGCGCTAGGGCGGCGTGGACACGGGAATGGCGACTCGCTGGAGGACGCGCCGGGCGACTTCGACGGCGCTGCAGAGCGCCGCATTCTACACACGCCCGCCGGATCCCCTACCCGCGCAGCACCGTCAGTTGTCCCTGCACGCAGATCGCGACGGCCTCGCCGGTGCGTGGCGCGATCAGTGCGCCGCCGGTGAAGGCCGAGAACGCCGGCAGCATGGTGAGCCCCGGCCGCAGCCAGAACACGGGCCAGCGCCGGCGCATGCCGGGCAGCGACACGCACGGGTGCAGGTGGCCGCACAGCACGTGCAGCGACGGGTGCTCCTCGGGTGCATGGCGGAACGCGAACGGCCCCTCGTCGATCGCCTCGCCCAGCAGATCGATGCCGAGGTCGGCCCGGGCCAGCGCGCGGTCGTGGTTGCCGACCAGCGCCGCCACCTGCAACCCGGCGTGCCGCTCGCGCCATTGCCGCCACGTGCGCTGCCACGCCGTGTCGTTGGCGGGGCCGTGCAGCACGTCGCCGAGCATCCACAGCTCGCGTGCGCCGCTGGCCTCCATCAGCCGCTCCAGGCGCGACAGGTCGTCCGACGTACCGCCCGCCGGCAGGCTGATGCCCGCCCGGCGGAACACGTCGCCCTTGCCGAGGTGCAGGTCGGCGATCATCAGCCGCTGCCGCGCGGGCCAGTACAGCGCGCGGTCGCCCAGCAGGCGCATGGGCTGCCCGGCAATGATGAGATCGAGCACGCTCGCGCCGGCCGCTTCAGGCGCCATGGCGCTGCTCCAGTTGCTGCGCGGCGCGGGCCACGCGCGTGCTCCAGTCCTCGGTGCTGAGCTGGCCGCGCAGGCTTTCGGCCCACAGCGGGAACGACAGCGGCGTCAGGCTGCGCGGCGCGCGCAGGTCGACCGGCAGCCCGGACAGCGCGTCGAGTGCCTCGCGCAGCCGACGCACCTCCAATTGGCTGGAGAACACTTCGCGCTCGGCCTGCTCCAGCAGCAGGTGGCCCGGGTCGTGCTGGCGAAGTACATCGAACAGCAGGCCGCTGGAGGCCTGCAACTGCCGCATCGAACGTGGCGTACGCCCGGGCAGCGACGGCGGCAGCAGCCCGGCGATGCGCGCGACCTCGCGGAACTGGCGTCGCGCCAGCTCGCCCAGGTTGAGGCTCTCGCGCAGGTCGTCCTCCAGCCCGTCAGGCGTGAGCATGGCCTGCAGTTCCAGCTCGTCCAGCATGTCCTCGCCGGCCGGCGACAGCGCCAACCCGTAGTCGTTGAATGCCAAGCTGAAGGTGTTTCGACGCAGCCGACCCCAACGCAGCGCCAGCAGTGCGGCCAGGCCCTCGTGCACCAGCCGGCCGGCGAACGGAAACAGGAACAGGTGGCGCCCGTCGCGACGGCGCGCCGTTTCCACCAGCAGACGGCCGGGGACGGGGAGCGACGAAAGCTCGGACTGCAGCGCCAGCAGCGGCCGCATCGCGCGCATCTCGGGGCTGGCGTCCGGGTCGGCCAGCACCGCCTGCACCTCGTGGGCGAGTTCCGACGACAACGGCATCCGCCCGCCTGCCCACTTCGGTACGCGGCCGTCGTTGCTCGTGGCGCGCCGCACGTACGCCGTCATGTTCTCCAGCCGCACCAGCACCAGACTGCGTCCGGCGAACTGGAAGCGATCGCCCGGCCGCAGTCGCGCGATGAAGCTCTCCTCCACCGACCCCAGCCCGCCGCCCTTGAGGTACTTCACCGACACCGAACCGTCGCTGGTGATGGTGCCGATCGACAGGCGGTGCCGGAACGCGACGCGTCGGTCCTCCACCCGGTAGAGACCGTCGTCGTCGCGCACCACGCGCCGGAAATCCGGGTAGTGCTCGAGCGCCCGACCGCCCTGCACGATGAAGTCGAGGACGGCCTGCCACGCCGCCTCGTCGAGGCCGGCGAACGCGTGCGTGCCGCGTACTTCGGCCAGGAGTGCATCGCGGTCGAACCCGCCACCGAGCGCCAGCGTCACGCAGTGCTGGGCGAGCACGTCCAGGCTCAGGCGCGGCGGCGGGCGTGCTTCGATCTCACCGCGCGCCACGACGCGACGGGCGGCCGCGTACTCGACCAGCTCCAGCGCATGCGATGGCACGCAGACGATCTCGCCGGACTCGCCGGGCCGGTGGCGCGCGCGCCCGGCGCGCTGCAGCATCCGCGCCGCGCCCTTGGGGCTGCCGACCTGCAGCACCTGGTCGACCGCCGGGAAGTCGACGCCCAGGTCAAGGCTCGAAGTCGCCACCACGCAGCGGACGCTGCCGTCGCGCAGGCCGGCTTCCGCCGCGGCGCGCAGCTTGGGGTCGAGCGACCCGTGGTGCAGGGCCAACGTATCCAGCGGCTCGGGCCACACCGCCGACAACGCCTGGTGCCACAGCTCGGCCTGCGCGCGGGTGTTGGTGAACAGCAGGCTGGTGCGCTGCGTGAACAGCTGGTCGACCACGCGCGACAACTGCGACAACCCCAGGTGGCCGGCCCACGGGAAGCGCGTTCCCGGGGGCGGGATCAGCGTGTGCAGGGTCATCGGCCGCGGCCGCACGCCCGCGACCAGTGGCGCGTCGGGCCGGTGCGGCAGCAGCACGTCGCGCGCCTCCTCCAGGTTGCCCAGCGTCGCCGACAGGCCCCAGATGCGCAGCGTGGGCGCCAGTGCACGCAACCGCGCCAACGCCAGTTGCAGCAGCACGCCGCGCTTGTTGCCCAGCAGCTCGTGCCACTCGTCGACGATGACGCACTGCAGCCCGCCAAAGTGCGCGGCGGTGTCGGGGTAGGACAGCAGCAGCGACAGCGATTCGGGCGTGGTGACCAGCACGTCCAGCCGCCCCGCGCGCGCGAGGCGACGGTCGCGCGCCGACGCGTCCCCGGTGCGCAGGCCGACCTGCCAGTCCAGACCCAGGGCGTCGATCGGCTCGCGCAGCGCCCGCAGCGTGTCCGCCGCCAACGCCCGCAACGGCGTGACCCACAGCACCTTCAGCGAGGCGTCCGGCGACACCCGGCGTCGTTTCGATGCAGCCGACTGCGCGCCGGGCCCACGCGCCGGCGCTGACGCCAGCGCCTCGATCAACGGCCCACCGAACGCGGCCAGCGTTTTGCCGCTTCCGGTCGGCGTGTGCAGCAACCCGGAGCCACCGTCGAGATACAGCCCCCACATCCGGCGCTGGAACGGTAAGGGCTTCCAGCCCCGCTCCGCAAACCAGTCGCCAAGGCGCTTGCGTGCCGCCGTCAGCGCGCGTCCCGAGGGCGCGCCATCACGTGCGGCCGTCATCGCGCCAGCGCCTTCAGCGTGTCCAGCCGGTCGGCCTCCGCGGCCGGTTTGTCATGGCGCCAGCGCAGGATCCGCGGGAAGCGCACCGCAATGCCCGACTTGTGCCGCGTGGACCGGTTCACCGCCTCGAAGCCCAGCTCGAACACGTGCACCGCCTGCACCGAGCGCACCGGGCCGAAGCGCTCGAGCGTGTTCCGGCGGATCCAGTGGTCGAGCTTCGCGATCTCCTTGTCGTCCAGCCCCGAGTACGCCTTGGCGACCGGCACCAGCGCATCGCCGTCCCACAGCCCGAAGGTGTAGTCGGTGTACAGGTTGCTGCGCCGGCCGTGGCCCGCCTGCGCGTAGATCAGCACGGCATCGATGGTCAGCGGATCGACCTTCCACTTCCACCAGTCGCCACGGCGCCGCCCCGACTGGTAGGTGGAATCGGCGCGCTTGAGCATCAGCCCCTCCACCCCACGTTCGCGCGCGGCGTCGCGCAGCTGCGCGGCCTCGTCCCACCCGCCCGCCTCCACCTGCGGCGACAGCGCGATGTGTGGATCGGCGTGCACCGCGAGCACCTCGGCCAGGCGGGCCCGGCGCTCCAGCAGCGGCCGCTCGCGCCAGTCGTCGCCGGCGTGTTCGAGCAGGTCGTAGGCCAGCACCCGGACCGGGGTGGACGCCAGCGTCTTCGGTCCCGGCTTGCGGCGCTGGATGCGCGTCTGCAACGCGGTGAACGGCTGCGGCTGGTCGCCCTCGCCGTGCCAGGCCAGCAGTTCGCCGTCGATCACGCAGTCGTCCGGCAGCGTGGCGGCGGCCGCCTCGATCTCGGGAAAACGACCGTCCAGGCGCTCCTCGCCGCGCGACCAAAGCGCGACCTCGCCCTCTCGACGGATCAGCTGCAGGCGGATGCCGTCCCACTTCCACTCCAGCAGCCAGTCGTCGATCGCGCCGAGGGCCGCGGCCTCCTGCTCCAACGGCGAGGCTAGGAAAAACGGGTACGGCTGCTGGCGGTCGCCGGGCAGTTCGTCGGGTGAAAGCAGCTGCGTGAGGAATCCCGGCGACGGCCGCCATTCGCCCAGCATGCGCTGCGCGATGCGGGCGATGTCGATGCCCGACATCTCGGCCAGCGCCTGCTGCACGGTCCGCTGGGACACGCCGATGCGCAGCGCGCCGGTCAACAGCTTGTTGAACGCCAGGCGCTCGTCGAACCCCAACACCCTCCAGCCCGACAGCACCGCCTCGCGCCGGGCATCGGGCGTGCCGCCGGCCACGGGCAGCAACGTGTTTTCGATCCAGTCGTGCAGGGGGCGGTCGTCCTGTTCCGTCGGGTCGTCCAGCAGCAGCGTCGCGGTTTCGGCCAGATCGCCGACGTGGTGGTAGCTGTCCTCCACCAGCCACGCCGGGTGGCCGCTGGCCTCCACGATCCACTGCCGCAGTTCGCCGCTGCCGGCAATGCGTCGCAGCTTGCCGCCCGACAGCAGCCACAGCGCCCAGGCGGCGTCTTCCGGCGGCGCGTCGCGGAAATAGGCGACCAGCGCCGCGCGCTTGTCGAGCGTGCCGGTGGCTTCGCCGAGTTCCCGGTAGAGCGCGGCGAACCGCTTCACGACTCGTCCCCGTAATCGGTGCGGAACGCTTGGGCGGCAATGCCGTCCTCGTTGAGCGCGCGGATGATGGCGTCGGTGTTGCCATGGGTGGCGATCACCCGCCGCGCGCCGGTCTCTCGGATGGTCCGCATCAGGGCGGGCCAGTCGGCGTGGTCCGACACCTGGAAGCCGCGGTCGTAGTTGCGGCGCCGCCGGTTGCCGCGGATGCGCATCCAGCCCGACGCGAAGCCGACCTGCGATTTGCGGAAGCGTTTCATCCACGGGCTGCCGGCCGCCGAGGGCGGCGCCAGTACGAGACGGCCGGCGAACTCGCTGCCCTTGTCGGCGTCCGCCACCGGGTGCGTGGGCAACATGTCGATGCCGGCCTGGCGATACACCTCCACGCCCGTGGCCACCGCGCCGTGCAGCCAGGCCGGCTGGTCGGTCACGCGGCCCAGTTCGGCCAGCAGCCGCTGCGCCTTGCCCAGCGCGTAGCACAGCAGCACCGCCGCCTCCCCGCGTGCGCCGCACTGGTCGCGCCAGGCCACGATCTCGCGCGCGACCTCCGTGGTATCAGGCCACCGGTAGACCGGCAGCCCGAACGTGGCCTCGGTGATGAACACGTCGCAGGGCACCACCTCGAACGGCGCGCACGTGGGGTCGGGCTGGCGCTTGTAGTCGCCCGAGGCCACCCAGACCTGGCCGCCTGCCTCGATCCGCACCTGGGCCGACCCCAGCACGTGGCCGGCCGGGTGCAGCGACACGCGCGCGTCGCCCAGCTGGAATGGCTCGCCGTAGTCGTGCAGGTGGTAGGCCTGCTCGCCCAGCCGCCACTGCAGGATGGGCAGCCCGGCACGGGTGGAGTGGTAGGTGCCCATGCCGCCGCGCGCGTGGTCGCCGTGGCCGTGGGTGATCACCGCGCGCGCCACCGGGCGCCACGGATCGATGTAGAAGTCGCCGGCGGG
The DNA here is from genome assembly GCA_946886865.1 of uncultured Lysobacterales bacterium. Next base: position 85,991 of record CAMPJI010000001.1, on the reverse strand, counting down.
GCAGTAAAGCCCTTCGCGTCGCAGTACGACCAGGTCGCTACCGGTGTCGTTGTCGGCCATCGGCGCACGGTACGCAGCGCGGTGTCAGCGGCCCGCAAAGGCGGTGTCCTCACCGCGGTCCAACGCGCCGCGTTGCAGCCTGTGCGCCCTGCCCAACCCTGCACGCCATGGACCTCAAGAGCGGCTATCCCTTCTGGGCGATCAAGAACGGCCTGATGCATGCCTTCCCCCGGCTGGAGGCCGACCTGCGCTGCGATGTCGCCATCATCGGCGGCGGCATCACCGCGGCGTTGATCGCCGACGAGCTGGCCGGGCACGGGCACGAGGTGGCGGTCCTGGAGCAGCGCGACATCGGCTGGGGAAGCTCGGCCGCCAGCACCGCCCTGCTCCAGTACGAGATCGATACCCACCTGGTGGACCTGGCGCGACAGTACGGCGAGGACGATGCCGTCATGGCCTACCTCGCGTGCGCCGAGGCCATCCCGATGCTGCGTGACATCGCGCGCGAACTGCGGGACGTGGACTTCGGCTTGATGGACAGCCTGTACTACGCCAGCAAGCGGCGGCACGTGGCCACGCTCCAGGACGAACTGGAGATGCGCCGCCGCCACGGACTGGACGTGGAATGGCTGGACGCCGATGCCCTGCGCGAGGACTACGACATCGACGCGCCTGGCGCGATTCTCAGCCACCTGGCCGCGCGACTGGACCCGTATCGCATGGCCTACCGGCTGATGGCGCGCCTCCAGCGCGGCGGTACCGGCGTGTACGACCGCACCCGCGTCGACCGGATCGAAGCCAAGCAACGCAGCGTCACGCTGCACACCGGCGACGGAGCAACCGTCCGCGCCGCGCACGTGGTGGTCGCGGCGGGCTATGCCTCCCAGCACTGGCTCAAGCCGCGCGTGGCGCGCAACCGCAGCAGCTACGCCTTCATCACCGATCCGGTCGACCCCGAGTGGCTCCGGGCGCTGGCCGGGACGATGGTGTGGGAGTCCGCGCGCCCGTACCTTTACCTGCGCAGCACCGGCGACGGCCGGCTGCTGGTCGGCGGCGAGGACGACAGCGTCGATGTTCCCAAGCGCCGCGACGGGCGCGTCGACAAGAAGGCGCGGACCCTGGTGAAGCGCGTCGCCAAGGCTTTCCCCGGCATGGAGCTGACGCCGGCGTTCGCATGGGCGGGCACGTTCGCCGAGACCGACGACGGCCTGCCGTTCTTCGGCCCCCATCCGCAGCACGGCAACCGCGTGCACTTCGCCATGGCCTATGGCGGCAACGGCATCACCTACTCCATGATCGGGGCCGGCCTGCTGCGCGCCGGGATCGAACGCCGGGCGCACCCGCTGCAGGCCCTGTTCGGGTTCGAACGGCTGGCGCGCTGACGGCGCGACACGACAACACAGGCAACGCACATGGAATGGATGGCACAACTCTGGGTGGTGGCCGGCGTCGGCTATGCGATGGCGCTGGGCGGAGTCATCGGCTTCGAGCGCGAGCTCAAGGACCGGCCCGCCGGCTTCCGCACCCACATGCTCGTCGCCGGTGCCGCCGCCCTCCTCGTCGGGATGGAGCGCCTGGTGCTGGACGCGCACCGGGGCATTGGCGACCTGCTCCAGGTGGATCCCTTGCGCCTGGTCGAGGCGGTGGTCGCCGGCGTCGCATTCATCGGCGCGGGCACGATCTTCGCCCGACGGGGCACCGGCACCATCGCCGGCATCACAACCGCCGCATCGCTGCTGATGGTCGCGGTGATCGGTGTCGCGGTGGGCTTCGGCTTGCACGTCGCCGCGCTGGCAACGACCGCCCTCACGATGATCGTGCTGACACTGCTGAGGGCGCTTGAACACAAGCTGGGCCACAAGAGCCGCGACGACTGACGGCCGGCTGCCGCGCGCCGGTCGCACCACGCGTCGTACGCGAGCGCACACATATGCGCGTGCAAACAAAGCAGGCCGCCCGGAGGCGGCCTGTGTCGTCATGCAGAGCTGGCCGGGAGATTACGAGCGCAGCGGCACCAGCGTGATTTCGACGCGGCGGTTCGCAGCGCGACCGGCTTCGTTGTCATTGCTCGCGATGGGGCGGCTCTCGCCGGCACCGACGGTGATCATGCGGTCACGCATGACGCCCTTGCCGTTGAGGTAACCGGCCACGGTCGCGGCGCGGCGCTCGGACAGGCCCTGGTTGTACTGGTCAGTGCCCTGACTGTCAGTATGGCCGGCCACCTCGACGATGGTCTGGTTGTACTCGTTGAGGGTCGCGGCCACGTTGTCCAGCACCGGGTAGAACTGCGGCTGCAGGCTGGCCTGGTCGAAGCCGAAGGTGATGTTGCTGGGCATGTTCAACGTGATGTTGTCGCCCTGGCGGACCACCTCGACGCCGGTCCCTTCCATGCGTTCGCGCAGTGCGCGCTCCTGGCGGTCCTGGTAGTTGCCGATGGCGCCGCCGGCCAGACCGCCGACACCTGCGCCGACCAGCGCGCGCTGACGACGCTCGGTGGCGTCGTCGCCGCTGAGCAGGCCCGCTACCGCGCCGACCGCGGCGCCGATCAGGGCACCTCGCTGCGTGCGGTTGACGTCCTGCTCCTGCGAGGGGTACTGCTGCGGCTGGCCACCGTAGTAGCCGCCGCCGGTGGTGGCACAACCGGCCAGGGCGGTGGCCATCGCGGCAGCAGCGAGGGCGAGCTTGGTCTGGTTCTTCATAGGTGAGGTCCTTTGTGTGCTGTGGGCCTGAATGCGACGCACACCTTAGGGGCCGCTTCGTCTTTGAGGGGTGACGGCACCGGCACGCGTTCAGCGTTCGGCGGGGTACTGGAGCCCGGCCCCCTCACACCCCTCAGCCGTCGGCCGGCACGCGCTCGCGCTGTCGCCGGTAGGCCTCCAGCGCCGCGTCGCGGCCCTTGGCCAGATCCACGATCGGATGGGGCGGATAGCCCGGCGCGCAGTCACGCAGCAGCTCGGGGGTGCGCCAGGGCGCGACGCGCGCGGGCACGGGCAGCGCGGCCAGCTCCGGCACCCAGCGCGCGATGTATGTCCCGTCCGGGTCGAACTTCTCCGCCTGCGTCACCGGGTTGAAAACGCGGAAGTACGGCGCCGCGTCGGCGCCCGTGCCTGCGACCCACTGCCAGCCCAGGGTGTTGCTGGCCAGGTCGGCGTCGACCAGCGTGTCCCAGAACCACCGCGCGCCGTGGCGCCAGTGCACGCGCATGTGTTTGGTCAGGTAGCTGCCGACGATCATCCGCACGCGGTTGTGCATCCACCCCGTGGCCCACAGTTCGCGCAGGCCGGCATCGACGATGGGCACCCCGGTGCGGCCCGCGTGCCAGGCGTCCAGGTCGGCGCGCGACGGCGGGGTCCAGTCGAATCCGTCGAAGCGGGGGTTGAAGTTGGACGATGGCGTCTCGGGAAAATGGTGCAGCAGGTGATGGGCGAACTCGCGCCACCCCAGCTCCTTGATCGCGGTGTCGACATGCGCGGCCGTGGCCGCGCGCCGGGCCTGCTCCAGGGCATGCGCCACCCGCCATGGCGCGATCTCGCCGAAGTGCAGGTGCGGCGACAGGCGCGACGTGCCGATCCGGTCGGGTCGGTCCCGGTCGGCCGCGTAGGCGTGGAGCGCGCCTTCGACGAAGGCCTCCAGCGCGCCCTCCGCGCCGGCTTCGCCCGGCTGCCAGTGCGTCCAGAAGGCGCGGTCCCACTCCGGTGCAGGACGCAGCTTCAGCGCGTTCAGCGCGACGCCGCCCGGGCCGGCTTCGCTCGCCGACAGCGAGGCGGGGGCCGGCTCGCAGTCGGGAACGCGCCACTGCGCCAGCGCCGCTTTCCAGAACGGCGTGAATACCCGGAACGGCGTGCCCTGCTTGGTCGACAGCGTCCACGGCTCGAACAGCAACGCGCTGTTGAAACTTTCCACGTGGAGCCCCTGCTGGCGGAGCGCCTTCTTGATCCGGGTGTCGCGCTGCTCGAGCGCGGGCTCGTACCGGCGGTTCCAGAACACCGCCTCCGCGCCGGTGGCGGCGATCAGCGTCCGCAGCGTGTCCAGGCTCGGTCCGACGAAGAGCCGCAGGCGGCTGCCGCGGGCCTTCAGCGCAGCCGCCAGTGCGTCCAGTGAGCGGTGCAACCACGCATTGGACGCGGCGCCCGGTGCCCAGTCGCCGTGCTCGGCCGGCGCGTGGATGTAGACGGGGATGGGCGTGTACCCGCCGTCGATGGCCGCCTGCAGAGCCGGGTTGTCGGCCAGCCTCAGGTCGTTGCGAAACCAGACCAGTGCGGTGGCCATGTCGACAGGCGGAATCAGCTGCCAGCGAACAGCGGCCGGTACTCGCTGGCCACGTATGGCAGCAGCACCGACGACGAGACCTGCACGCTCTGCGTACCGTCCGAGTACGGCCCCACCTGGTACGGCGGGAACACGAACCGCAGCCCGCTCAACATGCCGTCGGGACGGGCGACGGGCTCGAACTGCGCGAAATTGTCAGCGGCCGCCTCCGTGCCCTCGTCGATCATCCCGCCAGCCGTGCGCACCACTTCGGCACGCTGCTCGGGCGGCAGCTTGTCGGCATCGATGCGCTGCGACAGCGCGGTATGCAACTGCTCACGCACATGCGCCGACACCGCGGCCCAACCCTCCGGCGTGGGGATCAGGTCCTGGGCGCGCAGCATCCGCTGCTGTTGCGGCAGCCACACGAAGCGCGCCAGCAGCGGCGCCGCATGTGCGCCGCCGGTGTACATGCTGCCGTCGGCGGCGACCGCAACCAGCGTGGGCGAGTCGAGCACCTCGGTGAAGGACAGCGACAGGTCATACAGCCCCGCGCCCGGCTCGTCGCCCCGCTGCTCCACGGCGTCCATCAATTCGGCACGGGCGCCGTCGGCGTAGCGCTTGAGCTCGGCGGCCAGCCCCGGATAGCGCTCCACCCCTGCGGGGTAGCTGATGCCGACGATGTAGTCGGAGGTGGTTTCGACCACATCCTCCAGTTCCACCGGTTCGCTGGCGGCGACGGGCTGGGCCGCGGTCGGCGGCGGCGCGGCACTGGCCGCAGGGTCCGCGGCGTCGGGCTCGCGTGTGCAGGCCGCCAGGGCGAGCGTAAGGGCCAGCACGGCCGGCAGGGTCCAGGTTGCGGAGCGGGTCATCGACTGCAATTCCTTGTGGCTGTCGGGGACGATAGGGGCGGCGATGTGACGCGGCGATCTACGCGCGGCGCGCTGCCGGCGCCGCGTGGATCCCGTCGCGTGCGGATCAGGAGACGCGGTTCACCAGTCGGTGCGGCCAGGCAGCAGGCGCTGCAACTCGGCATCGGTCAGGTTGCGCCACTGGCCGGTCTTGAGGTGCGCCAGCTTGACGTTGCCGATCCGCACGCGGACCAGGCGCTTGACCCGGTGCCCGAAGTGCTGGGCCATCAGGCGGATCTGCCGGTTGAGCCCCTGCACCAGCACGATGCGGAAGCCGAACTTGCCCAGCCGACCGGTCTTGCACGGCAGCGTCATCTGCCCGTGCACCGGCACGCCGCGCGCCATGCCGCGCAGGAACTCGTCGGTCACGGCATGGTTGAGCCCGACCAGGTATTCCTTCTCCAGCTTGTTCTCGGCACGCAGGATGTCGTTGACGATGTCGCCGTTGCTGGTCAGCAGGATCAGGCCTTCGGAATCCTTGTCCAGGCGCCCGATCGGGAAGATGCGCTGCTCGTGGCCGACGAAATCGACGATGTTGTCCTTGACGCCCGACTCGGTGGTGCACACGACGCCGACCGGCTTGTTGAGCGCGATGTAGACGTGCCGGCGCTTGCCCTTGGCCGCGGTGCGCGTGCGCAGCGGCTGGCCGTCCACCAGCACGGTGTCGCCCTCGCCCACCTCGCTGCCGACCCGGCCGCGCATGCCGTTGATGGTGACCCGACCCTCGGCGATGAGGCGGTCGGCTTCGCGGCGCGAGCAGGCGCCGGTATCGCTGATGTGTTTGTTCAGTCGCATGTCGTTGGCACGCCGGCAGTCAGGGGGTGACGTCGCGCATCACCAGCACCGCACCGATCTTGTGGCCGTCGGCCGACCACAGCGGCTGGGCGTCGCCCTGGGCCAGCACTTCGCTGCCGTCGCTGCGGCGGATTCGCCATCGGCCGCCGCGCACGACTTCGTCGCGCAGGATCGCACGGGCCAGAGGCAGTTCGTCGAAGGGATGTGGCGCGCCCGACTCGGTGTAGAGGCTGTAGGCGTCGGCGTAGTGCTCGGGCGGGACATCCAGCAGCGCGCAACCGTGCAACGCTTCCGCGCGGCGGTTGACGAAGGTGATGCGGCCTGTGGCATCGGTGATGATCACGCCGTCGGGCAGGTGCTCCAGCACGGCGGCACGCTCGGCCAGCAACCGCTCCACCTCGCGCCGGGCCAGTACCGTGGCCGTGAGTTCGACGCTGACGAGCATCAGCCCGCTGACCTCGCCCCCCGCATCGCGCAGCGGCTCCACGGTGGTGTCGAACCAGCACGGCACCAGCACGCCATCACCGTCGCGATCCAGGTCCAGGGCGACCTCGCGCTCTTCGAGGCGTTCGCCGGTCCGGTACGCGTGGTCCAGGCGCTCCAGCGCGTCATGACCGGCCAGGTGCGGGAACGCTTCGGCCAGCGTCAGGCCCTCGACGTTGCGTCCGCCCACGACCTGGCGCGCGCGCCAGTTGCTCAGCTCCACGCGGTGCTCCGCCCCCTCGGTCACCGTGATGGCCACCGGCGCCTGGGACAGCAGCAGCCGGAACCGCTCGCGTGCCATCTGCGCGCGGGCGGCGGTGGCCTGCCCGAGTTCCTGCGCACGCTTGATGAAATCGACGTCGGTGTTGGTGCCGACCCAGCCGGTGACCGCCCCGCTGCCGTCGCGCACCGGGAAGGCCCGGGCGACATGCCAGCGGTACTGTCGGTCCACGCCGCGCAGCAGGCGGAACTCGACCTCGTAAGGCTCGCCGCTCTCCAGCGACCTAGCCCAGCGCTGGACAGCCTCGATCAGGTCATGCGGGTGGCAGAGGTTCTTCCAACCGTGTGCCAGCACACTGGCGGCAGTCACGCAGAAGTAGTCGGTGACGGCGGGATTGACGTAGTCGAGCGTGCCGTCCGGGCGGGACGTCCAGACCTGGATGGGGAGGACGTCGAAAGCGGCGGCATGGATGGACATTGCGGAATTCTACGCACCGCGCCGCCGGCTGTCGCCGGGGATGTCAGCGGACACGGGGTCGGCGACGTGCCCGGCCGGGCCTGCGCACGCCCCCGTCCGGTCAGGACGCCCGCAGGTCCTCGACCTCCGGATGCCGGCGCATCCAGGCGTCGGCATACGAGCACGCCGGGTGCACACGCAGTCCGTTGGCGCGGGCATGGTCGAGCGCGTGCCGGACCAGCCGGCCGGCGATGCCGCGGCCGCCGATCGCCTCCGGCACCCAGGTGTGGGTGAGGGTCATGACATCGCCCTCCAGCCGGTAGTCGATGTAGGCGCGCTCGCCCTCGACGGTGGTTGCGAACCGGTGGACGTCCGGGTCGTGCTGGATCGGCGGGGCCTGATCGCCCATGCAAACCTCCTGAAGGCCGGCCCGTGGGGGCCGACCGTGTGTGGTGGTGAAGTCCGGGTCAACCGCCTTCAGCGGCTGTCGCGCTTGCCCTGCTTGTGCCGGCCGTGCGTGCCGATGCTGCCCTGGATCGCCTGCATCCGACTCTCGGCCGCATGCAGCTCCTCGGCCTTGTCCGCAGCCTCCGTCGACTGGAAGCCGGCGTCGGGCACCGGCGCGCCCGCGCCGCCGAGCTGCTGCCAGGACGGCGGTTCGCGATCATGAGCCTGCTTGGCCTCCAGCAGCTTCCGCGTGTTCTCCAGCGCCTGCTCGGGCGTGATCCCGCGTTGGCCGGCGCGGGCACGCTTGGCCGTCGCGGCCTTGCGCGAAGTCGCAGGCGTCGTGCCCCTCGCAGGCGTGCGCGCTCGCGCTGAGGCGGTTTTGCGGGCTGCCGACTTGACCGTGGACTTCCGCACCGCCTTCTTCGCGACGGTCTCGCGCGTCGATTTGGCCGGCTTCTTGGCCACGTTCGAGGCGGATGACTTTCGGGCGGTGGCCTTCTTAGGGGGTGTCTCGGCGCTACCCTTTCGTGGCGTCTTCTTGGCAGCCGTCTTGTTCGCGACCTTCCTGGCGGCCGTTTTCTTCGCCGCCTTTTTCGCGGCCGTCTTGGCCGCCGGCTTCTTCGCGGCCACGCGCTTGGTGGTCGCCTTCTTCGTGGCCGACTTCTTCGTCGCGGCTTTCGAGGCTGCGGCCTTCTTCGCGGTCTTGCGCGCGGGGGATGCCTTTTTAGCGGCCTTGCGGGCCGGGCTGGCGGTCTTCTTGGCGGCTTTCCGGGTCGCCATGCGTGCCTCCTGTGGGCTCGTGGACGGGCTCGGGCAGCCGAAGCCGCCGGCCCGTGCGTCGTAACACGGCAAACCTTCAGGACGGGTGAGCGCCGGCGGCTGTCACACCCGGGGCCATGCCGGTCCAGGAGTGACCCGGAAGGTCAGCCGCTGACGTTGGAACCGGTGCGGGCATGCGCCGCGACCGGCCGATGCCGGCGGCGACGACCTGCAGGTTCGCCGACCGGGCGCTATGGCACGAAATCTGCTGCGGTTCCGGTACGGGGATCACGAAACAGACATCCAGGGGTAGACCGCCATGAACGTGTTGCACCACCACCCGATCGAGTCGGCCAGCGACGAGGAACTGATGGAGCGCCTGTACGACGTCGCCTGCCAGGGCCGCGAGAGCGAGGAGCTGGCCCGGCTGGACGCCATCGTCTACAGCCGGTTCGCAATGGCCTACGGGGAGCAGCTGGCGCCGGTGGCGGCCCCCTGCCCGCTGGCCGCGTGACGCGCGGCACGGCGACCGCCGCACGGAGCCCGGCCGACCGGCTGGCCGGGCGTCAGCCGAACGACGGGCTGGCCAGCCGCTCCAGGAACAGGCCTGCGATGCGGGGCTCCATCAACAGCATGAACAGCACGCCGTAGATGGCGCCCGACAGGTGCGCGCTGTGGTTGGTGTTGTCACTGCCCTGACGGTCCATCCAGAACGAGTAGCCGACGTAGAACACGCCGTAGAGGATGGCCGGCACCGGCAGGAAGAACACGAAGATCAGCGACCACGGCTGCACCAGGATGAAGGCGAACAGCACCGCCGACACCGCGCCCGAGGCGCCCAGGCTGCGGTATTGCGCGTCGTGCCGGTGGCGCAGGTAGGTCGGCAGGATCGCAATCACTATGGCCGACAGGTAGAACAGCACGAAGCCCACCGGGCCGATCATCGAACCGATCACCTGCTCGGCGAAGCGGCCGAAGAAGAACAGCGTGACCATGTTGAACAGCAGGTGCTGCCAGTCCGCGTGGATGAAGCCGTGCGTCAGCAGCCGGTCGTACTGGTGCTGGCGGTCGATGGCGGGCGGCCAGAGGATCAGGCGGTCCAGCAGGCGCGGGTTGTTGAAGGCCAGCCACGTGACCAGCACGGTCACGGCAATCAGGATCAGGGTCAGCATCGGTAATGTTCGAATAGTGGGGAATGGGGCATGCGGGGCGGGACACGAAGTGCGCGCCTCCCTGGCGTCACCTTACGCGCTCGCTCGTGGACTCACGCCGTCCGGTAGTAGTCCTGCATCGGGTAGCGGCGCGCGTACCAGCCGAACACCAGTGCCGCGAGGAACGCGAACCCGGCGAAGAAGAACATCAGGAACGCCGTCTCGCTCAGGCCGGTGCCGGCGATCTGCGCGGTGACGGCGTCGTTCCGCACCGCGGCATTGGTCATCAGCACCCACAGGTTGCCGAAGGTCACCGACAGCAGCCAGAAGCTCATGATCGTCCCCTTCATCGATGGCGGTGACTGGCTGTAGGCGAACTCCAGCCCCGTCGCCGATACCAGCACCTCGCCGAAGGTCAGCAGCACGTAGGGCAGCACCTGCCAGGTGATCGACACCGGGTCGCCGCCGTCGATCCACAGCTGGATCGCGCCGGCCGCCACCCACGCCAGGCCCGAGAATGCAATGCCGAACCCCATGCGTCGCAGCGCGGTGGGCTCCCAGCCGGCGCGGCGCAGCAGCGGGTACAGCACCAAGTTGTTGAACGGGATCAGCAGCATCACCAGCATCGGGTTGAGCGCCTGCATCTGCGCCGGCTGGAACCAGTCGGGCTTGCTCATCGCATCGCCCTGCAGGACCCAGGTGGAGGCCTTCTGGTCGAACAGCGACCAGAACGGCGTCACCAGCGCGAACACGATCAGGATGCGCAGGACGGCGCGCACGCCCTCGACCGCCGCATCCGGGTGCACGCCCCGGGCGCGCTCGAGCTGTATCGAGGTGCCGATGCCGCCGAACGCGATCAGCAGGCCGAGCGCGCTGACCGCCGCGATCACGAACCCGAGCGCCGGAATCAGCGCCAGGGCCGCGATGGCCAGGACCACGCCGATGGTGGCCACGACCAACCCCGGCCGCGACTGTCCGGGAGCGCGCGCAAACAGCGCGGTGCGCGCAACGCGGAGGAAGGAGTCGGGATTGGGCGGCGACGGCGGGACGTGCACGTACCGTCCGCGCCCCATCCAGAAGATCAGTGTCGCCAGGCCCATCAGGATGCCCGGGATGCCGAAGGCCACGGCCGGTCCATAACTGCGCAGGAAGATCGGCATCAGCAGGGAGGCGAAGAACGAGCCGAAGTTGATCGTCCAGTAGAACGCGTCGTAGACGATCTTCGCCTTGGACTTGTTGGTCTGGTCGAACTGGTCGCCCACGAACGCCGACACCAGCGGCTTGATGCCGCCCGATCCCAGTGCGATCAGGAACAGGCCGGTGTAGAAGCCGGTGCGGCTGTCCTCGAACATCGCCAGGCACGCATGGCCGGCGCAGTACACCAGCGACAGCCACAGCACGGTGTTGTACTTGCCGAAGAACCGGTCCGACAGCCAGCCGCCCAGCAGCGGGAAGAAGTACACGCCGATCACGAACGTGTGGAACACGTCCTTGGCCGCGCCCTCGCGGTCGGCTTCCGGCAGGTAGGCCAGCAGCAGGCTGCTGACCAGGAACGGCACCAGGATGTTGCGCATCCCGTAGAAGCTGAAGCGCTCGCACGCCTCGTTGCCGATGATGTAGGGGATCTGGCGCGGCATGCGGCCCGCGGCGGCGGCGGTGTCTGCGGTGGTCGTCATCGAATGGGAATGTCCAGGGCAGCGATCCGTCGCCGGTGAAGTGCGGCCGCACGCATGCATTGAACGGCCGCACCGGGTTGATCACGCAATCGGGCAAGGCTACCCGAACGGTGCAGCGAGACGGCTCAAGCCCACTCCTCAAGCCCTTCGCGCTCATACAGCGTGCGGAAGGCCGGACGCGCACGCATGCGCTGGGCGTGCGCGGCCAGGTGCGGCCATGACGTCGCCGGCTGCGGCATGTTGCGCGACCAGCGCATCAGCATCGTCAGGTAGAAATCCGCCACGCTGACCGCGTCGCCCAGCAGGTACGGGCCATGCGCGCCCAGGTGGGCGTCGATGCGGTCCCAGCCGGCTTCGATACGCGGGCGCACCGCGTCGCGCGCCGCGTCGGCGTGCGCCTCGCCCGCGGCCTCCTGCGGGTACCACCACAGCCGGAACTGTGCCTGCACCGCGTTGGCCAGGTGGAACATCCACCGATACAGCGATGCACGCCGGGGATCACCGAGCGGCGGTGCCAACCCGGCCTGCGGGTGCGCGTCGGCCAGCGTCATCAGCAGCGCGGCGGCTTCCGTCATCGGCTGGCCATCGACCACCAGCGTCGGCACCACGCCACCGGGGTTCAGGGCCAGATACTCGGGCCGCTTCTGGTCGCCGGCCTTCAGGTCGAGCAGGCGCAGTTCGTGCGGGATGTCGAGTTCCAGCAGCAGCCAGTGCACCGCGAAGCTGGCGGCACCGGGGGCGTAGTACAGGGTATGCATGCGAGGGCTCCGTCGGGAGCGTGAAGTCTAGGGCGTGGACGCGCCCAGGGAAGGGGCCGGCGACGTCCTTTACCATCCGCCCTTCGCTACTGGAGCCCGCCGATGACCCCGACCCTGCGCCCCGCGCTGCTCGCCGCCCTGCTCGCCCTGCCCGCCACCGCCCTGCCGCAGACGGCGCCGCTCACTACCCATGCCGAGCGCAGCGGCTTCATCCAGACCGGGCGCTACGACGAGGTAACGCGGCTGTGCGAAGCCTTTGCGGCGCGCTACCCCGACCGGGTGCGCTGCGAAACGTTCGGCACCACACCGGAGGGCCGCCCGATGCACGTGCTGGTCGCGACCGACACCGGCGCCTCCACCGCCCGGGAGGCCGCCGAGCGCGGCATCCCCGTCACCCTGATGCAGGGCGGCATCCACGCCGGCGAGATCGACGGCAAGGACGCCGGCTTCCTGGCGCTGCGGCAGATGCTCGAGGGCGAGGCGGCCGAAGGCGCGCTGGGCAAGCAGGTGCTGCTGTTCGTGCCCGTGTTCAACGTCGACGGGCACGAGCGCTTCGGCGCCTGGAACCGGCCCAACCAGCGCGGGCCCGAGCAGATGGGCTGGCGCACCACGGCGCAGAACTACAACCTCAATCGCGACTACCTGAAGGCGGACGCGCCGGAGATGCGGGCGATGCTGTCGCTGCTGGACACGTGGGACCCGCTGGTGGTCGCCGACCTGCACGCCACCAACGGCGCGCAGTTCGAACACGACATCGCCATCCAGGTCGAACCGCTGCACGGCGGCGACGAGGTGCTGCAGGTGATCGGCACGCAGCTGCGCGATGCCACCATCGCCCGCCTGGCCGACCAGGGCGCGCTGCCGCTGCCGTTCTACCCCTCGTTCGTCGAGTACGACAACCCGGCCTCGGGCATCGAGGACGGCGCGGCGCCGCCGCGCTTCTCCCAAGGCTACCTGTCGACGCGCAACCGGTTCGGAATGCTGGTCGAAACCCACTCCTGGAAGGACTACCCGACCCGCGTGGCGTTGACCCGCAACACCATTGTCGCGGTGGTCGAACTGGTCGCGCAGCACGGCGCGCAGTGGCTGGACGCGGTGCAGGCGGCCGACGCGCGTGCCGCGGCCATCGCCGGCACGCCCGTGCCGCTGGACTACAAGGCGACCGGTGCCGCGCGGACGATCCCCTTCCGTGGCTATGCCTACACCCGCACGCCGTCGGATGTCTCCGGCGCGCTGATGACGCGCTACGACGAGAGCACGCCGCAGGTGTGGAACATCCCGTTGCGCGACGACGTGGTGCCGGGACGCGTGATCGAAGCGCCAGGTGCCGGCTATCTGGTGCCGGCCACGCACGCGGACTGGGTGGCCGGGCGCTTGGACGCGCATGGCGTGCAGTACCGCACGCTCGATGCGGCGCTGGACGACGTCGCGGTGCAGGCGTTCCGCGCCGACACGGTGGAGTTCTCCGCACGGCCGCTGGAGAGCCACCAGCGGCTCACGCTCGAAGGCACGTGGGCCGGTGAGACGCACGACCTGGGCGCCGGCGCACTGTTCGTCCCGGTCGCCCAGCCCCTGTCGCGCGTCGTGATCGCGATGCTGGAGCCGCAGGCACCCGATTCGCTCGCCGCGTGGGGCTTCTTCAACAACCACTTCGAACGCAAGGAGTACATGGAGCCGTACGTGGCCGAAGTTGTGGCGCGCGAGATGCTGGCGGCCGATCCTGCACTGAAGGCCGAGTTCGAGCGCCGCGTGCGCGAGGACGAGGCATTTGCCGGAGACCCCGCCGCGCGGCTGGACTTCTTCTACCGCCGCCACAGCGCGTGGGACGACCGCTTGAACCTGTACCCGGTGCTGCGCGTCGATACCGCGCCGAAGTAACCGGAGCGACCCTGCCCCTGCAGGAGCGGCTTCAGCCGCGATCTGGAACCGGTCGCACGGACAGGGTCCGATCGCGGCTGCAGCCGCTCCTACAGCGGCGCCTGCGGAGGCCCCGGCGTGCCCATGACAACCGGCTAACGGGCCGCGGCCGGATAATCCGGGCTCCCCGCGCTCACCGGAGTCCGCCATGGCCCGCCTTCCCGTTGCCTCGCCGATCGGCCCGGCGCTGCTGGCCGCCGCGATGGCCTTCGCATTGCCGGCGTGCCAGTCCCGCGACCCCGGCATCAGTGCGCCGGCGCCGGAGGACACGCCCTACGGCGGCGCGCCCGCCGCTCAGGGTTCGATCGTCGGCACCGCCACCTACCGCGAGCGCATCCTCGTGCCCGGTGCGCACCTGCAGGTCCAACTGATCGACAACCGGCTGGTGGACACCCCGGCGGCCGTCATGGCGGAGATCCGCATCGACAACGCGTCGGGCCCGCCGTACCGCTTCACCCTGCCCTATGACCCGGCCAAGGTGCGCGACGGCGATCGCTACGGGTTGCACGCCTCGCTGTACGACGGTGACGGTCGGCTGCAGTTCGTGACCGACACCCGCACGCCGGTGACACCGGGCCAGGACATCGCGGTCGAGTTGCCCATGGTGCGCGCCTCCGCCCGCTCCGACGCGGCCAGCACGCCGGCCGGCGACGAGGCGGCGGTGCACTGGCAATGCGGCGACCTGCGCGTAACCGGCCGCTTCGCCCCGTCGCCGGCGTCGGTGCACCTGTGGTGGTCGGGTCGCAGTGCGGTACTTCCGCAGGCCATGGCCGCGTCCGGTGCGCGCTATGCCGATGCCGACATGGAGTTCTGGACCAAGGGCGACACCGCCCGCCTGACGCTGTCCGGTGACGAGGCGCGCGAATGCACGCGCAGCGGGGTCGCCTCGCCCTGGTACGAGGCCTCGCAGCGCGGCATCGCGTTCCGCGCCATGGGCAACGAGCCGGGCTGGTGGGTGGAGGTGGGGGGCGGCACGACGCCGACGATCCGCGCCGAACTCGACTACGGCGAGCGCCGCGTGGAAGCACGTGGCCGCGCGACCGAGGACGGCTTCGCGGGCGAGGCCGCCGATGGCAGCGCCGTCGTCCTCTCGATCCGGCGCGAGCCCTGCAGCGACGGCATGAGCGGGGAGGCGTTCGAAGCCGGGGCGGAGTTGCGGATCCGGGATCGCACATTCACGGGGTGCGGGGCGTACCTGCAGGAGTAGGTGGAGCCCGTCCACCCGCCACGGCGGGGAGGCCCCGGCGGGAACGACGTCAGTCGCGACCTGCGCAGTCGCGCCGTATCGCGCTTCAACCCACGTCGTCCACGAAACCACGCCTGCGGCCCCGACCGTTTCCTGCCGGGGCCGGGTGTGGACCGGGACGCCTCGTCGCCGTCAGCGGTCGGGATGACCGCCGTCATCCAGCGGCCACCGCCACAACGGCCGATACACGCCCGCTTGGCTGGAGACGAGCGCGAACGCCCGCACCGGCCACGCCACATCGACGCACGCATCCCCGGGCGGCGCCCGGTCGCAGCCGCGCAGCACGGTGACGTGCGGCCTGAATGCGGTCTCGGGCGGACGCCGGATGCGCGCGTCCAGCAGCGCGGCGTCCAATGCCTGCCACAACGCCAGCAGCCCGGGGGGCGTGGCATCGGGCCCCAGCCACCACAGCCAGCCGCGGCCCTGCCGGAATCTGCCCAGCCGGGACAGCGGCAGGTCGAACGCAGGCGCGCGGACAGCACCGGCGGCCCGGCATGCGGCATCCAGCAGCGACGCCGGCGGGCTGTCGAACTCGCCCAGGTAACTCAACGTCAGGTGGTAGAGCGCGGGCGGCGTGCGTCGGCCGGGGACACGGCCGGCAAGGTGCCCGCCCACGGCACGCGCGATCGCCTCGCCCGTGGGCGCATCGGGCAGCAATGCGAAGAACAGGCGTTCGAGTCGCCGCGGATCGGGGGCCGGCGGCATGCCGGCCAGGTCGGGCTGGTGCATGCGCGAAGTCTAGGCGCTCCACCGCAGTGCGGCCCATTTCATCGGCCGGCCACGCGCCCTTGCAGACCATGTCGCGTCCACCGACAGGAGACACGTCCATGGCCACCCGGAAGCAGGCATCGCCCGGCAACCAGAGCACGATGACCCCGCAACCCGACACCATCCGCGACGACTACCGGGGCTCAAACAAGCTCGACGGCAAAGTGGCGCTGGTCACCGGTGGCGACAGCGGGATCGGCCGCTCGGTGGCCGTGCATTTCGCCCGCGAAGGCGCGGATGTCGCGATCCTCTACCTCAGCGAGGACGGCGACGCCCGCGACACCGCGGCGATGGTCGAGGCCGAGGGCCGCCGCTGCCTGTTGATCCGTGGCGACGCACGGCGCGAAGCCCGCTGCCGGTCGGCCGTGGCGCGCACGGTCAAGACGCTGGGCCGGCTGGACGTGCTGGTGAACAACCTGGCCGACCATGTGCCCCAGGACACGCTCGAGGACATCACGCCCGCGCAGTTGCGCGACACGTTCGAGAACAACGTCTTTCCGTTCTTCCACCTGACGCGCCATGCGCTGGCGCACATGAAAAGCGGCAGCGCGATCATCAACACCGGCTCGGTGACCTCGTTCCGCGGCAGCGACCACCTGATCGACTACGCCTCGACCAAGGGCGCCATCGAGACATTCACCTACTCGCTGGCCAAGAACGTGGTCGACCGCGGCATCCGGGTGAACGGCGTCGCGCCCGGCCCGATCTGGACGCCGCTGATCGCCTCGAGCTTCAGCAGGAAGGAGCAGCGCGAGTTCGGGCGCAACACGCCGATGAAGCGCGCCGGCCAGCCCAGCGAACTGGGCCCGGCGTACGTGTACCTGGCGTGCGCGGACAGCAGCTACGTGACCGGGCAGTTCCTGCACGTCAACGGCGGCGGCTTCATGGGCTGAGGCCGGCGTCGGCTGGATGTCAGCGCGCGCCCGATCCGCGCAGGCCCACGATGTGATCCACGAGGCCCTTGAGTTGGGCCGCCTGCACCCGGTCCACCACCGGTGCGAACGCGCCGATGTGGTCCGGCGCATAGCCGCCGGCGCGGTAGTGCAGCACGATGCGGGTCATGTCGCGACGTTCGTCGCCGTCAGGCCCCTGCACCGGCTCCAGCCGGAATTCCAGGACGCCGTGCAGGCCCATCCCCTGCAGCGGGCCGAGGCCACCGGTCATGCGCAGCAGCTTGCCGGGGTCGGTGTACACCACCTGCAGGTGCTGCGCCTGGCGGTCGCCGTCGATCTCGCAGAAGCACCCACCGGCGCGCGCATCGATCGACAGCTTCGACTCGCTGCCCCACCACGTGTGGTCCTTCGGCCACCAGCGGTCCACGTCATCGACGATCGCGTCCCACGCCGTGGCGGCATCCACCGCGACGACGGCTTCGTTCTCCAAGGTGAAGCCGGCCGCGGACTGGTCCTTGACGGCGGCGGTCGCCGGGACGGCGAGTGCCACCAGCGCGATGCACGCCATGCTGGCGCGGAGGCGGGTCGGGAGGGACATGGCGGGCTCCGAGGGTCGGGTACGGCGATTAGGGCCCGCCAACGCGATGGACCGCAAGCGCTCCGTGCAGCCGGCCCGCTCCGGCCATCAACGATTTTCTCTGCCGTCATTCCCGCGAAGGCGGGAATCCATGGACGTACAGACTTTGATTAAGTAGGTGCAATCAAGAGCGGCAGTAGAGATCGCGTGTCAACCACCGCGCCCCCTGGACCCTCGGGCCAGACTCGCCCTCGAAAGGCGAGCAACGTCCATGGGTTCCCGCCTTCGCGGGAATGACGACTGGGGGGGCGGGGATAACGGCTTGGACGTGGCGGCGAGCAATCGACTGAGCGTGACGGGCGACGCGGCAATCCGCATCACACGGCTCAGCCGTCCAATTCCGCCCAGCGGGCATAGGCCGCGTCCAGCTCGGCCTGGGTATCGGCCAGCATGGCGTTGTCGGCGGCGATCAACGCGGCATCGCGCTGGAAGAACGCCGGGTCGGCCATGGCCGCGGTCAGCTGCGCGATACGGGCCTCCAGCGCCTCGATCAGCGCCGGCAGCTGCTCGAGCTCGCGTGCGTCCTTGAAGCTGAGCTTGCGCTTGGGGGTCGTCGGGGTGGTGGCCGCGGCGGCAATCGGCGAGACAGGCATCGGGGCCGACGGCGCCGCTGTCGAAGCCGGCGCGGTGAACTCGACGCGCCGCTGGCGCAGCCAGTCGCTGTAGCCGCCCACGTATTCGCCGACCCGGCCGTTGCCCTCCATCACCAGCGTGGAGGTCACCACGTTGTCGAGGAAGTCGCGGTCATGGCTGACCAGCAGCAACGTGCCGGTGTACTCGCCGAGGATCTCCTCCAGCAACTCCAGCGTCTCGACGTCCAGGTCGTTGGTCGGTTCGTCCATCACCAGCAGGTTGGACGGCTGAGCGAACAGTTTCGCCAGCAGCAGGCGGTTGCGTTCGCCGCCCGACAGCCGGGTGATGGGCGCGCGCGCCCGCTCGGGGGTGAACAGGAAGTCCTGCAGGTAACCGATCACGTGCTTGGACTTGCCACCGACCTCGACGAACTCGCGGCCCTCGGCCACGTTCTCCAGCGCGTTCCAGTCCTCGCGCAGGGTCGCGCGGTACTGGTCGAAGTACGCCACCTGCAGGTTGCTGCCCAGGCGCACCTCGCCGGACGTGGGCGCCAGTTCGCCCAGCAGCACCTTGATCAGCGTGGTCTTGCCGCTCCCGTTGGGTCCGATCAGGCCGATGCGGTCTCCGCGGAAGATGGTGGTGGAGACATCGCGCAGCAACGGCTTGCCGCCGTAGTCGAACGATACGTCGCGCGCCTCGACCACCTTCTTGCCCGAGGACTCGGCCTGGGCGAAGTCCATGCGCACGTTGCCGGTCTGCGCGCGGCGCTCGGCGCGTTCGTTGCGCATCGCTTTCAGCCGGCGCACACGACCTTCGTCGCGGGTGCGGCGCGCCTTGATGCCCTGGCGGATCCACACCTCTTCCTGCGCCAACAGCTTGTCGAAGCGCGCGTTCTCCTGCGCCTCGGCATTCAGACGCTCCTCGCGCCGGCGTTCGTAGTTGGCCCAGTCGCCCGGCCAGCTGGTGACCTGGCCGCGGTCGATCTCGACGATGCGCGTCGCCAGCGCCTTCAGGAAGCGCCGGTCATGGGTGACGAACAGCAGCGCGCCGGCCCAGCCTTTCAGGAAGGTCTCCAGCCAGTCGATCGCCTCGATGTCCAAGTGGTTGGTCGGCTCGTCCAGCAGCAGCAGGTCCGGCGCCGAGACCAGCGCGCGCGCCAGCAGCACGCGTCGCTTCATGCCGCCCGACAGGCCCGAGAACGCGGCGTCGCCGTCCAGCCCCAGGCGCTCGAGCGTCTCCACGACGCGCTGATCGAGGCTCCAGCCGTCTGCCGCCTCGATCCGCCCCTGCACCGCCGCCAGCGCGTCGCCGTCGAACTCCTCGGCGTGGCTGAGGTGGTGGTACTCGGCCAGCCAGGCGCCGACCTCGCCCATGCCGCCGGCGACCACGTCCCAGACGTCGCCGGCCGCGCCGGCCGGAACCTCCTGCTCCAGGCGCGCAATGCGCACGGCGCCATCGCGGCGGACTTCGCCGTCGTCCGGCACCAGCTCGCCGGCGATGAGTTTCATCAGGGTGGACTTGCCGGCGCCGTTGCGACCGATGAGCGCAATGCGCTCGCCCGGTTCGATGGACAGCTGGACGTTTTCGAGCAGCAGCGGGCCGCCGACGCTGTAGTCGACGTCCTGGAGGGTGATCAAAGGCATCCGGCCATTCTACCGGCGTGCGCCTCCGCGGCGGGCGCCGGGGTCACGTCCCGGTTCAGCGGTCGCGGACGTTGACCTCCACCCAGATCCGCTCGGCCCACCAGTCGTTGCCGCGCGGGCGCGCCTGGACGCGCAGCACGTCGCCGCGCTCCAGCTCGTCGGCACGGTAGAACTGGCCGCGGTACTCCACGGCGGTGCGCTCGTCGTAATAGACGCGCTCCTCGCGCCCGCTGTAGCCGCCCCGCGTCAGGCCGATCACGCGCGATCGGGGGTCGACATAGGCCACCGCGCCGCGCAGTTCGCCGCCGTAATAGCCGCCGCCGTGCGCGTCGCGCACGTTCTGCACCACGTCGATGCGGCGCGCGACGAGGCCGTTGCCGGAACGCACGGCCTCCACGCTGATGCGGTCACCGCGCTCAAGTCCCTCCACCGCAAGCGAACGGCCCTGGTAGACCAGCTGCGTATTGCGGTCGTACATGACTTCGACCTGGCCGCCGCCGTAACCGTTGCGGCCATCCGCGCTCAACAGGATGCGGCCATACCGCGTATCCACGCCCTGCACGGTGCCGAGCACGCGCTCGCTGCCGTAGCTGCCGGGATAGCGCTGGTCGGGATAGCCCTGATCCGGATACCCCTGCCCGGGGTAGCCGCCATATCCGCCCGGACCGGTGACACAACCCGCCAGCGCGAGCAGCAGTGCCGCAGCACCGAGCACACGGGCACGGTGCAGGAAGGAAAGCGAGCGTGCGGCCGTCTGGCCCATGGCGATACTCCGCGGCGGAAAACCGCGTCAGCATCGATAAGCCGCGGTGAATGCCGGGTTATCGCCCGCGCGCTTCGTTCAGCGCGAGGACGTCACGCCCGTTACAGCGCGCGGAGGCGCTCGATCGCCGCGTCCAGCGTCGCCTCATTCTTGGCGAAGCACAGCCGCGCCAGGTGCTGGCGGCGTGGCGGCTCGGCGTAGAACGGCGACAGCGGAATCGCACACACGCCTTTCTCCACCGTCAGCCAGCGGCAGAACGACGCATCGTCCAGGTCACTCACCGAGGAGTAGTCGACCAGCTGGAAGTAGCCGCCCGGAACGTCGAGCGGCTTGAGCTGCGTGCCCAGAAGCTGGTCGTGGAAGCGGTCGCGCTTGGCCTGGTAGAACGCGCCGAGCCCTTCGTAGTGCCCCGGCTCGGCTTCGATCATCTCGGCAAACGCGGCCTGCGCCGGGGTGAAGGTGCAGAAGGTGTTGTACTGGTGGACCTTGCGCAGCTCCGCCGACAGCGCCGGCGGCGCGATGCAATAGCCGACCTTCCAGCCGGTGCAGTGGTAGGTCTTGCCGAAGCTGGACACCACGAACGCGCGCTCGCGCAGCGCCGGATGCCGCAGGGCCGACTCGTGGCGGGCGCCGTCGAAGACGATGTGCTCGTACACCTCGTCCGACAGCAGGTAGATGCCGGTGTCGTGCAGCAGCGCTTCCAGCTGCGCGATGTCATCGCCGTCGAACATCGCGCCCGACGGGTTGTGCGGGGTGTTGGTGATGATCATCCGCGTGCGTGGCGTGACAGCGGCGCGGATGCGTTCCCAGTCGGGGCGGAAATGCGCCGGGTCCAGGGCGACGTGCACCGCGCGGCCGCCGGCCAGGTCGATCGCCGGCTCGTAACAGTCGTAGCAGGGGTCGAGCACGATCACCTCGTCGCCCGGCCGCACCACGGCGTGCACGGCATCGAAGATCGCCTCGCTGGCGCCGGAGGTCACGGTGACCTCGGTGTCCGCGTCGGGCCGGTAGCCGTAGCAGCGCTCGGTCTTGGCGGCGATGGCCTGGCGCAGCACCGGCAGGCCGGTCATGGGTGCGTACTGGTTCCTGCCCTCGCGCATGGCGCGGTCCAGCGCCTGCACCAGCCGCTCAGGTACGTCGAAATCCGGGAAGCCCTGCCCCAGGTTGACCGCACCGTGGTCGGTCGCCAACTGCGACATCACGGCGAAGATGGTGGTGCCGACGTTGGGCAGCTTGGTCTGGGGAGTGGGCACGGGCATGGGCGGAGTCCGATGAATCAAACGGATGTCGAGTTTACGTAACCGCCGTGAGCCGGCATGCGAATGACGGTAAGCCGCCGAGGTCGGCCCCCTCGCAGCCGCCGTTTTTGCCCCTCCCCCTGCTTCTCAGGGGGCTAACGCAGACCTCGTTTGCACCTCCACCCATCACGCGGGACACTCGGCCCATGCGCTCGCTCACCGTCGTCGACGCCGCCGACCTCGCGGCGGCCTATGCCGCCGCGCAGTACTGCGTGCTGATCGACGGCGATGCCCTGCCGCTGCGCGTGGGTGAGTCGGCATCGGACGTGGAGGCGTACTGGCCGGCCGAGCGCTACCTCTTCATCACCGCGTGGAACCCCGCCTCCGAGCTCCATTCCGACACCGCCAACGAAACCGCCGACACGTTGCTGGTCGGCCAGCTCGATGCCGCCGGCGCTCCGCGGCAGGCCGCCTGGGCGCAGGGGACGGACGGCGACTGGCGCGAGCCGGGCTGGCTGGTGGCGGGACTGGACGACACCACCAGTTCGACGCTGGCGCAGGAGTTCGGCCAGGCCGGGATCCTGGCGTGGGAGCGGGGTCAGCCCGTGCGACTCAGGATGTTGCTGCACCGGCCCGAGGGCGCCACGACAGACCCCCACACCGACTGGCTGGGCTGATCGTCCCCATCCCGGCGGCGGTAGCGAGCCGGTCGGCCGGTAGAATCGCCGCTCCCGTTTCCACCCGGCCGCACCCGTTGCCCCACGCCGACCACCCCACCCCGCCGCTGCTGGACGTCAAGGGCCTGCGGTTCTCGCGCAACGACCTGCCCGTGTTCGGCCCGCTGGATTTCGCGGTGGACGCCGGCGAGGCGCTGCTGGTGCAGGGCGACAACGGCGCCGGCAAGACCACCCTGCTGCGCCTGCTGATCGGCCTGCTGCGGGCCGACGATGGCTCGGTCGATATCGATGGCGAGCCGGCGCGACCCGCGCGCCGCGCCCGCGCGATGGCCTACCTGGGCCATTTGCCTGGCCTGAAGGCCGACCTGAGCGTGCTGGAGAACCTCAACTTCCTGTGCGGCCTGCACGGGCGCCGTCGCGCGCAGTTGCCGGAACACGCGCTGGCGATGGTCGGGCTGGCCGGATACGAGGATGCACTGCTGCGCCAGCTGTCGGCCGGGCAGAAGAAGCGCCTGGGCCTGGCGCGGCTGTGGCTGTCGCCGGCGCCGCTGTGGCTGCTGGACGAGCCCTACGCCAATCTCGACCTGGACGGCATCGAGCTGGTGAACCGCATGGTGCAGGCGCAGCTGCGCGCGGGTGGCGCGGCGCTGGTCACCACCCACGGGGCCTATGCGGCCCCGCCCGTGCGCACGCGCACGCTGGTGCTGGAGAAGCGGTCGTGAGCGCCGCCCCCACCCTGCTGTCCACGGCCCGCGCACTGATGGCGCGCGACGCCCGGCTGCTGTGGCGACGCCGCGGCGATGCGCTGCAACCGGCGCTGTTCGCCTTGCTGGTGGTGGTGCTGTTCGCGCTGGCGCTGGGCGGCGAGCGCGAGGCGCTGGCGTCCTCGGCCGGCGCGGTGCTGTGGGTGGCCGTGCTGCTGGCCGGCCTGCTGTCGCTGGACACCCTGTTCCGCGGCGACGCCGAGGACGGCTCGCTGGAGCAGTGGATGCTGGCGCCGGTGCCGCTGGCGTGGCTTGTGGGCGTGCGCACGTTCATGCACTGGGCGACGACGTCGCTGCCCCTGCTGCTGGCCACGCCCGTGCTGGGCGAGCTGCTGTACCTGCCGCGCGACCAGCTCGGCCTGCTGCTGGTGGGCCTGGCGCTGGGCACGCCGCTGCTCAGCCTGCTGGGCTCGGTGGTCGCCGCGCTGACGGTTGGGATGCGGCGCTCCGGTATACTTGTCGCCCTGCTGGCGCTGCCCCTGTACGTCCCCGTGCTGGTCTTCGGGGCGGGCAGTATCGCGGCCTCGGCACAGGGACTGGACCCCACCGGTGCGCTGCTGCTGCTCGCGGCAGGCCTGGTGCTGACGCTGGTGCTGGCGCCGCTGGCGGCCGCGGCAGCGATACGGATCGCGCTGACCTGATGCCCCGGCCCCTGGCGGCCGCAGACGAGCCCCCTCACATCCCTCCCTTGCACTGCGCGGGAGCGGGCGAAGAGCAATGAATCCACTCCTGCGCTGGTTCCACAAACTCGGATCGCCCCCCTATTTCGACCGCTTCGCCGCGCGCTGGGCGCCGTGGGGCTACGGCCTGGGCTTCATCGTGATGGCCGTGGGCCTGTACGGTGCGCTGTTCGCGGTGCCGGCCGACTACCAGCAGGGCGACAGCTTCCGCATCCTCTACATCCACGTGCCCAGCGCGTGGATGAGCATGGCCGTGTTCGCGCTGATGGCGTTCTACGCCGCCATCGCGCTCATCTGGCGGATCAAGCTGTGCGAGATCCTGGCGATGGCCTGCGCGCCGATCGGCGCCGGCTTCACCCTGATCACGCTGGCCACTGGCTCGATCTGGGGCAAGCCGATGTGGGGCACGTGGTGGGACTGGGACCCGCGCCTGACCACCGAGCTGATCCTGCTGTTCCTGTATCTGGGCGTGATCGGCCTGTACAGCGCCATCGACGACCGCCGCGCCGCCGCGCGCGCCGCCGGCCTGCTGGCCATCGTCGGCGTGGTGCTGCTGCCGGTGATCCGCTACTCGGTGGTGTGGTGGAACTCGCTGCACCAGGGCCAGACGATCCGCATGTTCGGCGAGTCCTCGATGGATGCCAGCATGGTCTGGCCGCTGGCGTGGATGGTCATCGGCACCAAGCTGTGGTTCCTCGGCGCGCTGCTGGCGCGCGCGCGCGCCGACAACCTCCGGCGCGAGGCCGGCAAGGCCTGGGTCACGCAGGCCCCGGAGACGCCACGATGAGCTACCTGGAATACGTGGTCGCGGCCTACGCGGTGTTCGTGCTGGTGATGGCCTACGAGTTCATCGCCCCGCGCCTGCAGATCCGCCGCGCCATGCGGGCCGCCCGCCAGCGCGCCGCCCGCGCCGCCCCGCGCGCGGGCATGAATCCCAACGAGTTGACCCGATGAACCCCACCCGTCGCCGCCGCCTGACCTGGATCCTCGCGCTGGTCGCCGCCGCCGGCATCGCGGCCGCGCTGGTCGCGATGGCGCTGCAGCGCAACGTGGCCTACCTCTACACACCCAACGAAGTGCTGACCGGCGAAGCCGGCCCGCAGGTGAGCGACGGCACCGCCCGCTTCAGACTGGGCGGCATGGTCGCCAAGGGCTCGTTCGACCGCCCCAGCGGCTCGATGGAGGCGCACTTCCGCGTCACCGACGGCGACGCCGAGCTGCCCGTGTCCTACACCGGCATCCTCCCCGACCTGTTCCGCGAGAACCAGGCGGTGGTCGCCACCGGCCGCATGCAGGGCGACGTGTTCGTGGCCGAAGAACTGCTGGCCAAGCACGACGAGACCTACATGCCCAAGGAAGTCGCCGACAAGATGGGCCAGGCGCACCGCAAGCACGATGTCGACGCGCCAGCCGCGGACGCCGCCGCCGACGGAGCGGCGTACTGATGGCGCTGTCCGTGGGCGCCGCGTGCCTGGACGGGATGGGTCGCGATGCTGCCTGAGCTCGGCCAGGTCGCCCTGGTGCTGGCCCTGCTGGTCGCGCTGCTTCAGGCGGTGCTGCCGCTGGCGGGCGCCCATCGCGGCGTAACGCCCTGGATGGCGGTTGCGCGACCGGCTGCGTACGCACAGCTGGCGCTGGTCGCCCTCGCCTACGGCCTGCTGACGCATGCGTTCATCGCGCAGGACTTTTCCGTCGGCTACGTGGCCCAGCACAGCAACACGCTGCTGCCGATGGTCTACCGCATCACCGCGGTGTGGGGCTCGCACGAGGGCTCGCTGCTGCTGTGGACGCTGGTGATCGCGCTGTGGACCGCCGCGGTCGCGCGCTTCTCGCACACGCTGCCGGCCACGGTCAGCGCCCGCGTGCTGGGCGTGATGGGTGTGGTCGCGGCGGGGTTCCTGGCGTTCCTGATCTTCACCAGCAACCCGTTCGCGCGGTTGCTACCGGCGGCGGTTGAAGGGCGCGACCTCAACCCGCTTCTGCAGGACCCGGGCATGATCATCCACCCGCCGATGCTGTACTTCGGCTACGTCGGGTTCGCGGTGTCGTTCGCCTTCGCCATCGCCGCGCTGCTGGACGGCCGTGTCGACACGCGCTGGCTGCGCTGGACACGGCCGTGGACCAACATCGCGTGGGCCTTCCTGACGCTGGGCATCGCACTGGGCAGCTGGTGGGCCTACTACGAGTTGGGCTGGGGCGGCTGGTGGTTCTGGGACCCGGTCGAGAACGCCAGCTTCATGCCGTGGCTGGCCGGCGCGGCGCTGATCCACTCGCAGGCGGTCACCGAGAAGCGCGGGAGCTTCCGCAGCTGGACGCTGCTGCTGGCCATCGCCACCTTCTCGCTGTCGTTGCTGGGCGCGTTTCTGGTGCGCTCGGGCGTGCTCACCAGCGTGCACAGCTTCGCCGCCGACCCCTCGCGCGGCCTCTTCATCCTCGTGTTCCTGGGCCTCGTGATCGGCGGCTCGCTGCTGCTGTACGCGCTGCGCGCGCCGTCCACGCTCAACGACGGCAAGCCGTTCGCGCCGGCCTCGCGCGAGACGCTGCTGCTGGCCAACAACCTGCTGCTGGTGACCGCCTGCGCCATGGTGCTGATCGGCACGCTGTACCCGCTGCTGGCTGACGCGCTGGGGCTGGGCAAGATCTCGGTGGGCCCGCCGTACTTCGCGCTGATGTTCATCCTGCTGATGGCGCCGCTGGTGCTGCTGGTGCCCTTTGGCGCGCTGACGCGCTGGCAGCGCGAGCAGGCCTCCCGGCCGCTGGCGATGCTGGTGCCGTGGCTGGTGGTCGCACTGATCGCCGGCGCCGGCGCGTTCTTCCTGGCCCCGCAGGGCGCGTGGAAGGTGGCCGCGGGCATCTTCGGTGCGGTATGGGTGGCGGGTGGCACGCTGCGCTTCGTGTGGTCGCGCCTGCGCGCCAACGGCCGCTTCACTCCGGAAATGGCGGGCATGATCCTGGCGCACCTGGGCATCGCGGTGTTCCTGGTCGGCGCGCTGCTCACCGAAGGCCTCAACCGCCAGCGCGAGGTCGCGGTGGCGCCGGGCAACCACGTCACCCTGGGCGACTACCGCTTCCGCTTCGACGGCGTCGACAAGGTGCAGGGGCCGAACTTCCTGGCCGACCGCGGCACCGTCACGGTCTTCAACGGTGAGCACCGCATCGCGGTCATGCACCCGGAGAAACGCGCCTACGCGGCCGGCGGCCAGGTCATGACCGAGGCGGCGCTGATCCCCGGCGTCACCCGCGACCTGTATGTCGCCCTCGGCGAGCCGCTGGGCGATGGCGCGTGGGCGCTGCGCGTGCACGTCAAGCCGTTCGTCCGCTGGATATGGGCGGGCGCGCTGCTGATGATGCTGGGCGGTTTCGTCACTGCCACCGACCGCCGCTTCCGCAAGCCGATCGCCCCCGAAACCGAGCCTTCGCGATGACCGACCCCGCTGCCGCCCGTCCGTCCCTCGCCCGCTGGCTGCCGCTGATGGTGGTGGCGGCGCTGGGCGTGCTGCTGGCCGCGGGCGTGTGGATGAGCCGCAACCCCGGCCGCGACGCCCTGCCCTCGGCACTGATCGACCGCCCCGCACCCGAGTTCTCGCTGCCGCTGCTGCACGAACCCGGCCGCATGGTCTCAGGCCAGGACCTGCGTGGCGCGCCGTACCTGCTCAATGTCTGGGGCAGCTGGTGCCCGGAGTGCCGCGTCGAGCACCCGGTGCTGACGCGCTTCGCCGAGACCAAGCGGGTGCGCGTGATCGGCTACAACCTCAAGGACGAGCGAACCGACGCGCTGCGTTGGCTGGAGCAGTTCGGCAACCCGTACTGGATGGTGCTGGTCGACCCGGACGGCCGCACCGCCATCGACTGGGGCATCTACGGCGCGCCCGAAACCTTCCTGGTCGATGCCAACGGCGTGGTGCGCTGGAAGCACGTGGGCACCGTCACCGACGGGATCATCCAGGACGAATTGTTGCCTGCGCTGCAGGCGGTCGAGCGCATCCCGACGGAGCAGTCGCTGTGACGCGCCCGCCCGCCCGTCGCCTGCACACGGCGCTGCTGGTGCTGTGCGCGCTGCTCGCGCTGGCGTCGATGCCGCTGCCGGTCCTCGCACAGGCCAACGCCGACCCCACGCCGCTGCAGTTCACCGACACCGCCGAGGAGCGCCGCTTCCACGCCCTGGTCGCCGAGCTGCGCTGCGTGATGTGCCAGAACCAGTCGCTGGCCGACTCCGACGCCCAGATCGCGCACGACCTGCGCCGCGAGGTGCTGGACCTGATGCACGCCGGCCGCTCGGACGAGGAGATCAAGGAGTTCCTCGTCACGCGGTACGGCGAGTTCGTGCTGTACCGGCCCGAGCTGAAATCCAACACGTGGCTGCTGTGGTTCGGGCCGGCGCTGGTGCTGCTGGCCGGCGGCGTCGCGGTGGTGCTGGCGGTACGCCGTCGCGGCGCGCGCGTGGTGCCTGAAGACGATGGGCAGGAGTGGTGATGGCGCTGTTCGTGACCCTGGCCGCGTTGCTGGCCCTCGGCGCCCTGGCCTGGGCGACCGCGCCGCTGTGGCGGCAGGCACGCGTGCCGGGACTGGCCGCGGTTGTCCTGCTCGCCGTGCTGGCCGGCACGCTGTACCTCGCGGTCGGCAACCCCGAGGCGCTGGACCCTGCCAAGCGCCGGCCGCCGGAAACGCTGCCCGAAGCGATCGCCAGCCTCGAAGAGGCGCTGGAGCGCGACCCGTCGCAGGCCGAGGGCTGGCGCCTGCTGGCGCGCGCCTACGCCGCTGAAGCCCGCACGAACGACGCGCGCGATGCCTTTGCCCGTGCCGTCGCGCTGGCGCCTGACGACGCCGACCTGCTGGCCGAAGCCGCCGAGTCGCGTGCGCTGGCCAGCGACAACCGTCGCTTCGACGACACGGCCATCGACCTGCTGCAGCGCGCCCTGCAGGTGCAACCGATGCACCAGCGCAGCCGCTGGTTCCTGGGCATCGCGCAGCGCCAGCGCGGCCAGCACGCCGACGCCGCAGCCACGTGGGAGCCCTTGCTCGGCATCGTCGACCCCACCACGGCCGCGCCCTTGCGCGAACAGATCGACATCGCGCGCAAGGAAGCCGGCCTGCCGCCGCTGCCTGCCGCGGTCGCGGCCGCCCCGGCGCCGGGCGCGGCGACGGGGCCCGGCCCGGGCATCACCGCCAGCGTGTCGCTGGATCCACAGCTGGCCATGCGCCTGCCCGAAGGTGCGGTCGTGTACGTGATCGCGCGCCAGCTCGAAGGTCCGCCGATGCCGGTGGCCGTGGAGCGGCTGCCGGTGTCCGCGCTGCCCACGGTGGTGACGCTCGACGACGGCGACAGCCCGATGCCGACGCTCAGGCTGTCGCAGCTGGACACGGTCGAGGTGGTCGCGCGCGTGTCCATGCGGGGCGACGCCGCCGCGCAGGCGGGTGATTTCACTTCGGCGCCGGTGCATGCCGCACCGGGCGCGCAATCGCGCATCGCGCTGCTCATCGACCAGGACGTGCGCTGATCGCACTGGCCCGACGAGGCACAATGCCGGGCCCGTGACTCCACGCCGCCAGAAGGATCCGCCCGGCATGACCGAATTCATCCCGCCCGGTACCCGCTTCGTTGCCCTGCCCGACCCGTTCCCGATGCGGCGCGGCGGCGTGCTCCACGGCGCGCGGGTGGCGTACGAGACGTGGGGCGTGCTCAACGCGGCGCGCGACAACGCGGTGCTGATCCTGACGGGCCTGTCGCCCGACGCGCACGCCGCCGCCAGCGACGCCAACCCGGAAGCGGGCTGGTGGGACGCCATGGTCGGCCCAGGCAAGCCGATCGACACCGACCGCTGGTTCGTGGTCTGCGTCAACTCGCTGGGCAGCTGCAAGGGGTCCACGGGCCCGGCGTCGGTCGACCCCGCGACCGGCGCACCCTACCGGCTGGCGTTTCCCGAACTGTCGATCGAGGACGGCGCCGAGGCCGCGTTGTGCGTGGTCCGCGAACTCGGCATCGACCGCCTGGCCTGCGTGGTCGGCAATTCGATGGGCGGCATGACCGCGCTGGCGCTGCTGGTGCGGCATCCGGGCATCGCGCGCAGCCATATCAACATCTCGGGTGCGGCGCGCGCACTGCCGTTCTCCATCGCGATCCGCTCGCTCCAGCGCGAGGCCATCCGCCTGGACCCGCAGTGGAATGGCGGCGACTACGACGACGACCACTACCCCGAGTCCGGCATGCGCATGGCGCGCAAGCTGGGCGTGATCACCTACCGGTCCGCACTGGAGTGGGACGGCCGCTTCGGGCGCGTGAGGCTGGACTCGGACCGCGCCGATGACGAGCCGTTCGGGTTGGAGTTCGAAGTCGAAAGCTACCTGGAAGCGCACGCCCGCCGCTTCGTGCGGCGCTTCGACCCCAACTGCTACCTCTACCTCAGCCGGTCGATGGACTGGTTCGACCTGGGCGACTACTGCGAGCGCCGCGGCGGCCCCAGCGACGGCCAGACCCGCGCCGGCCTGGCGAAGATCACCGTCGAGAGAGCCCTGGCCATCGGCGTGCACACCGACATCCTCTTCCCCCTGCAGCAGCAGCAGGAGATCGCCGACGGCCTGCGCGACGGCGGCGCGCAGGCGCGTTTCGTGCCGCTGGAATCGCCACAGGGCCATGACGCCTTCCTGGTCGACATCGCGCGCTTCGGCCCGGCAGTGCGGTCGTTCCTGGATGGATTGGAATAGGGCCGATTCCGGCCACCCGGGGTGAGCTCCTGCCCCTGCACGCGGGAGGGGGAGCAAAGACCTCCATCCGGCAGCCGCCGCCCCACCCGCGTAAAATCCCCGGCATGAACGCTGCCGCCCTGCCCGACATCGACTTCCCCGGCCACGACAAGCTGGTCCATGCGCTCGACCAGGCGGTCTCCGCCGGCGACGAACACGCCGTCACCTCCGCGCTGCGCAACACCCTGTGCCGGATGATCCGCGACCGCGACGTCAGCCTGCCGGCGTGCGTGTTCGACCCGATCGACGACCACTACGCGCGCCGCGAGATCTACCGCAGCCCGGAACTGGGCTACAGCGTGGTGGCGATGACGTGGGGCCCGGGCCAGGGCACGCCGGTGCACGACCACTGCGGGCTGTGGTGCGTGGAGGGCGTGTGGGACGGCGAGCTGGAGATCACCCAGTACGAACTGCTCGAGCGCGAGGGCGACCGGTTCCGGTTCCGCGCCGCGGGGGGCATGGTCGCGGGCCCCGGCAGCGCCGGCAGCCTGATTCCGCCGCACGAGTACCACACCATCCGCAACACCCGGCAGGACGCGGTGGCGGTGTCGGTCCACATCTACAAGGGCCCGATGCAGGCCTGCTCGATGTTCGTCCCCCAGGACGGCGAGTGGTTCGCGCGCGTCGACACGTGCCTGCCCAACGACGAAGCGGCCTGAGCCTCAGGGACGACGCTACGACTGCGGTCCGGTGGCCAGGGTTGAGCTGAGAAGCGACGGCATGACGCCCTCCGCTACCGGTGGCGAAAACCAGTAGCCCTGTATGCGGGCGCAGCCCATGTCCCGCAGCGCCTCGACCTGCGCCGTATCCTCGACCCCTTCCGCGATCAGCGACTTCCCCGTGGCATGGGCCATGGCGATGATGGCCTTGACCAGTGCGAAACCACCGGGCGACGTGTTCATCTCCGAGATGAATGCACGGTCGATCTTCAGGATGTCCACGGGCAGGTCCTTCAGGTACGCCAGGGACGAATAGCCGGTACCGAAATCATCCACTGAGATGTGGACACCGAGCGCGCGGATCGCCGCCAGCCGCTCCGCGGCCCGCGCCACATCCACCATCAGCATGCTTTCGGTGACTTCGATCTCCAGCTCACCACGTCCCATGCCATGCCGTGCCATCGCGCGTTGGACTGTTTCCACGAACCGCGCCGACTGCAACTGCCGTCCGGAGACATTGACCGCCACGCTGCCCAGTTCGAACCCCGTACGCTTCCACGAGGCAAATGCCCGGCAGGCGACTTCAAGCACCTGGCCGCCCAGCTCCTCGATGAGGCCGCTGCTCTCGGCCAGCGGAATGAACACGTCAGGCGCGATGCGGCCACGCGCGGGGTGATTCCAGCGCGCCAATGCCTCGGCGCCGACGACCCGTCCGGAACGGGTATCGACCACCGGCTGGAAGTGGACGGCCACCTCGCCGGCGGCAACCGCGCGATGAAGGTCGGCCTCGAGCTGGACCCGGTCAGTCGCATCACCCGTCATCCAGGGCTCGAACATCCGCACGCCATTGCCTCCGGACTTCTTGCTCACGTACATGGCGATGTCGGAGTGTCGTATCAGGCGCTCCACGCCGGTCGCATGCTCCGGGTACATCGCGATGCCGATGCTGACGCCGAGGAACAACTCGACGCCGTCGACCACGACCGGGCGCGTCAGGCGCGAAACCGCCTCCTCGGCCGCCCGGATCGCAGACGTGACATCCGAGCGCGCCAGAATCACCAGGAACTCGTCGCCCCCATAGCGCGCGACGAACTGGCTGCCTCCCGGCGCCAGGCTGTCCAGGAGACCGGCTGCCTGCACGAGCACGCGATCACCGGTCGCGTGTCCCAGGCCGTCATTGATCGCCTTGAAGCCGTCGAGATCCAGGAACAGCACGGCGACCGAGTGACCGGACCGTTCGGCGGCGGCCACGATGTCGGCCAATGCCTCCTGGGCCGCAAAGCGGTTGGGCAGGCCCGTCAACGCATCGCGGCGGGCCTGGCTGATGAGCCTTGCCTCACGCTCCTGGCTGGCCATCGCCACCGCAAGGCGCCGGCCCATCTCGCTGAGTTCGTGCATCTCGGCGTCCGGCGGCGTGACCTCATCCACCATGCCGACGGCGAGCTGTCCCGCGACCCCTTCCACCGTGCGCAACGGGGTGTACCAGAGGCGGGCAGCGCCTTCGCTGGCCAGCATCGCGGCGATGCCCCGCCCGGGCGCGAACCGGTGCGCGGGCCACCAGTGTTCCGCGGGAGGATCGTCCGTGCCGACCTGGCCGGCGTCCGACAACCGTGACCGCCGGATCGTGCCGTCGCCCGCCGCCCGCCAGTACATTCCGCCCTTTTTCTCGGGAGACGGGAGGATCGCCACGCCGACGAGAGCATCCGGGAACAGGTGCCGGATCCGGTCCAACACGAGGTGGACGACCTCGCCGAGCGGGCGCCCCTGGAGGATCTTCTCATCCACGGCCGACAGTGCACGCAGTGCACCCAGCTGGCGCGCCACCGTCTCCCCCATTTCGTCGAATGCGGTCGTCAACCGACCGAACTCGTCGTTACGCCGGGCGCGATGTTCGCGCTTGAGACCCAGCGGGATCCGTCGCGTCTGTTCGATCAGCTCCTCCAGCGGGAGCATGGTCCTGCGGATCACGAGCAGACTGAGCAACGCAACGAGCAGCAGCGTGCCGAGCCAGATCCATCCGATCTTCCGGAGCAGCGCCGGGAGCGCCTCGAGGGCCCCGCGCGCAGGCAGCGAGGTCGTGAACACCCAGGACGGCGTGTCGAAACGGCCGCCGAGGAACAGCGTCCATTCGCCTGAAGGCACCTCCGAACCTGCGTCGACGGCTGAGGCCCCACCACCGCAATGGAGCATGGGCCCATCCTGCACGCGCACACAGACCGACTGGCCGTCCTCGAGCTCTTCGTCGGGCCCCCACAGGAAGGCACGGTCCAATTCGCCCATCCACGCCGTCGCGGGTGCCGCGCTATCGGGCGCGGGAACAGCAACATGGACGAGCGTGACAGCCGGCAGATCGCCCTCTACCGGGCGCACGACCACCCGCGTGCCCGCCCGGAGTCGCGTCACGTCGGCGGGCCCTGGCAAGGCCCGGACCTGCCGGAACATCGGAGGCGGGTCGCCATACGACCGCGCTCCATCCGCCGACGGGCTTGCGGCCAGGAATTCAAGCACTGACGAGGCCGAATCGAGGCGCTCGAGCACTTGGAACGCGTATGCCTTTGCGGCGGACACCACCTCGCGATCGCGCGCCTGGCGAGAACTGTCGTCCAGCGCGCGGTAGGCCATGAGCGAAAGCACCAGGACCGGACCCAGGGCCGCGGCGCAGAAGTACAGGAACGTGCGCCGCGCGATGCGGCTCCGCAGGAAGGTGCCTTCGACCTTCATGGAACCTCAGTACTGGGACGCGAGATCGATGAAGCGGCCGTCATTGGCCCGGATGATGTCGTCGGCACTGTCCTTGTTGGATATCTGCGTCTTGAACACACCGTCCTTACCCGCGCTGAACAAGTCGAAGTCGGAATTGAGTGGATTGAGCTTCTTGTCCTTGCGCGCCTTTCCCTTGGCGCCCTTACCGCTGAGGTCGGTGTAGTAATAGGGCGAGCCCCATGGATCTTCCATGGCCTGCCCAATTCTGCCAAGTGTTTCCGGGTAGTGGCCGTTCTCGGCGTAATAGTCCTTGACCCCAACTCCGATAACGCCGATCTCGGTTATGGCCTGCTTTACCTTGATCCGCTCCTTGTAATCCGCGTAGGCAGGCAGCGCCAGGGCCAGCAAGACAGCCAGCACTCCCATCGCGAGCATGAGCTCGACCAAGGTGAACCCGGCTAAACGCCTTCTGCAGAAAATCTGCGCGCCTTGATTGAAGGGGACGGGGTCGTTCACTTGCTGAAAGTTCGTGTTGACGTAATCCCGAACGTTATCGGCCGGATCGGATGGTAATTGAGTTTTGTGAGGTGTCTTCTGGTGAGCCTCATTGAGAACCGCAGCGCGTGTCGCAATCTGGCTTAGCCGCTGGAGGGGATGACCGACGCGACACCATTGTTAATCGGGACGCTGCGCCGGAGTGAATGGAGACGCCGGGTCGCTCGCTGGGAACGTCCCCTCAAGCGCCTCGTGCTGCAGGTCGTCTTCATGCGCTTCTTGAAGAGGGTGCGTGGCACGCCGTATCGCAGCCCGCATTGCCTTTGATCGATGGATCCTTGAGGTCGTGTCCGGGCAGACCGACGCTCTCGTGCGGAAGGGAGCCCTGACGCTAGGCGTCCTTGCGTTACTCACGCGTGCAACGGGCATGAAAAAGCCCGGCATCGCCGGGCTCTCGTCATGGTGCCGGAGGTGGGACTCGAACAGAGCGCGCAAGATGTTGTTCTAAAAGCGCATTCAATTAGTCGGCGTCGGACATGCCCCCAAACGTGCCCCCATGCGACGTCAGTACAAGTTGCGCCACGGAGCAGCGATCAACTTGGTCACTGCCGATGGGGAGCGTCGGGCAGGACAACCACCGCCCCGTTCTTCTTGACGAGCTGACGCTTTCGAGCGAGCAACGGACCATGCAGATCAGACCTCGCCAGCTCTAGCTTTGTGGGCTTGCGGCTAGCACGATCCGCGTTCTTTTTTCGCCCCGACGTAGGGTTGATAACGCCTAGCGCGCCTCTATCGACCGGCCGAACCCCAAAGTGGAAGATTCGGTTCAGGGGACTGCCTTTAAACGGGTCGTTCTTCTTTGCCACCAAGTTCACTCTGGTAGAGGCCCGGCACTCGTGGTGCGCCACCGCAACGCTGCTCGCATTGCGAAGGCTAGCTATCGGGAAGGACCCGGGGGGTCAACACCCACTTCAAGCAATCGCTTGTGGGCAACTGCGAGCTGCTCTTCGCTGAAGAGCTCCGACCACGGCTCTTGCAGGACCAGGTACTCAACGCTCAACTTGAGATTCTCGCGCCCGCGCAGGAACAGTTCGGTGAATCCAGCGGACGGGCTGGCGGATGCCAAAAGCTGATCCGCCGCCCCCTTACCGCCGTTGCCTTGAACCATTTGCAGGAAGCGGGTTGCGCGATATGGGGGCCGTAGCTGCGCGGCACACTCATAGATGTGCAGCATGGCACCGTGGAACTTCTCTTCAAGACTCGGCGACACTCTCCCCTCCTGCCAAGAATTCACGAGGATGATCCTGTAACCCGAAGGCGCCAGCATCAGATGCCGAAAAGCTACACGACTCCAGCGGAGCATGCCCTAGTTGACACACCCAACGCGTCAGCGGTCCCGGCCGCCGCCACGCCCGTACCCGCGGGAGGGGGGCAGCACAACATGTCCTATGATTGGACCGAAATGGGGGGCGCAAGGGGAAGGCTTTGGGCAGTAGACCGGTCGAAAGCAACTTCTGGTTCCTTCAGGGGCACGACCCCGTATTTCTGACCCTGGCCACCATGGCCGAGCAGGTCTTCGCGGCTGATCCGAACACCACGCTGATCAAGCTCCGCCAGCTCGGCGAGGCCTTGGCGAAGGACCTGGCAGGCCGGGCCGGCCTCCAGGTCGACGAGCGCTCCTCGCAAGCTGATCTCATCTTCCAGCTGTCGCGGGAGCTGCGGCTCGACCCGCGAATCCGGGAGCTATTCCACGTCCTCCGGGTGGAAGGCAACAAGGCGACCCATGGCTTCACCACGCAACATCGCGAGGCGATGGACGGCCTCAAGATCGCCCGTGAGCTCGCAGTCTGGTACCACCGCGCATTCGGACAGAACACGGCTGATTTCAAACCCGGTCCCTTTGCTGCCCCTCAGGATCCAGCGGCACCGCTTCGGCGGGTACAGGCCGAAGTCCAGCAGCTCAAGGCTGAGCTGGACACTGCACGCAAAGCCCATGACGATAGCCAGAAGCTCGCACAGCTCCAGCAGGAGCAAGCGGAGTTGCATGCGGCCCTGGCGGAAGCCATGGACGTGGAGGCAAGAGAACAGGCAGCGCTGGTCGCCGAGCGGGAACAAGAACTCGACCAGCTGCGGGCGGAATTCGACCAGCGGATCGAACAGGTCGGGCTGACATCCGATCTGGCGGGGCGTGCCACGCAGCAGGTTCAAGCTGCAACGCATCAGGCGAGCCAGAATTTTGACCTGACCGAGGATCTGACGCGCATCCTGATCGACCAGCAACTGCGGGACGCGGGCTGGGAAGCCGATTCGCTTGAACTCACCTACGCCAACGGCGCTCGCCCGGAGAAGGGCGTGAACCGGGCGATCGCAGAGTGGCCGACCCGCGTCGCCGGTGCCAACGCCGACTACGTCCTGTTCACCGGCCTGGTCCCCGTCGCCATCGTCGAAGCCAAGCGCAAGCGGATCAACATCGCCGACCGGATCCCGCAAGCCGAACGCTATGCACGCGATCTCGTCCCTGCCGGCGACCTGCAGCCGGCCTGGCGCGAGGCGGGCCTCACCGTTCCCTGGCCTGACGGCCAAGACGGCACCTTTCACGTGCCGCTGGCGTTCTCCTGCAATGGTCGCCCGTACATCAAGCAGTTGGCCGAGCAGTCCGGCATCTGGTTCCGCGACCTGCGACGACCCTCCAACCTGCGGCGACCCTTGCAGGGATTCCATACGCCGGCCGGCGTCGCGGACATGCTGAAGCGCGACATCGACAGCGCGCAATCCCAGTTGGCCGAGGAAGGCATGTCCTACCTTCGCCTGCGCGACTACCAGCAGCAAGCGATCCAGGCGGTCGAGGACGCCATGGCGGCCGGCCACCGCACCAGCCTGTTGGCCATGGCCACTGGCACGGGCAAGACCCGGACCATAATCGGGCTCATCTACCGCCTACTGAAGACCGAACGCTTCCGCCGGATCCTGTTCCTCGTCGACCGCTCCGCACTCGGCGAACAGGCCCAGGACGCCATGGGCGAGATGCGACTGGAGCAGAACCAGACGCTGACGCAGATCTACAACCTGGACGGCCTGCAGGACACGTCCACTGCGGACGAGGCGCGGGTGCAGGTTGCAACGGTCCAGGCCATGGTCCGCCGCATCTTCCAGTCGGACAACCCGCCCGCGATCGATACCTTTGATTGCATCGTCGTGGACGAAGCCCACCGCGGTTACACCCTCGACCAGGAGATGACCGAGGGTGAGCTGGCCGTCCGCGACCACGCGCAGTACATGTCGCAGTACCGGCGCGTGCTCGACTATTTCGACGCACACCGCATTGGCCTGACCGCGACGCCTGCCAAACACACCACCGACATCTTCGGCAAGCCGGTCTATACCTACAGCTACCGCGAGGCGGTCGCTGACGACTGGCTGATCGACCACGAGCCACCGATCCGCTACGAAACCCTGCTCAACACGCGCGGCATCCACTTCGAACGCGGCGAACAGGTCAGCGTGGTCAACGTCCAGACCGGGGAAGTCGACACCGCTGAGCTGGAGGATGACCTCGATTTCAACGTCGAATCCTTCAATCGCCGTGTCATCACCCCGGCGTTCGATCAGGTCGTCTGCGAACAGCTGGCGAAGGAGCTGGATCCTGATGGGGACGAGAAAACGCTCATCTTCTGCGTCAACCAAGCCCACGCGGAACGCGTGAAGCACCTGCTCGACAACGCCTTCAAGGCCGTCCACGGTGAGCAATATAACCAGGCCAGCGTGGCCATCGTCACCGGACGCAGCGACAAGGTCGACGCATTGATCCGGCGCTACAAAAACGAACGCCACCCCAATATCGCCATCACCGTCGACCTGCTCACCACAGGCATCGACGTGCCTGCCATCTGCAACCTGGTGTTCATGCGCCGGGTTCGCTCACGCATCCTCTACGAGCAGATGAAGGGCCGCGCCACTCGGCGCCATGACGATATCGGCAAGACCGTCTTCCGCATCTACGACCCGGTGGACCTCTACGCGGCCTTGGAAGACGTGGACACCATGAGGCCGCTGGTCAAGGATCCCAACGTCAGCATCGAACAGCTTCTCTATGAGGTAAAGGATCCACGCAGCCTGGCTGCTTCTGGCAGCAACGGCGACAGCCACGCACAGGACGTCCTCGATCAGCTCGGCCAGAAGCTGATGCGCGTACTGCGCAAGGCCGTGCATCGGGCGGAGCAGAAGCCGCCACTACGCGACAAGCTGGACCAACTTGAGGCCGCATGGGGCGTCGCACCGGAACGGCTTCACACCCATCTCCACGCGCTGGGTCCGTGGGGCGCCGCCCAGTTTCTTCAAGAGCACCCACAGTTGCTACAGCAGCTGGCGGAGGTCGGTGCCCTGCTCGGCTCCGACCACTACCCGGTCATCTCCACGCACGAAGATGAGCTACTCGACCGGCAGCAGAATTACGGCGTGCACGAACGGCCGGCCGACTACCTTGAAAGCTTCGACCGCTTCGTTCGCGAGAACCTCAACCGCTCCGTCGCCCTGACCGTGGTCGTCAACCGTCCCCGCGACCTCACTCGGGCCCAGCTTCGCGAGGTTCGCCTGCTGCTGGATGAGCACGGCTTCAGTGAGGCCAACTTGCGCGGCGCCCTGCGCGAAAGCACCCAGCAGGAGATTGCGGCCAGCATCATCGGCCACATCCGGCGGGCGGCCTTAGGGGAAGCGCTTATACCGTTCCAACACCGTGTCGCAAGCGCGATGCAGGCGATTTATAGGCGACGCGCTTGGACTCCACTGCAGCGGCGATGGCTGGAGCGTTTGGCCCAGCAGCTTGTGCATGAGGTAGTGATGGATCGGGACGTGGTGCAGCGCAACTTCGAAGCCGACGGCGGCGCGTCCAGGCTCGACAAGCTGCTCGATGGCGGGCTGGACCAGATTCTGGACGACATTGGGGAGCAGCTCTGGAACCAGGCCGGATGACGGGCGCGGGTGGTACCAGTTCCATCCGCGCGTGAAAGAATGGCCAGCTCGCAGCAGCGATGGCCGCCGCGATAGCCCCGACACCAAGCGCACTGCCTCGGCGCCCTGCCGCTGCAGTTCAGTACCTTTGGAATGCCCTCGCATGACCCACAATGACATCGTCCAGAAGCTTTGGAACCTCTGCGACGTCCTCCGCGACGACGGCATCAACTACAGCGATTACGTGACCGAGCTGGTCCTGCTGCTGTTCGTGAAGATGGAATACGAACAGGTGCGGAACAACCCCGCCTTCGAGCATAAGCTGCCCGACGGCTGCCGCTGGCCGGACCTGGAAAGCCGCTCCGGCCTCAACCTGCTGAACCACTACCGGCAGATGCTGCTGGACCTGGGCAAGAGCAGCGATCCGATGATCGCAGCCATCTACGCCGATGCGCAGACCCGGCTCAAGGAGCCGCGTCACCTTGAAACCCTGGTCAAGGCATTGGACGGGCTGGACTGGTTCAGCGCACGCGAGGACGGTCTGGGCGACCTCTACGAAGGCCTGCTGCAGAAGAACGCCAACGAGACCAAGTCCGGTGCCGGCCAGTACTTCACTCCGCGCGCATTGATCGATTCCATCATCCGCCGCCTCCAGCCGCGGCCGGGCGAGACGATCCAGGACCCGGCCGCCGGCACGGCCGGCTTCCTCATCGCCGCCGATGCCTTCATCAAGGCGCAGACCGATGACCTCTACACGCTCACCGACGCCCAGCGCCGCTTCCAGCGCACCCGCGCCTACACCGGCATGGAGCTGGTGCCTGGCACACGCCGCCTGGCGCTGATGAACTGTCTGCTGCACGGCATGGAGGGCGAAGGCGAAGGCGTGGTGCAGCTGGGCAACAGCTTGGGCAATGCCGGCGCCGCGCTGCCCAGGGTGGACATCATCCTGTCCAACCCGCCGTTCGGTACCGCCAAGGGCGGCGGCGGCCCAACCCGCGACGACCTCACCTACCGCACGAGCAACAAGCAGCTGGCCTTCCTGCAGCACATCTATCGCGGCCTCAAGCCCGGCGGCCGCGCCGCCGTGGTGCTGCCGGACAACGTGCTGTTCGAGGCCGGCGTCGGCACCGAAATCCGCCGCGACCTGATGAATAAGTGCAATCTCCACACCCTGCTGCGCCTGCCCACCGGCATCTTCTATGCGCAGGGCGTCAAGACCAATGTGCTGTTCTTCCAGAAAGGCACCGCCGACAACCCGCGCCAAGACAGCGGCTGCACCCGGGCCACCTGGGTCTACGACCTGCGCACCAATATGCCCAGCTTCGGCAAGCGCACCCCGTTCGGCGAGTCGCACCTCAAGCCATTCGAGGAGGCCTACGGCAGCGACCCCAATGGCGCCAGCCCGCGCACCGATGAAGGCGAGGAAGGCCGCTTTCGCTGCTTCACCCGGGCGCAGATTGCCGAGCGCGGCGATTCACTGGATATCAGCTGGCTCAAGGATGCCGACAGCGTCGACGCCCGCAGCCTACCCGCGCCGGAAATCCTGGCGGCCGAAGCGATGGCGGAGCTCTCGGAGGCGCTGCGCGAGCTGGATGCGCTGATGCAGGCGCTGGGCGCGGGCGATGAGGCGCTTGAGCAGAAGCGGCTGCTGGCCGAGGTGATGGGGCTGGAAGTGGCGAGTGGTGAGGTGGATGGTGAGTGAGTTGCCGGCACGCTGGACCACTGTCGCCATTGGAGAGATCTGCTCTCAAGGACAGCAGCGGATTCCCGCACCCGATGAGAGGTTCGTCTATATCGACATCGCGAGTGTCGATCGCGTCCGCAAGATCATCTCAGAACCGCAAGTTCTTCTTGGATCGGATGCACCGAGCCGAGCCCGGAAAGTTGTCGCCAATGGCGACCTCATCGTCTCCATGACCCGACCTAACTTGAATGCTGTGGCGATGATCGACGCTGAGTTTGACGGCGCCATCGCGTCGACCGGCTTCGATGTCCTGCGTCCCGACGGAGTAGAGCCACGCTGGATCTTTGCAGCGGTGAAGTCGGCCAATTTCGTAACCGCAATGAGCGCAAAAGTGCAAGGTGCGCTCTACCCCGCAATAAAGTCTGTCGACATTAAGGACTTCGAGATTCCGCTTCCCCCGCTCAATGAGCAAAAGCGCATCGCGCAGAAGCTGGATGCGCTGCTGGCGCAGGTCGACACCCTCAAAGCCCGCATCGACGCCATCCCCGCCCTGCTCAAGCGCTTTCGCCACGCGACACTTTCGGCAGCAGCTAACGGTGATCTGACGAAGGATTGGCGGGAAGTAATCCAAGGCACCCAGGACAGGGAATCAGCGAATCAGTATCTAGCGCGCATCTTGGAGGCACGCAGCCTTAGGCCGCGCACAAAGTTCAAGCCACCTGTCGCTCCCGACACTGACACTCGGAGCACAGAGGTGCCGAATACCTGGGTTGTGTCCAGCGTTTCGAGCTTCGCGGAGTGCCTCGACAGCATGCGTGTCCCTGTCAAGAAAGAGCTTCGAGCTAGAGAGGGAGGCATCTACCCTTACTTCGGCGCGAATGGCGAAGTTGATCGCGTCAATGAGTTCCTCTTCGACGACGACCTGGTGCTCGTCACGGAGGATGAGACCTTTTACGGAAGGGTCAAGCCGATCGCATACAAGTACTCAGGCAAGTGCTGGGTCAACAATCATGTTCATGTGCTGCGAGCACATGACAAGGTTGGGCAATCGTTCCTTTGCTACATCCTTATGCACTACGACGTGACTCCCTGGCTCACTGGAACTACCGGCAGAGCAAAGCTCACTCAGGGCGCACTTATGGCTCTTCCCATCGGAGTGCCACCTCCGGACGAGCAGGCTGAAATCGTCCGCCGCATTGAAAAGCTCTTTGCATTCGCCGACCAGCTCGAAGCTCGGGTTAGCGCCGCCAGAGTGCGCATCGATGCCCTGACCCAGAGCCTCCTCGGCAAGGCCTTCCGCGGCGAACTGGTGCCGCAGGATCCGGACGACGAGCCCGCCAGCGTGCTTCTGGAGCGCATCCGCGCCCAGCGTGCCGCCGCGCCGAAGCCCAAGCGTGGCCGCAAGGCCACTGTCAACTGATCAACTGCATATTCATAACGGGGCGCACCAGCATGACCACATTCGACAGCACGAAGCTGCCACTCAAAGATCTGCTCAAGGACATCGTCAACGGCAAGATCCAGCTGCCGGACTTCCAGCGCGGCTGGGTCTGGGATGACGAGCACGTGCGCAGCTTGCTGGTCAGCCTGGGGCGCTCATTCCCGGTCGGCGCAGTAATGCTGCTGGAAACCGGCGGCGCAGTGCGCTTCCAGGTGCGTCCGGTCGAGAACGTGCCCCTTGATGAATTGTCGGCGCCGGAGCGGCTGATCCTTGATGGCCAGCAGCGCCTGACCACCTTGACCCAGGTGCTCAAGCTGTCCGGTCCGG
This sequence comes from uncultured Lysobacterales bacterium, assembly GCA_946886865.1. Next base: position 43,291 of record CAMPJI010000001.1, on the reverse strand, counting down.
TCAAGACCACCACCGACAAGGGCAAGCCAGTCGATCGCTACTACTACATCCATATTCCGACCGCGCTCGCGGGCTCGGACCGGCTGGATGAAGCGATCATCGCCACTGACGGCAGCCGTCAGCAGCGCAGCGATTTCGGCCGCAAGATCGACCTGGACCTGTCAAGGCGAGAGCTTGAGTGCCAGCAGCTGTACTTCCCTTGCTCGGAGATCCTCGAGGCGATGGATTGGCTGCAGGACCTGTACCAGCACAACGCGGCGGCCGTTCCACAGTTCTTCGAGTTCAAGAAGCAGGTGCTGGATGCGTACAACGAGTACCAGATCCCGCTGATCGTGCTGAAGAAGGAAACCAGCAAGGAGGCGGTCTGCCTCGTGTTCGAGAAGGTCAACACCGGCGGTGTGCCCCTGTCGGTGTTCGAGTTGGTCACCGCCACCTACGCGGCAGACGGCTACAACCTGCGGGACGACTGGTTTGGTAGCACGCTGCGAGAGGTTTCCTCACGTCACAAGCGGTTAGCGAAGGAGCCAATCCTTAAGAGCGTGGAGAACACGGACTTCCTGCAGGCAGTGACGATGCTGCACACCCTCGAGAAGCGTCGCGCGGACCTGGCTGATGGAAAGGCGGGAAAGCAGGTCACGCCCGTCAGCGCCAAGCGCGCCTCCGTACTCGAGCTTCCACTGGAGGCCTACCAGCGCTGGGCCGATCCAGTCGAACAAGGCTTTCTCCGGGCAGCCAAGTTCCTTAGGCAGGAGTGCTTCACAGCTACACGCGATCTGCCCTACCGCACCCAGTTGGCACCGCTGGCGGCGGTCCTTGCCCTGGCCGGCGCCGATGAGCGCTGGCGCGAGCCGCGCATCCACCAGAAGCTGGCGCAGTGGTACTGGTGCGGTGTTCTTGGCGAGCTGTACGGCGGCGCCGTGGAAACGCGCATGGCCAACGATGTCGAAGAGCTTCTGGCGTGGATCGAAGCCGATGGCCTACCGCCCCGGACCATCGGAGATGCAGCGTTTCAGATTGACCGGTTGGCCTCACTTACCTCGCGCCTAAGCGCCGCCTACAAGGGCATCAACGTCCTGGTTCTGCGCGAAGGGGCACACGACTGGTTCTGGAAATCCCACATTCGCGACCTGGAAGCGGACGAAGTCGCCCTCGACATCCACCACATCTTTCCGCGCGACTGGTGCGAGAAACAGGGCATACCGCGCCGCCGGTACGATTCGATCATCAACAAAACCCCAATTTCGTACAAGGCAAACCGCATGATCGGCGGCTCCGCCCCGTCAACCTATCTCACCGCGCTTCAGGCACATCGGCAGGTACAGCTGGACCGTGTTGGCATGGACGTGCTTCTCGCCAGTCACCGGATCCCAGCGGGGGCACTGCGCGAAGACGATTTCGACCGATTTTACGACCAACGCCAGCAGGCCCTGCTGTCCTTGATCGAGGGCGTTATGGGCAAGCAGGTCACTCCGGAAGAATCTCCCGAGCCGGCAACCGCGTGAATAAGCACGTCGTGTACGCGTACCGATCGGACTGATCACTAGTACGGGGTCCGACCTGACTGCTTGGCTGCTATTGACCAAGTCCGCTTTCGGCCAGAATCGGACATGGGCCGAGCACCGGAGCTAAGCCGAGCCGCGAAGCAGCATCGGCCTGACAGACGTCACGGACGCCCGGGCCTCCCGGTCTCCCCGCGATAAGCCCCGCTTACCGACGGTGCGGCCGGCCCACGCGGGCCGGCTCTCCATTTACGTCAGCCTCCGGGCCGACACGGGGTCGGCCCGGGGCGCCGACCGCCGTGATGGCTCGACCGCGGCTTAGCCCTCGCGGCCGCGCAGGTGCGTCTCGCGTGGTATGGCGCTATCCAAGCCAGACCATGGAAGCTCTCCGACCACCTTCCGTTGTATGGCCAGCGCTCGGTCAGCAGAGATGTTGATTCGGTCGCGCTATGGCCGCCGATGGCAGCTATGCGTGAGCTCGCGTCTTCGAAGCCAGCGATAGGCCACAGGAATTACCAACATTGACAGCAATGGCGCCGTCAGCATTCCACCCACCATGGGCGCGGCGATACGTTGCATGACTTCTGACCCGGCACCGCTGCCTGCCAGGATCGGAAGCAGGCCGGCCAAGATGACGCCCACGGTCATGGCCTTGGGCCGCACGCGCTGCACTGCGCCCTCGCGTATGGCAGCGTCCAGCTCCCTCTCACAAGCGTCGGGGTTCAGGGCGAGCTGTCGCTCCCACGCGTGACGCAGGTACAGGAGCATGATGATGCCGAATTCGGCCGCGACACCGGCCAGCGCAATAAAGCCGATCACCGTCGCCACCGAGATGGCGTGGCCCAGCAGCCACACCAGCCACAGGCCGCCGATCAGGGCGAACGGCAGGCTCAGCATGATGATCGCCGCCTCGCCGAAGCGGCGAAATACCAGGTAAATCAGCACGAACACGATCAGCAGGGTCGCGGGCACCACGATGCGCAGGCGTTCGGCGGCACGCTGCAGGTACTCGTACTGGCCGGACCATGCGAGCGAGTAGCCGGCCGGGAGTTGCACCTGCTCGGCCACAACACGCCGCAGGTCGTCGACCACCGAGCCCAGATCCCGCCCCGTCACGTCGATGTAGACATAGCTGGTCAGCTGGCCATTGTCGCTCTTGAGCATCGGTGGACCCATGGTGTACGCCAGCTCGGCGACCTGCCCGAGGTTCAGTTGCACGCCATTGGGCGCGACCAGCGGCAACTGCGCGAGTTCCGCGATCGAGTCGCGCTGCGTACGCGGATAGCGCACCACGATCGGATAGCGCTCGCGCCCCTCGATGGTCTGGTCGATCGGCTGGCCGCCGACCACGGTGGCGATCAGGCGCTGCACCTCCGCCTGGGTGAATCCGTAACGCGCGGCGACTGCGGGCCTGACCTTGACATCCAAATAGCGGCCACCGGCGGCGCGGTCGGCCACGGCCGAGCTCACGCCCTTCACGCCCGCGGCCACCACTTCGATGCGGGCCCCGAGTCGGGCCAGCACGTCGGTGTCCGGCCCCAAGATCTTGATGCCGATCGGGCTTTTAATGCCGGTGGCGAGCATGTCGATGCGGTTTCGGATTGGAGGAACGAACAGGTTGGTCAGTCCCGGCACCTTCACGGCGGCCTCCAGTTCCTGCTGCAGCGTCTCCATGGACATGCCGGGGCGCCACTCGCTCTTTGGCTTGAAGGTGATCGTGGTCTCGAACATCTCCAGCGGCGCCGGATCCGTGGCGGTGTCGGCGCGACCAGCCTTGCCGAACACGTGCTCGACCTCGGGCACGGTCTTGAGCATGCGGTCGGTCTGCTGCAACAGCCTAGCGGCCTCCCCCGCCGACAATCCCGGTAGGGCGGTCGGCATGTACAGCACCGTGCCCTCATTGAGCGGCGGCAGAAACTCGCTGCCCAGCCGCGATGCCGGAATCAGCGTCAGCAGCAGTGCCACGCCGGCCAACGCCAGCGTCATTCGCGGATTCCGCAGCGCTGCCTCAAGCACCGGACGGTAGGCCCGGATCAACCCACGGTTGAGCGGATTGCTTTTCTCCGGGCGGATACGGCCGCGGATCAGGTAGCCCATCAGCACTGGCACCAGCGTGATTGCCAGGCCAGCCGCCGCCGCCATCGCGTAGGTCTTGGTGAAGGCCAGCGGCGAGAACAGCCGCCCTTCCTGCGCTTCCAGGGCGAACACCGGTACGAACGACAAGGTGATCACCAGCAGGCTGACGAAGAGCGCCGGCCCGACTTCGCTGGCCGACTGCGCCATCAGTTCCCAGCGCGCCTGTCCGCGCACGTCGGCGCCATTGCGCTCGCGATATTCCTCCAGGTGCTTGTGCGCGTTCTCGATCATCACCACCGCGGCATCGACCATCGCGCCGATCGCGATCGCGATGCCGCCCAGCGAAAGCAGGTTGGCGCTGACGCCCTGGTAGCGCATCACGATGAACGCGGCAAGCACGCCCAGCGGCAGGCTGATCACCGCCACCAGCGCCGAGCGCAGGTGCGACAAGAACAGCGCACACACCAGCGCGACGACCATAAACTCCTCGACCAGCTTTCCGGTGAGGTTGTCGACCGCGTCGAGGATCAGCTTGGAGCGGTCGTAGGTGGTCACGATCTCGACGCCCGGCGGCAGGCTGTCCTGCAGCACGTCGAGCTTGGCCTCCACTGCCTCGATTGCAGTCAGCGCATTCTTGCCAGAGCGGAGCACGATGACGCCGCCGACGACTTCGCCTTCGCCGTCGAGTTCGGCGATGCCGCGGCGCAGAGTTGGGCCGCGCAGCACACGCGCGACCTCGCCGAGCAGCACCGGCACGCCACCGGTGGTCACCGGAACGCTCTCGAAGTCCCCGCGGGTCTGCAGGTATCCCGTGCTGCGCACCATCAGGTCGGCGCCGGCCTTTTCGATCACCGAACCGCCGGTGGCGCCGTTGGTTGCACGAATCGCCTCGACGACCTGCTCGACCGTGATGCCGCGGGCGGCCAGCGCCTGCGGGTCGGGCACGATCTGCCACGCCTGCACCATGCCGCCGAGGGTGGCGACCTCTGCCACGTCGGGGATGGTCTTGAGTTCGTAGCGCAGGAACCACTCCTGCAGCGCCCGCAACTCGCCCAAGTGGTGCGCCCCGCTGCGATCCACCAACGCGTACTGGTAGACCCAGCCCAAGCCGGTGGCGTCCGGCCCGAGCGCGGGCGAAACCTCGGCAGGCAACTGGTCACGCGCCTGGCTCAGATATTCGAGCACGCGCGAGCGGGCCCAGTAGAGGTCAGTGTCGTCGTCGAATAGCACGTAGACGAACGAATCGCCGAAGAACGAGTAGCCGCGTACCGCCTTGACGCCGGGCACCGCCAGCATCGTAGTACTCAGCGGATAGGTGATCTGGTCCTCGACGATGCGGGGCGGCTGGCCAGGCCATTCGGTACGGATGATGACCTGGGTGTCGGACAGGTCCGGCAGCGCATCAAGCGGCGTTCGGAATACGGACAGCACGCCCCAGACCGCAAGCGCCAAGGCGGCCAACAGCACCAGCCCGCGGTTGGCGATCGAGGCGCGGATGATGGAGGCGATCATGGCGCCGGTTCCGCTTCGTCAGTCCCAGCCTCGTCGGCGTATCTCGGCACCAGTTGCATGTCCATGAAAGGGGACTTGCCGGGCTTGTCGAAGTGCTGCTCCGGCCGCATCGGGTCGTACCAGTACAGGACCTTGCGCTGGCCTTGCGGCTCGGCCCCGGAGGCACCGCCCATGCCCGCCATGGTGCCGGGCGCATCGCCCTCGGGTGCACCGGCGTTGAGCCGATCCAGCGCACCCGACAAGCTGGCCTCCGAATCGATCAGGAACTGGCCAGAGGCCACCACCCGCTCACCGCCCTCAAGGCCGGACAGGATCTCGGTCATGCCGCCGCCGCTGCGCCCGGTGCGCACCGCAACCGGCTGGAACCGGTCTTCGGGCGTCCTCACGATCACCCGGGACAGGGTGCCACCGCCGATCACCGCATCCGACGGCACCAGCACCTGCGCCTCGCCGCCCTCGGGATCGAGTGTTACCTGGGCGAACATGCCCGGCGTCAGCAGGCCTTCCGGATTGTCGAGGACAATGCGCGCCTGCTGGGTGCGGCTGCCCGCCTCGATCTGCGGCAGCAGGGCCTCCACACGGCCTTCGAAGACCGCTCCAGGCAACGTGTCCACACGCACTTCTACCGGCGTACCTGGAACGATGTCGCCGACACCGGCCTGCGGAATCGCGGCCTCAAGCCATACCGTATCGGTGCCGTTGACGCGGAACAGCAGCGTTCCTGCCGCTGCGGTCGCGCCATTGCGCGCGACGACCTCGCTAACCACGCCATCGACTGGTGCGCTCAGTACGATGCGGCCGCCGTTGCTCCGCACGCCTGCGGGCAGCCCCAGCACACGCAGCCGCTCCTGCGCGGCGGACTGCAGCGCTTGTGCGGCGGCCGAGTCGGCGTTGCGCAACGCCTGGGCCTCGGCCAATGCGGTGCTCCAGGCCGGCGCGAGGATGCTGGCGAGCGGCTGGCCCGCCTGCACGCGCTCGTACGGCGCCTTGACGAACACGCGTTCGATGACCGCGTCGACGCGCGCGCTCACAACTTCTTCCAGGCGCAGGTCCCAGCCGATGGTCCCCGGCACGCTGATCGCACCGGGCAGGCGGCCGCGCTCGGCCTCCACGGTGCGGATGCCCAGGTTCTGGCGCACGCCAGGGTCGATCGAAATGCCGGTACCGCTCGCCTCGTCGGCGTACTTGGGCACCAGCTGCATGTCCATAAAGGGTGACTTGCCCGGCTTGTCGAAGTGCTGGTCGGGCACCATCGGGTCGTACCAGTACAGGACCTCGCGCTCGCCCTCCGTCACAGCCGTGGCGGAAATGTTCGTCATCGGCGCAGACCCTTGGCCTGCCCACCACCAACCCAGGCCGATGCCGGCCACCAGCACCACCATCGCACCGCCGGTCAGGAGAAAAGTTTGCCTGCGATTCATTGCTGAGGCTCCTCGGCCAGCAGATAAGCCAGTGAGGCCCAAGTGCGCCCGAGCGCCTCCAGGCGCTGCGTATGTTGGATCACCAGGTTCAGTTCGTCTCGCCTTGCGTCCAACCAGGGCCGGATCGGCGCGCCGGCGCGGTAGGCGGCAAGCGCGGTGGCGCTGCGATCGGCCGCCAGTGGCAGCAGCGCGCCGCGATCACGGTCCACCTGGCGCTTCAGGGCTTCCCACTGAGCAATGTCGGCGCGGATGCGAGCGACTTGTTCGCGGCGTGCATCCTCGCGGGTGGCCAGCGCCGCCGCGTACTCGGCGCGGCGTGCAGCGATGCCAAGGTCCTGGCGGTTGGCGGTAAACAGCGGCAGCTCGATGCCGAACTCCAGCATAACCATGTCCTCACGGCCATCGCTGCGCTGGCCGTAGGAGGCGGCCACGCTCCAGTCCGGGCGCTTTTCCGCCTGGGCCACATCAATAGCCGCGGCCGCAGTTTCGACTTGAGCGTCGGTCGCCAGCAACGGACCGAGCCGGTCAGTCTCACTCAGCAGCCTCCCTTTTGGCACCGGCAGCACACTGAAGTCCGGCATATCGGCGCCGACCGCCACCGTGGGGAGGCCGATCCATCGGGCCAGTTCCGCCTGCGCCGCCTCGACCTGCGCTTGGGCCGCTGCGATCCGGTTATCCAGTTCCAGCACGGCGGACTCGAAGGCCAATGCGTCGGCGGCAAGCTCACTACCGCCCGACACCCGGGCCCGAGCAAGGTCGCTGGCGAGCTCGGCCTGCTCGCGCAACGCGGCGACTTCGGTCAGTTCCCTCTGGGCCGCCCAGAGCGCGACCCAGGCTTCGGCGCTGCGGCGGCGGATTTCCAGGTGTGCTGCGCGTGTCTGCGCCTGGCGCTCATTCACCACACGAATGGCAAGGTCCCGGCGGGCGTCACGCTCGGCAGCCGCCGGGATCTCCTGGCGGATGCCGATGCGCCGCATGGTCATGGGGTCAGCACCCGGATCGAATGCATCCGGACCGGTGACCGGCAGATTGTCGATGCCGACCGTCAACGTCGGATCGGGCAAGGCGCCTGCACGGCGGGATTCCTGCAGGGCGGCTTCACGCTGGGCACGACGTGCATCGAGCATCGGCGCGGCCTCGACGGCCATGCGGACCGCCTCCTCTAGGGACAGAGGCGACGGCGCGGCCGCACCGGCAGCAGGCGCAACCAGCAGCAACAAGACCAACACGCGGGCGCCGGTCAGGGGGACGCGGACTCGCAATCGCGACGGACAGGCATTCGAAAAGAACGAAGACATGGGACCTCCGGGCAAACGTCGGACACGCACGGCGCAAATGGCCGGCGCAGGCTCAACGGCGTAGGAGGTCTAGATCAGAAGACTGCAGTAGCGCAGACGCGGTGGAGGCTGGTAACAGTCAGCCGGCCGCTGCCCTGCCAATGACTGGTGCGCCAGAGGAGCTACCACCCGCGGTTTGAAGTGGACGGGCGGCAATGCCAGCGGAGGGACTTGTGCGAACCCCGTGTCCGGAGTCACCGCATGGTCGGGTGAACAGTGCTCGGCGCAAAGCGCCGGTGACTCCTGCGCCGCCTCCATGCCCATTTGGCCGCATTCGTCGGCCATCTCGACCGGGTCGGCCGGCATGCTCGGCAGCGTACATGCGTAAGCCGCCATTGCCATCTGCTGGAACAGCAGGCACAGGATCACCGCGAGCACGATCCGTAGGCGGTAGCGGCTGCGAAGACGCATGGGCACTATGCTACTCCGACGAGTGGCGCGTCGCACCGATCGGTGGGCGCGCCCTCACACGCGAGCTAAATTGCTCGCGACGCTGAACCGGCAATTCTTCACAATTTGCTGTTTGCATGGCAGGGCACTGCCTCGACTTGCAATGTGGCGTGCTTGATCTCGAATTTTTCCTGCAGCATTTGTGCCAGCTTGCCGCGTAATTGATCTATTGAGGAGAGCCCCTCGCCCATCACGACGTGCACCGTCAGAACTGGCTCTTTCGATCCAAGTGCCCAAGCGTGCAGGTCGTGAATCTCGGCCACGCCCGGGTGTTCCAGCAGGGCACTTCGTACAGCCTCCAAGTCCAGCCCGGCCGGCACGCCCTGCATCAGGATGTGGCCGGCCTGACTCATCAGCGTCCACGTCCGTGGCAGTACCCAAAGTCCCAGCAGCACCGCAATGATCGGGTCGGCGATCGTCCACCCCGTGAGCATGATGATGATCGCGCCGACGATCACGCCGACCGAGCCGAGCATGTCGGCCCATACCTCCAGGTACGCGCCCCGGACGTTGAGGCATTCGCCGCTGCCGGCCTTGAGCAGGCGCATCGACACCAGGTTGATGACCAGGCCCAGCGCCGCGACGACGAGCATCCCGGTGGAGGCGACCTCTGGTGGCTCACGGAAGCGCCCGACGGCCTCCCAGATGATCCAGCCGGCCACCAGGAACAGCATCCCTCCATTGACCAGTGCGCCAATGGCCTCCATGCGCGCATAGCCGTAGGTGCGCTTCGCGTCCGGCGGGCGGCGCGACAGACGCACGGCCACCAGCGCGATTGTGAGCGCGATCACGTCGGTGGCCATGTGCGCGGCATCCGATAGCAACGCCAGGCTATTGGTCAACAGGCCGCCGACAATCTCGGCGACCAGGAAGGTGGCGGTGAGTCCCAGCGCCCACCACAGGGGTTTTTCGTGCCGGATGTCGCCGGTGCCGTGATCGTGCCCGCTGCCCATGTCAGTGCTTTCCCGTCGATTGGTTGTGTCGGTGATACCCGTTCGATCAGCTGCGCGGCGCGAACGCGATGACCGCCATGCCGGCTAGCACCAGCAATCCGCCCAGTGCGTCCCAGCGCGTGGGCTGGACGCCATCCACCGCCCATAGCCAGCCCAGCGCCGTCACCACGTACACCGCGCCATAGGCCGCATAGGTACGACCGGCCTCGAAGGGATGTAGCGAGAGCAGCCACGCAAACAGGGCCAGCGACACCGCCGCGGGAATCAGCACCCAGGCCTCGGCCCTGCCGCGCAGCCACAGGTACGGCAGGTAGCAGCCGACGATCTCGGCGATGGCGGTGATGAAGAACAGGCCGGCGGTCTTGGCGATCATGTGGGCGACGGACGGCTGGCACGACGGCCACCCTCGCGCAACTCGGCGCGCGCGCGCGCAAGCACGCGCCAGGCCGAGCGCAGGAACAGCGCCAGCAATGCCGCCGCGATGACCAGGTCGGGCCAGCCCGCATCGAAGGCCCACACGCCGGCCGCCGCCAGTAGCACCGCAAAACCCTCATACACATCGTTGCGCGAACATTCCCACGCCGACGCCATGTTGACGTCCCCGGCGCGGTAGGGCGTCAACAGCCACAGGCACACACCGTTGAAGGCGAGGTTCAGCAGCGCGGCCGCGCCGATCGCTTCGAACAGCGGCACTTCCGGATGCAGCAGCCGCCAGACGATCTGGACCGCCACCGCCAATGCGGCGCCGAGAATCAGCAGGCCCTTGACCACCGCCACCCGGGCCTTGGCCGCCGCACTGGCGCCGATCACGGCAAGGCTCAGCAGGTAGGTGAGCGCATCTCCGAGGTTGTCGAGGCTGCCCGACAGGAGCGACGACGAGCGGCCATAGAGCGCCGCTGCAAGCATCATCCCGAACGTGGCCAGGTTGATCACCAGCACGATCATCAGCACCCGCCGCTGGCGCGCCTGCATGGCCGCCAGGTCGACGGTCCCACCACAGCATGAATCCGACATCGCTCAGGCCTCCTGCAGTCCGGTATCCGGCTGGACGTCACGGTGCAGCCAACGGTAAAGGACAGGCAACACCAGCAACGTGAGCAACGTGGACGAGATGATGCCGCCGATCACGACCGTCGCCAGCGGACGCTGCACCTCCGAACCGGCGCCAACGTTAAAGGCCATGGGCACGAAGCCCAGCGACGCCACCAGCGCCGTCATCAGCACCGGCCGCAGGCGCGTGAGCGCACCGTCGACCACCGCGGTATCCAGCGGGTCGCCCTGCTCGCGCAGCTTGCGGATGAAGGCAATCATCACCAGCCCGTTGAGCACCGCCACGCCCGACAGGGCAATGAAACCGACGCCCGCCGAGATGGACAGCGGGATACCGCGCAAAGCGAGCGCGAGTACGCCGCCGGTCAACGCCAGCGGCACGCCACTGAACACGATCGCGGCATCCTTGGCCGAACCGAACGCCATGAACAGCAGTGCGAAGATCACCGCCAACGTCACCGGAACCACCACCGAAAGGCGCTGGCTGGCCGAGATCAACTGCTCGAACGTGCCGCCGTAATCCACCCAGTAGCCCGCCGGGATCTCGACTTCGGTCGCCACACGCCCGCGCAGCTCCTCGACAAAACCGCCCAGGTCACGGCCGCGGACGTTTGCGGTGACGACCACGCGACGTTTTCCGTTCTCGCGATTGATCTGGTTGGGCCCGGCCACCGTCTCGATCTTCGCGACCTCGCGCAGCGGCACCGTCGATGGGGCTCCAGCCTGCCCAGTGGCCACGCGGCCGGCTTCGTCGGCACTGAAATCGGACGGTAGCGGGATCGGCAGGTCGGCCAGCGTGGCCGGATTCTGGCGCAGGTGTTCGGGCAGGCGCACCACGATGTCGAAGCGCCGGTCTCCCTCGAACAGCTGGCTGGCTACTTCGCCGCCCACTGCCGTGGAAACCGTCTCCTGCACCACGCCCGGATTCAGCCCGTAGCGCGCCAGCGCCACGCGGTCGGGCGTAACGGTCAGCAGCGGCAGGCCGGTCGTCTGCTCAAGCTTGACGTCGGCTGCACCCGGCACGGACTCGGCCACCTCGGCTACCTGCTCGCCGACCTCGACCAGCGTATCCAGGTCATCACCGAACACTTTAATGGCGACTTCCGCGCGCACGCCGGAGATCAGCTCGTTCATGCGCATCTGGATGGGCTGGGTGAACTCGTAGTTGTTGCCGGGCAGCTCGGTCACCGCCGCCTCGATCTCGGCGATCAGCTCCGCCCGTGGCTTGCGCGGGTTGGGCCAATTCTCCCTGGGCTTCATGATCAGGAAGGTGTCTGCCACCGAGGGCGGCATCGGGTCGGATGCCACTTCCGCCGTGCCGATCTTGCTGTAGACGCGTTCGACCTCCGGGAACTGTGCGATCCGCTCTTCCAGATCGATCTGCATGCGTACGGCCTGGTCTATGCCGGTGCCCGGGATGCGCAGCGCGTGCAGCGCGATATCGCCTTCGTCCAGGTTGGGGATGAACTCGGTGCCCAGGCGCGTCGCCAGCAGTCCACAGGCCACCACGAGGGCGGCCGCACCGCCGACCACGATGGCGCGGTGGCGCAGCGCCCAGTCCAGCGCCGGCGCGTAGCGACGCTTCGTCCAGCGCATGACTCGGTTTTCCTTTTCGTCCACGCGTCCGCCCAGGAACACCGCCACCGCCGCCGGGACGAAGGTCAGTGACAGGACCATCGCGCCGGTCAGCGCCAACACCACGGTGATCGCCATGGGGTGGAACATTTTTCCTTCGATCCCGGTGAGCGCGAAGATCGGCAGGTACACGGCGGTGATGATCCCGAGGCCGAACAGGCTCGGCCGGATTACCTCGGCCGTGGCCGATGCCGCCACATCGTGGCGCTCCTCATCGGTCATGGCCCGGCCGAGGGCGTGCTGCATCTCGCCGAAGCGGCGCAGGCAGTTCTCGATGATGATCACGGCGCCGTCGACGATCAGGCCGAAATCCAGCGCGCCCAGGCTCATCAGGTTGCCGGACACGCCACCGCGCACCATGCCGAACATGGTGAACAGCATGGCCAGCGGGATCACGGCAGCGGTGATCAGCGCCGCGCGGAAATTGCCCAGCAGCAGGAACAGCACCGCGATGACCAGCAGCGCGCCTTCCACCAGGTTCTTGGACACGGTGGCGATGGTGCGGTCCACCAGTGCCGTGCGGTCGTACACCGCGTTGGCGGTCACACCCGGCGGTAGGCTGCCGGCGGCCTCTTCAAGCTTGGCGGCCGCGGCCTGGGCCACATCGCGGCTGTTGGAACCCACCAGCATCATCACCGTACCCAACACCACCTCGCGGCCGTTCTGGGTGGCGGCGCCGCTGCGCAATTCAGGGCCCTCCCCGACGGTAGCGACGTCGCCGACCCGGATCGGCACGCCGCCGCGGCGGTCCAGGATGATCGATCGGATCTCGTCCAGGCCTACGACCTGTCCCGGCACGCGCACCAGGAACTGCTGCCCATTCCGCTCGATGTAACCGGCACCGACGTTCTCGTTGTTGGCCGCGACCGCGGTCACCACGTCATGCAGGGTCAGACCCAGCGCCACCAGCTTGGCGGGGTCGGGAGTGATGTGGATCTGGCGCTCGTAGCCGCCGATGGTGTTGACCTCGGTCACGCCGGGCGTGTTGCGCAGCTGAGGCCGGATCACCCAGTCCTGCAGTGTGCGCAGGTCGGTGGCTGTCCACGGCGTGCCGTCGTCCTTGCGTGCCTCCGGGTCCGCATCGACCGTGTACATGAAGATCTCGCCCAGGCCGGTGGCGATGGGCCCCATGGAGGGCTCGATGCGGTCCGGCAACTGCGATGACACCTGTTGCAGCCGCTCACCCACCAGCTGGCGGGCGAAGTACAGGTCGGTGCCGTCCTCGAACACCACAGTGACCTGCGACAGTCCGTAACGGGAGATCGAGCGGGTGTAGTCCAGTCCGGGAAGCCCCGCGATGGCGGTCTCGATCGGGAACGTCACGCGCTGCTCGGACTCCAGCGGCGAGTACCCGGGGGCCTCCGTGTTGATCTGTACCTGGACGTTGGTGATGTCCGGCGTGGCATCGATCGGCAGCTTGGTGAAGCTCCAGATGCCCACGCCCACCAGCACCGCCGTCAACGCCAGCATCAGCCAGCGGTGCGCGATGGCGAAGCGGATGATGTTCTCGAGCACGCCGGGCTTCTCAGTGGTCATGCGAAGCCCCCGACTTTTCGATGTCGGCCTTTACCAGGTAGCTCTGCTCGACGACGACCCGCGCGCTCTTGTCCAGGCCCGACAGGATCTGCACGCGCTCTCCATCGCGCTTGCCCAGTTCCACCGGCCGCACCTCGTAGGTGTCGCCAACGCGCACGAACACCACGTCCCAGTCGCGGAAAGTCTGCACCGCCGCCAGCGGCACCATCAGGTCGACCGGCTCTCGGTCCACGGTGATGCGCGCCTTGACCGCGCTGCCCGGGCGCCACAGCCCATCGCTGTTATCAATCGTGGCGCGTGCGACAGTGCTCTGGCTGGCCGTCGCCGTGCCGGGCAGTACGCGTTCGAGCACCGTCTCGATGGTGGCACCGTCGCTGAGCCGGGTCACCGTGACCGGGACACCAGGGCGGATGTGCTGGGCGTCGGAGCCGAAGATGTGCAGGTCGACCCACAACCGCGACAGGTCCGCGATCTCGAACAGCGGCATGTTCTCCGTCGCCACCCCACCGATCGCGGCGTTGCGCTCGGTGACGACGCCCGCGATCGGGCTGCTGACGGAGTACGTGCTCAGGCTGACGTTGCTCTCGATCGTTGCCAGGGGCTGCCCGGCACGCACCGCATCGCCCACGTTGGCCCGCAGGCTGCGAATCGGCCCGGGGAAGCGCGCGGTCACGCTGGCGACGCGGCCCTCGACCGGTGTCAGCAGGCCCTGCACCTCATGTTCGTCAGCGATGGTGCCGGGGCCGGCCAGCGCGACCTCGATGCCGGATTTCTCGGCAACGGCAGCGGCGATCTCGGTGCGGCCCTCGTAACTCGGGTACGCCCAGCGCAGCGCTTGGCCATCGACGGTGGCCCGGACCTCGACATCAAAAGAATGCGGTTCGCCGACCACGGTCGCGGCCATCAGGCTGCCATCGGCCTGGGGCGTCAGCGTGTGCTGCTCGCTCACGCCGCCCAGGCGCTTGAGGTTGACCTTCACCGTGCCCTGTGAGGCAGGTAACGGCTCTCCATCGCGATAGAGCCAGGCCTGGTACTTGGGTGGCGTCCCGTCTTCTGCGATGGCCAGCTCCACGGCGAACTCGTCCTGCGCCAGCAGACGACCGCCATGTTCACCGGTCCGCGCCTCTTCGCCCTCGGCGTGCTCGCCTTCTTCGGCATGGCCGTGGCCGTCTTCCGCGCCGTGGTCGCCGCCGCAAGCCGAAAGCGCCAGTACGAGAGCCAGACCGGTGGCCAAGGGCCGCAGTGTGGAAACGAGCGTCATGGGGTCACTCCTTGAGTCGACGGCGTGGGGCCGGCGAGAAACGCCTGGCCGGTCAACCGCTGGATTTCTATGAGGGCGCGCTGGGCGTCGAGCGCTGCGTTGAGTTGCTGGCGCAGCGCCGAGGTGCGCTCGGCCTGCAGCGAGGCCCACTCCAAGTAGCTCGCTGCGCCTGCGCGATAGGCCGTGGCGGCCGCCGTTTCAGCGCGCGCAAGGCGTGGCAGCACGTCCTTGCCGATGCGCGACACCTCCAGCTGGGCCACGCGGTAGCGGCCATGGGCTTCGGCGAGCGTGGAGTACAGGGACAGCCCGGCGGCTTCGCGTTCGATCTCAAGCACCGCCAGCTCCGCCTGCGCGGCGCGGATGGCGGGTTGCGCGCGGACGGACGCGCCCAGCGGAATCGAAACGCCGGCGGTCAGGCCGAAGTCGTCGGTGGCCTGCAGGCGCCGTACACCAACCTGCCAGTCGATATCCGGCGTGGCTTCGGTACGGGCCAGTTGCAGCCGGGCCTCGGCAATGCGGCGTTCGTCCGCGAAGCGCGCGAGTTCCGGGTTGCGCTCCAGCCACTGCGCCAAGGTGGCGAAGTCCGCCACCTCCGCCAGTTGCAGCGCATCCACCTCGGCCACCTCGAACACCGGCATCTGCTCGCCCCACATGGCCGCCAGATGCTGGCGAGCGGCCGCCGCCTGCTGCTCGGCGCGTGCCCGCTCCAGTTCCGCCCGCGCCAATGCCGCCTGAGCCGTGAATACGACGGACTCGGGGGACGCTCCCGCCTGGTGGCGCTGGCGTGCTGCCGCGACCGTGCGCTGGCGCTGGTCGATATCGCGCTGGGCGATGGCGGCCTGCTGCCGCGCAGCCACGATCGCCAGGTACCGGCGTGCAACTTCCGCCAGCAGGTCCAGCCGGCGGGTTTCGCGTTCGATGGCCAGCGCGTCGATCCGGCTCTGGACGAGCGCGCGCCGTGCGTCGAGCTTGCCGCCACGCTCCAGCACCGACGCAAGGGTCAGCGTGAGTTCGGCGCCACTGAGGCCACTCGCCTCGCCGGTGCCAAGTGCGTTCTCGACGGTCGCGCCGGCGACGTACGCAGGACGAAGAGACGCACGGTCGAGTTCGGCGCCGAGCGCGTCTTGCCGCGGACCAAACAGGCGCAGGTCGGGATGGATTTGGGCAACGCGCTGGAACGCGTCGTCGAGGGTCAAACGGTCGGCGGCCGACGCCGGCCAAGCCACGGCAAAAGCCGCGACGCACACGGCCAGAGCCGTGAGTCGCAATAGCATGGGAGTTCTCCGATGTAGCGGAATGGACTGGGAGCTGGCCAAGCGGCCAGTCGAGCCTTTACGCCTGAATCGGAGGTCGGAAGGGAGAGCCAAGTTGCGGCGCCGGCGACCGCGTGACTACTGCCCTTAGCGGCTGCGGCTCATGCACGGGTAACCAGTGCATCCGGGCCTCGGGCGGATTGAGGCCGGCGGGATGGCCGCAACAGTGCGCGAAGTGGAGCAGCACATGCAGGGCATCGGCAGGCTCATGGCCCTCACCGCCCGAGATGTTGGAGGCATCGTCGTGATCGTCCGGCCCTTCAAGATGGAAGGCGGCCTGCTCGGCATGCGCAAACGCCTCGTGCAGCTCACCGGCGGCGGCCAGCACCGGCTGCACCGCCATGCAAAGAGCCAGCAGCCCAATTAGGGCGGCTCGAAACCAGGGCTGGCGGCTGGGCCTAAACATCCGGGCATCGTAGCGAGGCTCCAAGGAGTACACAATTTCATTCGTGATTACGTACGTTGTGCCTTCGGAGGCAGTTCTTCACAGCTTCTGTACGTTTTCCACCCTCGTTGGCAGGTAGAGTTGCCCGTATGCGTTTTTGGCCCACACTTCTGCGAATGCTCCTGATCGCCGCTTTGGCGCTCAATGGCGCAGTACCGGCAATGGCCACGGTGCAGATGGGGCACGGGCTCAGCGAGGGTTCGCCCGCCGGGGTTGTGGTTATGAAGGATGGTCCGGCCGCGTCATGCCACACCTCCTCAGGGGACGAACCGGCACCCACAACCGGGCATGCCCACAATGCGACGCACGGCAATCATGGCGATGCCCGCTCTGTGGACTTGCTGGACTCCTCTGAAGACGCAAGCACTGTTCACGCGTCCCACGACGGCGACTGCTGCGAGGACGGCACCTGCCGGTGCTCCTGCATGCACACCTGCCACGCCATGGTGCGTGCCATCACTGTTGTACCCACCGTGATCGAACATGCGTCCAGCAGTGGACGCATGCAGGCGAGCCATGCGCCGCCGGCACTCCCCCATCTGATTCGACCTCCCATCGGCTAAGCATTTCGTTGCGCCGTCGGCGCTGGACGTTCGTGGCTGGCCCGCTGCCAGCACGGCGACTCGCGCGGTCTCCCTCGTTGAGGCCGCCCATCGATGCTTACGTGGAGTTCGACCATGTCCTTTCCTCCTCGCGATTCGGGTTCAGGCCTACTGCCTGCACCGTCGCGGCGACGTTTCATCCAAGGCCTCGCCGCCGGTGGCGCGGTCGCCAGCCTTGGCCTTTGGCCCAAGCCCTTATGGGCGCTGAAGTCCCCTGGCCAGAAGAACGTGCTGGCGGGCACCCGCTTCGACCTGACGATCGGCGAGACGCCGATGGACTTCACCGGGCGCGTCCGCCCGGCCATCACCGTTAACGGCACGGTGCCGGCACCGATCCTGCGCTGGCGCGAAGGCACCACGGTTGACCTGTTCGTCTCAAATGCGTTGCCGCTTGGCTCGATCCACGGCCACCAGACCTCTATCCATTGGCACGGCATTCTGCTGCCGGCCAACATGGATGGCGTACCCGGCCTGAGCTTCGACGGCATCGGACGTGGTGAGACCTACCACTACCGGTTCGACGTGAACCAGGGCGGTACCTACTGGTACCACAGCCATTCGGCGTTCCAAGAGCAGGCTGGCCTGTATGGCGCGCTCATCATCGACTCGGCCGAACCGGAGCCTTTCACCTACGACCGCGATTACGTGGTCCTGCTGAGCGACTGGACCGACCTGGCGCCGGACGAGTTGTTCGTGCGTCTGAAGAAGATGTCCGACCACGACAACTTCAACAAGCTCACGGTAGGGGATTTCGTTCGGGACGCGCAACGAAACGGGTTGTCAGAAACGATCGACGATCGGCTGATGTGGGGCCAGATGCGCATGACGCCAACCGACCTTGCCGACGTTAACGCCAATACCTACACATACCTGATGAATGGGACCACGGCGCTGGGCAACTGGACCGGGCTGTTCCGCTCGGGCGAAAAACTGCGCCTGCGCTTCATTAATGGATCGGCGATGACGTACTTCGACGTGCGCATCCCCGGATTGAAGATGACCGTGGTCGCGGCCGATGGCCAGTACGTGCACCCGGTGTCGGTGGACGAGTTCCGCATCGCCGTCGCGGAAACCTTCGATATAATCGTGGAGCCGTCAGGGCAGGACGCGTTTACGATTTTCGCCCAAGACATGGGCCGCACCGGGTACGTCAGCGGCACCTTGGCGACTCACGAAGGCCTGCGCGCGCCGATCCCGGCGGTGGACCCGGTGCCGCGGCTGACCATGGCCGATATGGGCCATGGCGGAATGGAAGGCGGGCATGACATGTCCGCCATGTCGGACGGCGCGATGGCCGGCATGGACCACTCGGGCCACGGCATGGCCGCGATGACCGGCATGGACCACGGCGACGGTGCCATGCAAACCCATCCGCGAAGCGAGGATGGCAACCCGCTGGTCGACATGCAGACCATGTCGCCCGCACCCAAGCTCGACGACCCAGGCATCGGCCTGCGTGACAACGGCCGCCGGGTACTCACCTATTCGGATCTCCGAAGCACGTTCGCAGACCCCGACGGGCGCGCGCCGGGTCGTGAAATCGAACTTCACCTCACGGGCCACATGGAACGCTTTGCCTGGTCGTTCGACGGAGTGAAGTTCTCGGACGCCGAACCGCTGCGCCTCAACTACGGCGAGCGCATGCGGATCGTGCTCGTCAACGACACGATGATGACCCACCCGATACATCTGCACGGCATGTGGAGCGATGTCGAGGACGAGAACGGGCAGTTCCAGGTCCGAAAGCACACCGTCGACATGCCACCCGGCACAAGGCGCAGCTATCGCGTGCGTGCCGACGCGCTGGGCCGGTGGGCATTCCACTGCCACCTGCTCTACCACATGGAAGCGGGCATGTTCCGCGAAGTGGCGGTGAGGGAGTGAACACCATGACCACCATCACCTTGACCCGTGGGACCACGGCACTTCGCATGGCCGTTGCACTGGCGCTGGGGCTGGTCCCGGTCGTAGTTGCTGCGCAGGATATGGACCACTTGGCGCACGCTCCACACAGGCAATCCACCCAGGACGCGCACGCCGACGATGCGCTACAGCAACTGCAGAGCGAATCCGATCACGACCAAACTGCTCAAAGCGGCCCCGAAACGCCGGTCGCACCGAGCGGGGAGGACGTCGACCATGCCGCGATGGGCCACGGGACCCCGACACAAGGCGAGCAGCCCGAGGTCAACCATGCCGCGATGGGCCAATCGCCCGTAGTCCCGAAGGACGAGGCAGTTCAAGAACACGCGGACACGGGGCACGGCGAATCGGCCGACCCCCACGAGGGTATGGACCACTACAAGATGGGGCATGCCATGTCGCCCCCTCCTGCGTCCGAGGTCGATCACGCAGCAATGGGCCATGGCACGCCGCTTGTGAAGCAGGACGCTGACGTAGACCACGCTGCGATGGGACGCGGACCCTCAGGCACAGCGACGACCGACCTGCCGCCAACGGCCGCGCCGCTGGAGCCCATTCCCCCGCTGACGGATGCCGATCGCGTCGCGGCCTTCCCTGACGTTGCCGGTCACGCCGTGCACGACACCGCGGTCCACTGGTTTGCACTGGCGGATCGGCTGGAGACATGGGACGGCGACGACGGCACGCCCCTCGCTTGGGAAGGTACCGGCTGGATCGGCACCGACCTGGATCGCGCCTGGATACGCAGCGAAGGCGAAGCGGAGGGCGGCAGCGTTGAGTCGGGCAACGTCGAACTGTTGTACGGACGCGCCGTTGCGCGCTGGTGGGATGCCGTCGTGGGTGTGCGCCATGACTTCGGTGAAGACCCGTCCCAGACCTTTATCGCGCTGGGTGTCATGGGCTTGGCGCCGTACATGTTCGAGGTAGAGGCGACGGCGTACGTAGGCGAGTCGGGTCAAACAGGCCTGGGCGTGGAAGCCGAGTACGAGACGCTGTTTACCAACCGGCTGATCCTTCAGTCCGTCATCGAGGCCGAGGCTTGGGGCGAGGACAATTTCGCACGTGGCATTGGCTCCGGAGTGAGCAAGGTGGAAGCTGGCTTCCGACTGCGATACGAGTTCACTCGGAAGTTCGCGCCCTACATCGGCGTCGTGCGAGAGCGCGTGTTCGGCCAGACCGCAGACTTTCGCAAGGCGCTTGGCGGTGAAGTCGATGACACCCGATTCGTTGTCGGGCTCCGCACGTGGTTCTAAAGCACAGGGGATTTACCAACATGGCATTTGTGACACGAAAGACGCTGTTGACGCTCGGGATTCTGTCGGGGCTGGCCGTCGCCGCCGTGGGCGGCTTCATCTGGTCGGGGTTCTACAACGTGGCCGCCGACGATCCGCATACAACACCGGTCTACACCTTGCTGGAAACCATGCGGGAACGCTCGATTACGTCCCGGGCGGGCCGGCTCGAAGTGCCTGCCGACCTGATGGACCGCGAGCGCATCGTGCAGGGTTCTGGCAATTACAACGCGATGTGCATGGGGTGCCATCTGGCACCGGGCATGGACGGAACGGAAATGAGCCGGGGGCTCTACCCTGCCCCGCCGAACCTCAGCCGGGCCACCGTGGAGGCGGCGGAGGCTTTCTGGGTCATCAAGCACGGCATCAAAGCTTCGGGCATGCCGGCGTGGGGCCAAAGCATGGACGACGAGTACATCTGGAACATGGCGGCGTTCCTGCAGGAGCTCCCCAGCCTCACCGCAGAGGGCTACCAGTCGATGGTGGACAGCAGTGGCGGCCATGACCACGGGGGCGGTGAAACCGAACCCCACGACCATGCACCGGGCACCCCCGATGATCACCATGCGCAGGCCCCGGCAGCCACGGGTAGCGCGCCTCACGCGCATCCGCCGGGCACACCGCCGCATCACGAAGCACCGGCGCAACCGAACGCACGTATGGACCACGCCGCCAGTCCACCCGCGAAGCCCGCAAGCGCGCCGCATGAACACCCGCCGGGAACGCCAGCCGACCACCACGGCCCCGCAGCGGTCTCGACTCCGGAGCCTGCAGCGCAGCCGGCCCGCAAGCCAGAACCCGAACCCGCTCCGACCGCGACCGATGAGGCGGGACCACCGCCGACCGGGGTCCACGAGGACGGCCATGACCATCAGCACTGACCCTGCCACGACACAACGGAGCACTCCGATGAAGCATCCATTCACCGTTATCAGTCTCGCCCTTGCACTGGCTCTGCCGGCAGCGGCCCTTGCCCAAACGAACGCGGGGCACGCCCATGGGTCTGCCGCCAGCACTCCCGCGGTGGATGTGCCGCAAGACGCGCTGGCGGCGGTTGCCGTGGTTGATGCGTTCGGTAAAGCGCTGTCAGCTTCCGACTTCGATCAGGTCGAGGCCCTGCTTGACCCCGCCGTAATCATCCTGGAGACGGGCGGTGCCGAACGCAGTCGCGAGGAGTATCTCGGCCACCACGCGCGTTCGGACGCGAAGTTTCTGTCCGGCACTCATTCCGCCCTGTCCCGCCGCAAGGCGCGTGTCGATGGCGACACCGCCTGGGTGGCCAGCGAAAGCGAGCTTCATGCCAGCAAAGACGGCAAGCCGATGACGCTTCTGAGCACGGAAACCATGGTCCTCAACAACACCGCCGACGGTTGGCGCATCGTCCATATCCACTGGTCGTCACGACCCAAGAAGTAACGAGGATGATTGCCATGGCTTCTTCGATACGGGCGGCCTCACTGCTGGTCATTGCCGGGCTTGCCGCCGCCTGCGCTGCCGAGACCCCGGGCCCGGATGTCTCGGGCACTGCCCCCGCCCCGCGCATGGCCCAGAGTGCGAATCAGGCGTCGGATGCCTCGGCTGCGCCTTCGGTGCGCACGCAGGACACGGTGCCCGCTAATCTGCCGGCCATGGTGGTGCACAAGACCGCGACGTGCGGGTGCTGCAAGCTGTGGGTGGAGCACATGCAGGCCGCCGGTTTCCCGGTCGACGTCCGGGATGTCACCGACCTCAATCCCATCAAGGAGGAAGTCGGGGTCCCACCCGGCAAAGGATCCTGCCACACCGCCCAGGTTGGCCGCTATTTCATCGAAGGGCATGTGCCCGCCGATGACGTCAAGCGGCTGCTGGCCGAACAGCCCGACGCGCTCGGCCTGGCCTTGCCGGGAATGCCGGCCGGCTCCCCCGGCATGGAAATGCCCGATGGGCGCATCGACCCCTACACCGTCGAGTTGGTGCACGCCGACGGCACAACCTCTCCGTTTTCTGATCATGGCCACCACTGATCTTTCGCGCTGGTGCTCCACACCGGGCAGTCCACGCATGGCGCGATAACTGGCTGCCGGGGCCAATCCCGGCCACCCCCTGAAAAAGGAGTCCACCATGAGTCACCACCTCACCCAAGCCGTCCGTGATTGCATCGCGGCCTGCAATGACTGTGCGAGCGAGTGCGGCAACTGCTTCAGCCACATGGTCGGCAAGGAGAGCAGCAACGCCTGCCCCGCCTGCTGTATCGAGTGCGCAGACCTGTGCCGCCTTTGTGCCGATGCCCTGGCACGCAACAGCCCATTCGCCAAGGAGATCTGCGAGTTGTGCGCAAGGATCTGCGAGTGGTGCGCCGAACAGTGCGCCGCGCATGACATGGAGCACTGCCAGCGCTGTGCTGAGGCCTGCCGTCGGTGTGCGGAAGCGTGCCGCCAGATGCCTTGAAGCCCCGCCCCAGGAACAGGAGAGTCCAATGAGCAAATACGTCCGCTTCGCCGTGATGATCGCCACGTCCACACTGGTGATGTTCGGCCTGATGTATCTGCACACCTATCAGGCCAGCCACGTCCTCTTCTCTGAGACGCGTGCCTACATGGCGCTGATCATGGGTGCCGGCATGGCGATCGTCATGCTGCTCTTCATGTTGCACATGTACGAGGACCGACGGAAGAACGTGACGATCGTCATCGCTGCAGCAGTCGTGTTCGTGGGCGCCCTCTGGCTGGTACGCAGCCAGCGCACGGTGGACGACGTGTCCTACATGCGCGCGATGATCCCGCACCACTCCATTGCCATCCTTACCAGTGAGCGGGCGAGGATCCGAGACCCGCGCGTGCGGGAACTGGCCGATGAAATCATCGAGGCGCAGCGCCGTGAGATCGCTGAGATGAAGCGCCTGATCGCCGAACTTGAAGCAGCGCCCCCTCAGAGATGACTGCTGACATGGCCTCTACATCTGCCCAAAGGCACGGAACCGTCACCCAAGCCACGCCGCCCCCGTCCGGGGGCGCGCGTGACCCGGTCTGCGGAATGACCGTCGACCCCGCAACGACGACCCACCGGTCCGAGCACGCGGGCGATAGGTTCTACTTCTGTTCCTCGCGCTGCAAGGCGCGATTCGACTCCGATCCGATTCAGTTCCTTCAGCCAGAGGGGCAGAAGGTACGCAACGGAGGCGAACGTCCAGCCGCCGACGCGATCTACACGTGCCCAATGCATCCACAGATCCGGCAACAAGGCCCAGGGACCTGCCCCATCTGCGGCATGGCTCTGGAGCCGGAGATGCCGGGCCTAGATGATGAAGAGAATCCCGAACTCAAGGACTTCTCGCGGCGCTTCTGGTGGACGCTCCCACTCACGGTGATCGTCGCGGTTCTGGCCATGGTGGGACCGCGGCTGGGATGGTTGCCACCGGCTACCCGGGCTTGGCTGGAGCTGGCCCTCGCCTCGCCCGTTGTCCTGTGGGCAGGATTTCCCTTCTTTGCACGATGCGTGCAGTCCATTCGCAACCGCAGCCCCAACATGTGGACGCTGATCGGGATTGGCGTGGCGGCCGCATTCGGCTACAGCGTAACGGCCACCGGTGCGCCGGATCTCTTCCCGGCCTCCTTCCGCGTGCATGGTCACGTCGGCGTGTACTTCGAAGCCGCGGCTGTCATCGTCTCCCTTACCCTGCTCGGCCAAGTGCTGGAGCTCAAGGCCCGCGCCAGCACCAGCGCCTCGATCAAGGCACTCCTTGGCTTAGCGCCCAAGACGGCGCGGCGCATCAATTCGGACGGGACAGAGTCGGATGTCGAGCTGTCCGTGGTCTCCGTGGGAGATCGGTTGCGTGTGCGCCCCGGCGAGAAAGTCCCGGTCGACGGGACCGTCGATGAGGGCGGGAGCAGCGTGGACGAGTCGATGCTGACAGGAGAGCCGATACCGGTGGGCAAACGGCCCGGTGACCCGGTGATCGGCGCCTCCATCAACGGAACCGGCACCCTGGTCATTCGCGCCGATCGGGTGGGAGACAGCACGGTCCTGGCGCAGATCGTTCAGCTGGTGGCGCAGGCCCAACGCTCCCGTGCGCCCATGCAACGCATGGCGGACCGGGTGGCGTACTGGTTCGTACTGGCAGTGGTCGGCGTGGCCGTCGCGACGTTCGTCATTTGGGGCCTGTTCGGCCCAGAGCCGGCGTGGACGTTCGCAGTGCTGAATGCCGTGTCGGTCCTGATCATCGCCTGTCCGTGCGCGTTGGGCCTAGCCACCCCCATGTCCATCATGGTGGCAACGGGGCGGGCCGCGCAGCACGGCGTGCTGTTTCGCGATGCCGAAGCGATCGAACGCTTCAGAACCATCGACACCCTCGTGGTCGACAAGACCGGCACGTTGACCGAGGGGCGTCCGGCATTCCGGACCGTCATCCCCTTAGGCGGTCGGCCGGCGGACGACGTGCTGCAGCTCGCGGCAAGTCTCGATCAGGGCAGCGAACATCCGCTGGCCGAGGCGATCGTCAGGGAGGCCAAGGAACGGTCTCTTCATCTTTTGCCGTCCTCAGACTTCGAATCCGTCACTGGCATTGGGGTTCGTGGCACGGTGGACGGCACCGCGGTCGCTATCGGCAACACCGCATTGATGGAGGAACTCGGCATCGACCTCGCGCCGATAGCCGAACGCGCCAACGCACTGCGCGCGGAAGGTGCCAGCGTCATGCATGTGGTCGCCCATGGAGAGCTGATCGGCGTCGTCGCCGTGGCAGACCCCATCAAGGAGTCCACACCCGCGGCGATTTCCGAGTTGCGTGAGGCGGGACTAGAGATCGTCATGGCAACTGGCGATGGATTGGCAACGGCGCAACACGTTGCCAAGGAACTCGGCATCAAGGAGGTGCACGGCGAGGTGCGGCCCGCGGACAAGGTCGCGTTGGTCGAGCGCTTGCGTACACAGGGGCGCCGTGTAGCCATGGCCGGTGACGGCATCAACGACGCTCCCGCGCTCGCCGCCGCAGACGTCGGCATTGCGATGGGCACAGGCACAGACGTCGCGATGTCCAGCGCCCAAGTGACTCTGGTCAAAGGAGACCTGAGGGGCATCGCACGCGCGCGCACCCTGTCGGAGGCCACCGTGGCCAACATGCTCCAGAACCTCGCGTTCGCGTTCGCCTACAACGCATTGGGCGTCCCCCTCGCGGCCGGCGTCCTCTACCCACTGACCGGCTGGCTGCTCACGCCCATGATCGCGGCGCTGGCGATGAGCCTGAGTTCCGTGTCGGTCGTAGTGAACGCGCTCCGACTGGGCGGCCGAGGTGCTCGGATCGCGCACCGCCAATCAGCTCCTCTGGCATGACCCCTTTGGGGTTGCGGGATGACAGGGGCAGGTCGGGGTAACCCCCTCCTCTCGTCCTGGCCGGGGAGGAGCGCTAGCCACCCGCGATAAACCGCTCTTATCGCTGCATTACAGATGTCCGCTTCGGGTCGGAAGCGAACCTCGGCTGGTCGGCGCCGCGAGGCTGGTCCACGGAAATGGGAATCCTGGCGCAGTGGCATCAGCGCGAGCAGCATCCAAGCCGTCTTCCGATCGCCTGCGGATGCCAACACCGTAAGGTGATCGAGCAATGGTTGGCACGACGTTCCCGGTACTCCGCTGCGACACGGTCGCGGGGGACGCCGGCGGCGCCTCCCCTCAGTACCGGCAGTAGAGGTGGGGCAAGCTGGTCTTCCCGAGCGCGGGCCGTTGTCGTCTCGCAGCAGCGTACGCAGCTGCGAACGCTGCTGCGTCTGCCGGCATGGATATGCGCGCGCGAGGCGAGGTGACTTTGGACCGGCTACTTGGTAACCACGGCTGCTGAATCTCTGGCCGGAGATAAGGGCACCGAGCGACCAATGCCGCCTTCTCGATATAGCACTCTATGCCCGCCACAACAGGGTTTCAGGGCTGGAGGGGGCAAGGTCCAATGTGGTTATTGTCAGGTGACGCCCACTGAGGTTCGCGCTGGTGAATATGAGGAGCTGCAGCGGTCCACGATTGACGGGATCCAGGCCCCATGCGTAAACGTGCTTGGCGCCCCGAGCGGCAGGAGGCTGCCCAATGACGTCGTTTGGCTGGAGAACACCCATGGACCAGGGTCAAGCTTGAGCAGCTTGCGGGTCAATCGGAGACCGTCAAAGCGAGAGCCACAGGCAGTCCGGCCGATGCACAGCCTGCCTAGAGTCACTCTTGGTCTTGCCCGGAAGGCCGTAGTGACGGCCTAGCGGTGCTTCGGGTAGTTGTGCGAGAAGCTCAACTCTGCTTTTTCGGGATCGTTTACATGCTTCGTCATGTAACGAATAACCAACTCGTTGGATTTCGGACGCTCGGACTCCACTTGGCCAAAGCGTTGCCGCCACCAACTGCGAATAGCCCGTCTCAATCCGTCGGTGAACGGCACCGTGGGTGAGTGGAGACAGGCATGGTAGTGAAGCCGGCCGCTGCGGTGGGACTCCTGGACCCGCACCCAAATCAGCCCCTTGTGCCGCGTCTTGCGCAGCCATCTCCGGCCGTACAGCTGCTCATTCGCGAACTGCACCAAGCGGCGAAAGGCCTTATCCGCAGCCTCAGATGCTGTCGCGAAGCTTGTGACAAGCCTCTCGGGATCAAACGTAAGGGTTAGAAACACATCCCAGGCGTGGGGCCGGAGCATGTCACCGTAAGCTTCGCGCAATTGCCGGCTCATGAGGCACCAGGGGACACGGCCTCGATCAAGTGCCGGATATCGCTTACCGACCAAGCGGTAATGCGCGGACCTAAGCGCCTCGTCGGCTGTGGATATCGCCCCGACTTCACTCCGGCCCACCAAGTGGAGCGCGAGACGGGGATGATCGGTGGAACCCCCCGCTTGGGGTCCCCGATGATCTGGGCAAGGCGTAAATAGCCGGAGTTGGGTAGTTCGAGCACAGACGGACCTCGTTGGCGTTGTTGGGACGCCCGATCCTGTGCCCCGGACCCTCGACTAGCTAGGAAAGAAAAGTCCCAATTTGATTCTGCGATGATGTGCGCGTTGAGCTTTTCGCAGGGCATCAGCGGTCCACACATCTCCAGGTTTCGGAGGCGGGATCCCAAGACTCTCCGCCTGATCCGCAAACGCCTCCAGGGAGGCGAACCCCTGTGCGAGCCGGTCGATCAGGCAGTCGCGTTCGGCGTTATCCATGAGATTCCGCCCCCTGCGTGCATTGAGAAGGAAGCCCTTGTCGAGGCTGCCACCCGCCTTGATCGCCGCATCAAAAACATCGCGAGCTTCTTCGACAATCCATGCCGGAAGGCCGGGCGGCGCGGGTCCTGCAGCAGGAGAATTACGCTCGATCATTGACATCAGGACGCATAGGCAAAACTGAGCATCCGCCTTGCTGCCTTTCAATGCCCTCTTCTTCGAGTGCTCCCACATCCCTTGGAACGAGTCGAAGATGTGCGGAGCGTGTTCACTCATTTCCCCTCCGTCAGCAAGCGGTCCAAGTAGTCCGCCCACTGCTGGACAGCCAATCTGCGCTCATCCAAGAACTGTGTCCGGTCGTAGGCTTTCTGCACCTCGTTCTTCTTCGCATGGGCGAGTTGTGCTTCCAGCACATCGGCTGCGAGACCCAGGCGTTCGCGTGCCACCGTTCTAAACATGCCTCTGAATCCGTGCGTGGCATGCCTGCCTTGAAACCCCATTTTTCTTAACGCATTGCTGAGAGCATCGCGGTGCAGGTGGGGTGTGGTCTGGCGATAAAGCGCTGGAAACACATGCTTTTGACCCGCCGTGTGGACCGCCATCGACTGCAGAACGTCGATGGCCTGTCTGGAGAGGGGAACGAGGTGTGCGTGACGCATCTTCATTTTCGGCGCAGGGATCGCCCATTCCGCCGCATCCAGGTCGACTTCGGCCCATTCCATGGAGACCACGTTGCCAGGGCGCTGGGCGGTGAGCATCGAGATGGTGAGCGCAGCCCGCGTCACCTTCATGGGATAAGCGGCGATCGCTTGCGCAACCGCTTTTACCTCGGACACCTCCACCGCCGCGGGTATATGACCTTTATCGGTCTTGGGCAGGGCACCTCTCAAAGAGAGTAGTCGGCCGTCCTCCCGCAGCCCTTCGAGAATCGCGTAGTTCACAATGCTGTTGAGGTAACCCCGAGCCTTGGCTGCAAGTGAAGGCGGAATGCCTGATAACGCTGCCTTGGCTTGCGGGGATGTGAGCGTCTCAATGGAGGTATGCCTTAGCTTGGGCGCCAAGTAAGCATCGACCACGTACTTGGCTTTGCGGTGAGTCTCACCAGCCCATTGCTGCTGCATATGAGAAAGCCACGCGGAAGCAGCCCGGGGGAACGTCGCAGACAGGGCCCGTCGGGCAGCGTTCGCTCGCTGCAATTTGACGGCATTTGGGTCAATGCCATCCCGTAGCTGCTGCCGAGCCTTCGCGCGCCGAGCCCTCGCCTCCGCAATGCTGACCTCGGGGAACGCCCCGAAGGTCGCGCGGGTCTCTCTTCCAGCGCGCGTGTACTTCATGCGCCATATCCGGGACCCACTGGCCATCACTTCGAGGTAGAGACCGCCGCCATCGAAATGCTTGCCGCGGCCCGCATTCTTGGCGTAGAGCGCAGTCAGCTTGTTGGAGACTCTAGCCATTCATGCCCCCAAAATCGGGCACACGCGCAATGGGGCATTTCATGCCCCCAATCCTGCCCCCATTACCCGCCGGATTCAACTGGACTACATCAGACTTGCACGCACAAAAAAACCCCGCGTTAGCGGGGTTCTGCCAGTAATTCTCGGACTGTAGCGGACAACATCAAACTAGGAGTTGGTGCCGGAGGTGGGACTCGAACCCACACGCTTTTAAGGGCGGCGGATTTTGAGTCCGCTGCGTCTACCGATTCCGCCACTCCGGCGCGGCCGCGCAGTATAGCCGAGCGCGGCGGCGACGCCATCGCCCGCGCAGCTCGCACGACGGTGTCTTCTCCGTGCGGCGCCGACGGCAGCCGGGCCGCCGGTAGGATGCCCCCATGTGCCTGATCGCCATCGCCTGGAAGGTCCACCCGCGGTTCCCGCTGGCCGTGATCGCCAACCGCGACGAGGCGCATGCACGCCCCACCGCGGCCGCCGGGTTCGATCCCCTGCATCCCGACGTCTACGGCGGGCGCGACCTCGTGCAGGGCGGTGGCTGGCTGATGGCGTCCACGCGCGGACGGCTGGCGGCCGTGACCAACGTCAGGACCGGGCCACGTCCCCCCGAGGCACCGCGTTCTCGCGGCGCGCTGGTCCACGGCTTTGCCGGTGGCGAGGCCCCCGCCCTCCCATGGCTGGCATCGCTGATGCCCACCGCGCCGCTGTACGGCCCCTTCAACCTGCTGGCATGGGACGGGGAGGCACTGGGGTTTGCGAGCAACCATCCCAAGTCCGGCTTCGTGGCCGTCGCACCGGGCATGCACGCAGTGTCCAACGGCGCCTTCGATGCCGCGTGGCCCAAGAGCACGCATGCGACACAGGCACTGGAGGCGTGGCTGGCGTCACCCTTGGCGGAAGGCCCCGTGGACCGCGTGGAACTCGCGCCGCTGCTGGACGCACTGGCCGAGACGGGCGTGGCCCCGGACGACGCGCTGCCCGATACCGGCGTGGGGATGGAACTGGAGCGGGCGCTGTCCCCGCCGTTCGTGCTCGGTGGGGCGTACGGCACGCGCTGCAGCACGGTGGTGCTTGTCGAGGACTCGGCAATCACCTTCATGGAGCGCCGCTTCGGCCCGGGGGGCGCGGTGCTGGGCGAGTCCCACGAGCGGCTGCCGCGGTCGTAGCGCTGGCGACAGTCGGGCACGCGCACGAGAAGCGCGCACGAAAAGAAGGCTCAGTCTTCGAGGTTTGAGCCTCGGGTGGCTGAGCCTTCCGCGCCAGAGCTGTTTCAGTCCGACTTCCGTCATTGCGACATCCGCCGTTCTGGTTTTTCTCTGACGGCCTTACCGTACTGCCGGCGCCGTTACCCACCGGTCAAGGTTTCGTGATGCTTTCGATGCAGGCGCGCATTCAGCCGGGCCAGGGCCACCAGCCGCGGCCGGTCGCGGCGTACCGGTCGGCGGCGCGCTCGAAGCGGTTGCGTACGCTGACGCCGCCGCAGAGCAGGTACAGCGGCAGAAACAGGGGGCCCAGCGCCATGTACTGGAAGACGTGCGCGCGTTCGTGGTCGGCCAGGTTGATGGCGTCTTCGCGGGCATGGCCGGCGCGATGCGCATAGGTGCTGCATGGGCAGTCCAGGTCCGGACCGGTATGCAGGATCACGTTGCCCAGCGTGATCGCGCCGCCCGGGCCCCACGGCCAATGCTGGAAGACCAGGGCGTGTTCGCGCCGGCTCAGCCGGGCGCGGGCCCCCAGCGGAACGCCCGCGACGCCGGCCAGCAGGCCGACGAGTGAATTGGGCGCCGCCCAGGCCACGCCGGCCGCCAGCAGCGCGGCGCGGGTCGGGCTCAGGCGCCCTCTTCCGGCATCAGCAGCCACAGCAGCAGGTACACGATGATGCCGGGGAACGCCGCCGAGGCGATCGACACGATCACGAACAGCACGCGCAGCAGGGTGGAGTTCCAGCCGAAGCGCCGGGCGATGCCGCCCATGACGCCGCCGATCATGCGGTCGTGGCGGGATCGGACGAAGGGACGGGCTGCGGACATGTGGAACGGCTCCTCGTGGGGGGAGCCGACGAGTCTAGCCAGTCACCGTGATGGCGACGTTGCATCCGGCAGGCCGTCCAGCCACGGGCGCACAACCTCCGCCCACACCTGGTAGCCGGCGGCATTCATGTGCAGGGCATCGTCGAGGAACAACTCGCCGCGCGGACGGCCCCCGGCATCGAGCATGGCCGTATGGACGTCCAGGAACGACACGCCGGGCGTCTCCTGCGCGTAGGCGCGGACCGCCGCATTGGCCGCCTGCATCGCCGGCTGCAGCGCGGCGCGCGACGGGCTCGGCTTGATCGCGATGAAGGCCACGGGCAGGTCCGGCTGCCGCGCCCGGACGCGCTGGACGAAGGTCCTGAAGTCCGCCGCGACCTGGTCCGGCGTGCGGCCTTCCGCCAGGTCGTTGTCGCCCGCGTACAGCGCCACCGCTCGCGGGCGGTAGGCCGTTACGATCCGGTCGGCGTAGTGCGCCGAATCGCGCACGCGCGATCCGCCGAAGCCGCGGTTGACCGCGCCGGCTTCGGGGAAATCACGCGCCAGCGTGTCCCACATGCGGATCGACGAGCTGCCGACGAAGACGACACCGCCTGCGGGCGGGGGCGAAAGGCGGTCGCGCGCCTCGAACGCGGCGATGTCGGGTTCCCAGCGCGCGACATCCGGTGCGGGCGCGGCAGCCGTGTCCGATGCAGCCGCGCGCGGATCGCGGGCGCCCTGATCGATTGAAGGTGCTGCCGCGCATGCGCCGAGCATGACGGCAACGAGCAGGGCAACCACTGGGCCGACGCCGGACGGCCTGCGCACGCGCGTCATTGGAATTCCACCGTCATGGGAGTGATGGACGGGTACGCGTGGCGCATCACGGATTCCGCCACTGGCGCGGGCATCCCTCTACCCGGCCCGCTGCGCCAGCCAGTCGTGGATCGACTGGGGCACCTCGCGCTGCGCGCGGCCGGAGACGTAGATGCCGATGTGGCCGCCACGGAAGGACAGCTCGCTGTAGTCGTCGCTTCCGACCAGCCCGCCCAGCGCCTGCGACGACGCCGGCGGCACCAGGTGGTCCTGCTGCGCGAAGATGTTGAGCACCGGCATGTCGACGTGCGCCAGGTCCACGGGGCGGCCGCCGATGTCGATGCCACCCTGCACGAAGCCGTTGCCCTGGTAGAACTGCTTGATGAACTGGCGGAAGGCCTCGCCGGCCTGGTCCGGGGAGTCGAAGATCCACTTCTCCATCCGCAGGAAGTCCTCGATCGCCGCCTTGTCGTCCAGGATGTCGACCAGCCCCACGTACTTCTGCACGAACAGCCGCCACGGCTTGAGCGTCAGGTAGCACATGTTCATCAGGTCGGCGGGGACGTTGCCCAGCGTGTCGACAAACAGGTCCACGTCCAAGCCCTGCGTCCAGTTGGACAGCATGTTGTCCGCGGTGTGGAAGTCCACCGGGGTGACCATGGTGATGAGGTTGCGCACCTTCGACGGATTGAGCGCGCTGTAGCACAGCGAGAACGCACCGCCCTGGCAGATGCCCAGCACGTTGACCGCGTCCATCCGGTAGGTGCGGCGCAGGTGGTCGACGGCGCCACCGATCCAGCGCTGGATGTAGTCGTCGAGTTCGAGGTAGCGGTCGGAGCGGTCCGGGTAGCCCCAGTCGAGCACGTACACGTCCTCGCCGCGCTCCAGCAGCCCACGCACGATCGACTTGTCCGACTGCAGGTCGACCATGTACGGCCGGTTGACGAGTGCGTAGACGATCAGCAGCGGTACTTTCGCCGTCGGTGCGCGGCCGCCGGGCAGCGTGTCGCCGCGGAAGCGGTACAGCACCACCTTGCCGTCGCGCCAGACTTCGTCCTTCTCCGTGGCGCCGTAGTCGACATCGTCGACGCGCGGCAGTGTGTCCAGCCCGGCGCGCAGTTTGGCCTGCATGGCCATCGCCTCCTGCGCCAGGGTGTCGGGCGTGAAGCCGATGGGGCCGTTGAGGTCGATGCCGTTCATGTCAGCGGGCCTGCTTGCGGGCGGCCGTGCGCTTGGCCGGGGCGGACGGGGCGCGCGGTGCGCTGCTCGAGGTCACGGCGGCCTGCCTGGCGGCCGGTCGCGGTGCGGATGCCTTCGCGGGCTTGGCCTTGCGCTTGGCCGACCCCGCCTTCTTCGTGGCCGTCGGCGTGTCGCTCTTCCGGGCGGCGGGCTTGGCCGCCTTGCTGGCGCGCGCGGGCGAGGACACCGCCGTCCGCTTGGGCGGGGTGCTCCTGTCGGCGTCGCCCTGCGGGGCCCTGGAGCGCGCTCCAGCGGCGCCATCGCCGTCGTCCATGCGGTCGCGCAGGCGGCGCAGCTCGCGTTCCAGCTGCACGATCTTCCGGTGTGCGGCGTCGATCTCGGTCCGCGTGGGCATGCCCAGTTGCTCTGTCGCGTGCTCCACCTCGCCCTGCACCGCGGCGCGCAGCCGCATCTGGCCATTGACGAAGCGGCCGTAGGTCTCGCGGAAACGCGGCGACAGCGCGATCTCGGCGTAAGCCTCCTCGGCCGCGTCGATCCACAGGTCGAACAGCGCGCGCGCCGACGCCAGCTGGCGGCCGGGCTCGCTGCGCTCGGCGAGTTTGGATTCGAAGCGTTCGAAGGCGTCCTGTGCCGCTTCCGCCAGCAGCGCCTGGTAGGCCTCGGTCGCCGATTGCGCCTCAAGCTGGGCCTGGGCCAATGCCTGCCAGCGTTCCTGGTGCTCGCGCGTGAAACCGAATGCCGGCATCTGTGCCCACTGCCGCACGGGCTGCTGCATGGCCTCCACGAACGGTCGGGCCTGCTGCTGCCAGGCCTCGAACCCCTGCTGGCCCGGTCCGCCCATGCGGGACAGCACATCGGCGAACGGGTTGCCGCCCGCGCCGCCCAGCATCTGCTTCCAGCTGCGGGCGATCTCGCCGGCGTCGGCATTGCGACCGGCGAACTGTGCCGCCAGCTGCTGCATCTGCCCGAACCAACCGCGCGCCTGGGTGTTGAACCGTTGCACGGCGTCTTCGGCCTCGGCCGCCTGGCTGGCGCCCCGCGCCAGCTGCGTCCACCAGTTCGCGGCCTGGCTCCAATCGGGCATCGAAGGCGCAGCGGGCGCGGCGGGCGCCGCCGTCGCCCCGCGCATCATCTCGCCCCACTGGGCCCAGTACTGGCGCGCCAACGCCTCGAAATCAGT
Organism: uncultured Lysobacterales bacterium; assembly: GCA_946886865.1. The sequence goes on along the minus strand of CAMPJI010000001.1, from coordinate 9,183 downwards.
GCCGCCGCCGAATGCCGGGTTCGCCATCATGCCCTCCAGGGCGCCGCGTCCAGAACCGGCCGCGATCATAGCAACGGCCCTGTTGCGACATGGCGACGCGACCGCGACGACGCGGCTGCGACGTGGGCCGGACGCTTACGGCTTGGGTATGTGCAGGGTCTTGCTGATCATCAGCGTGCCCGACAGCGCGAACATCAGCACCAGCGGGTGGAACTCCCACGGCCCCAGTTGCAGCTCGCCGAACCAGACGTCGGCGCCGAGCGCGCCCTGCCAGGCCGCGATGGCGAGGATGACCACGAGGAACATGCTGGTCGGGATCGGCGTGCCTTCGAAGTATTTCACCTTGCCCTCGTCGCCGGCCAGCTGCTCGGCGGTGACGTTGTAGCGCGCCAGCCGGCTCACACCGCAGCCGACGAAGTAGCTCAGCACCACCCAGTCCCAGCCGCCCTGCAGGCCGCAGGCATAAGCCAGCGCCGCGGGCGCGACGCCGAAGGAGATCACGTCGGCCAGCGAGTCCAGCTCGCGCCCCAGGGTGGAGGCCGACTTGCGCCAGCGCGCCACGCGGCCGTCCAGCGCATCGAAGATGAAGGCGAGCGGGATCAGCGCCATGCCGATCAGCAGGTCACGCACCCCGCCCTCCTGCAGGAAGCGCATGGCCGCAAAGATGGCCCCGGTCCCGCAGAACGCATTGGCGAGGGTGAACCAGTCGGCGAGGTGGAACTCGCGGAGCATCGTGAAGTGACGCGGCATGGGGTGCTCCGTGCTGAGTATCGTGGATCGAGGCCCCGCAGCGTGCCAAAGCCCGCGTGAAGCGGGCAAGTGGACGCGGCGGAGCGTCAGCGTGGAATCGCGAGGTCGTCCGCCCCCAGCGCCTGTCCCGCCGCGCGTGGCGTGGCCTGGATGACCGCGTCGGCGGGCAGCGGGCCGGCGCCGTCCAGGTGTGCCTGTACCCGGTCCAGCGCGGCATACACGTACGGCAGCAGCGGCACGTAGCGCGCGCCGTAGTCCGGCAACGCCAGGAACGCGTCGAAGTGCTGCGCCGGGCCGACCTGCCAGAAGCGCACGTCGCGCCCCGCCTGCCGGGCCATTGCCACGTACGGGGCGCTCGACAGGACCATCGGGATCAGGCCGTCGTCGCGGCCGTGCACCACCACCACCGGCAACCCCTCACGGGGCGGCGCGGCGCGCAGGGCATCGATGCCCGCACGCACGCGCAACGCATCCTCGCCATCGCCGGTCGCGAGCTGGCGCAGGCACATCAAGCCGGGGAATGTCGGATCCGCCGCGTTCGCATCGGGTCCGGCCATCAGCGTGTCGACGATCCCCACGCCGGCACCCGGCGGGACGCCGCTGCCGTCGGCCCACCACGCGGCACGCTCCTGCGCCGTCGCCACGCGCGGAGCCATGCCCTCGTCCAACGCGGAAAACCCGTAGCCGCACGCATGCGCGCCGACACCGAAGCGCCCGTAGGCGGATGCATAGGTCACCGCCACCGCGCGCCACAGGTCGAAGCCGACCGACAGCGCGCCGGCACGCAGCGCACCGTCGGTCCAGCCGGTCTCGCGCAGCTGCGCCAGTGCCGACGTGGCCTGCGCGGCGGTGTCGTCCCCGTCGACCAGACCCGCCGCCTTGAGGCTGGCGCATCGTGCCGTCCACTGCGGCACCGCCTGCGCCGCAAGCGGCGGCTGCGGCAACGGCGCCAACGAGGCGTCGAGCAATGCGCATGGCATCAGCAGCGCGGCCTGCGTGGCGTAGTCGTACAGGCCGGTGCCGCCGGTATGGATGCTGGGTTCGCCGGCGACCACGGCATCGAGCCAGTCGCCGTCGAGCTCCGCCGCGCGCAGCGCCGCGCCACCGCCGTTGGAGATGCCCACGGCAATGACACGTGTGTTGTCGAAAGTGAAAGGCGCCGCCTGCGGCACCGCATCGTCGAGCGCCCGCAGCGCGAACTGCGCGGCCTGCCGGACATGCCGGCCCCAGTCCGCTTCCGGGTTGTCGCCGGAGTGCGCGTGCTTGACCGCCACGCCGCGCACGCCGGCGCCACCGGCTGGCGCATCCGGCGCAAAGGCGAGGCCGCCGTCCGCCGCCGGTGCGATTCGGCCATCGACCGCGACGCCCTGCCCCGCGTCCAGGTCGAAGTAATCCGTTCCCGCGCCCTTGTCGGTGTACGCCACCGCGCAGCCCTTCGGCAGGCCCCACGCACCGGCCACCGCGATGGCACCATGCACGCCGCGCGAGCCGGATGACGCCGTCACCACCACGCAGCGGCGTTCGCGGTCGAACGCATCGGGCACCTGCACCAGCACGCGGTGCGGATGGCGGGCACCCTCGAACTTCGCCAGCGCGGTGAACTCGCGCCCCGGCACGTCGGCCACGCTGCCATAGACCGATCCATAACCGCCCCCGGCGGACAGGTCGGCGATGCCGCGCCAGTTGCTCCAGATCGCGCGCCGACGCAGTTCCACCGGAGTGGGCGCCGCCGGGTCGGCGAACGCGGGTGGCGCCATGGCCTGCAGGCCGGCCAGTCCGAGCCCCGCCGTCAGCAGGTCGTCACCGTCGCGGTGCGTGGTCGCCTGCAGTCGCTCGAAGTCGGGCACGGGCTCGGGTCCGGTGGGAGCCAGGCCGGCGCATCCCGGGAGGGCGAGCACGAGGCCTGACAGCAGTGCGGCGGCAAGCGCGGGCCGGAGCGCGCGCACGGTCGGGTGGGTGGTCGTCATCGCGGCAGCCTAGCAAGCCACTGCGCGCGACCCATCGTACTTTCGTACCACGCCGGCACCGCGCGTGCCGGCCCGCGCGCTTGGTAGGCTGCCCGGATGCCCACGTTGCTGATCGCCGACGACCACCCGCTGTTCCGCACCGCGCTGCGCCATGCCGCGGTCGAAGCGGTGGCCGACACGGCGATCCAAGAGGCTTCCACGCTCGATGAGGTGCTCGCGGCACTGGAAGCCACGCCGGGCATCGACCTGGTGCTGCTGGACCTCCACATGCCCGGCAACCATGGCCTGGCCGGGCTGGCGGCGATCCGTGCGCAACACCCCGGCGTCGCGGTGGTGGTGGTGTCGGCCAACGACGACCCGCGGGTGGTGCGACGCGCGCTCGACCACGGCGCCGCCGGCTACCTGCCCAAGAGCACCGGCCTGGACGACCTGCGCGATGCCATCCGCGCGGTACTGGCGTGCGAGCAGTGGCTGCCGCCGCCGCTTCGCGCATCCGTGTCCAGGACGCAGAGCAGCCGCGCCGATGCCGACCTGGCCGCACGACTGGCGCGGCTGTCGCCGCAGCAGTTCCGCGTCCTGACACTGGTCGCGCAGGGCCTGCTCAACAAGCAGATCGCCGACCGCCTCGACGTCCAGGAGCGCACGGTGAAGGCGCACCTGTCGGCGATTTTCGAGCGCCTGGGCGTGCGCAACCGCACCCAGGCCGGCGTCGTGCTGCGCGAGCTCGAGCTCAGCGACCCGGCGCGGCAGATGGAAGGCTGAGCCGGTATCAGCTGCTGCGCAGCGCCGTCCCGTGCGCGACACCATGCCGTTGCAGGAGCGACGTGCGTCGCGACCCTCGCCGGCGCGTGTACTGACGCGGTCGCGACTTACGTCGCTCCTACCAGAACTTTGCGCCCTGTAGGAGCGGCTTCAGCCGCGATCGGGCCGGGACGCGGGCGGATGACTCCGGTTCGCGGCTGAAGCGCTCCTTCAAGAGATAAAGCCGGGCGTCACCAGGCCGTCGCTTCACCGCGTGCCTCGCGTGCCGCCAGCAACCGGTCCAGCACCGACTTCAGCGCCAGCGGCTTGATCGGCTTGGGCAGCAGCGCATGCCCCGCCTCCAGCACATCGCCGCGCACCGTCGCGCCGCCGTCCGCGCTGACGATCAGCGTCGGGCGCGCGCCATGGTGCCGGGCAAGATCGCGCGCCATCGCCACGCCGGTGTCGCCTGCATCGAGGTGGTAGTCGAACAGCCACAGCTCGGCCGGCGCCGTGGCCATCGACCGATCCGCATTTGCGCGGTTCGTAGCGGTCGACACCACGCAGCCCCAGCCCCGCAGCAGCCTGGCGACGGCGTCCAGTGCCGCGGGGTCGTTGTCGACGACCAGCACGCGTGTTCCGCCAAGGCCGCGCGGTGCGGCCATCGCCGAAAGCGTCGCGCGGCATTCGCGCTCCACCCGTGGCAGGTCGATGGCGAACACGGTGCCGACACCGACCCGGCTGCGCAGCGACACGGGCGCATCGAGCAACTGCGCCATGCGCTCGGCAATGGACAGGCCCAGCCCGAGGCCCTGCCCCGGCGCGTCCACGCCGCGGCGGAACTCCTCGAAGATCACCGCCTGCTGCGCCGGCGCAATGCCGGGCCCGGTGTCGTGCACCTCGACGCGCCACCGTCCATCCCGCCGGCGCACGCCCAGCAGCACGCGGCCCGACACCGTGTAGCGCACCGCGTTGGCCAGGAAGTTCTGCACCACACGGCGCAGCAGGTGCGGATCGCTGCGCGTCCAGCCCGCCGTCGGCACATGGTCCAGCCGCAGTCCGCGCGCGGCGGCGATGGCGCCGAACTGCGCGGCCAGCGGCTCCAGCACGTCGGCCAGCGGGAACTCGCGCAGCTGCGGTTCCAGCGCGCCACCTTCCAGACGCGACATGTCGAGCAGGCCGGTCAGCAGGTCGCCGGTGGAGTCCAACGCGCCTTCGATCCGGTTGATCGATTCGCGCTGCGCGGGCTCGTGCAGTTGCTTGCCCAGCGCGTCGGTGAACAGCTGCGCGGCATGCAGCGGCTGCATCAGGTCGTGGCCGATGGCGGCGAGGAACCGGCCCTTGGCCTCGTTGGCACGCTCGGCCTCGCGCTTGGCGATCTCGAGGTCGGCGGTGCGCGTCTCCACCCGCTGCTCGAGCGTCTCGTTGGCCTCGATCAGCGCCGCCTCGGCGCGTCGGAACGCGGTCACGTCGGTAAACGTGGCGACGAAGCCACCGCCCGGCATCGGGTTACCGCGGATTTCGATGATGCTGCCGTCGGCGAGCACGCGCTCGGACAGGTGCGGGGTGCCCGCCTGCATGAAGGCCAGCCGGCGGTGCAGCGCGCGATCCAGCTCGCCGCCCACCGGGGCCGGCGCATGGGCAGGCGGCAGCCGCTGCAACGCCCATCGCGACAGATCGGCGATCGGTCGTCCCACCTGCAACAGCGCTTCGGGGAACTCGAACAGTTCCGCATAGCGCCGGTTCCAGGCGACCAGCCGCAACTGCGCGTCGACCACGCTGATGCCCTGGCTCATGTTCTGCAGCGCGGCCTCCAGCACGCGCTGGTTGAAGCGCAGGTCGGCAGACGCTTCGCCGACGATCTGAGCGACGGTGTCGAGGTCGCGCCCGGCTTCGCGCCGCGCGGCGTCCAGCAGCACGCGGGCCGATGCCGACCCCAGAACCGCCGCGAGCTCCCGTTCGATGCCCGCCTCCGCGCGCGCAGGCACCGGCCCCGTGGCGGGCGCGTCCTGCAGCAGTGCGGCCACCGATTCGCGCGGCAGGAACCGCAGCCCGGCATCGCGCAACGTCCGTGCATCCAGCCCCCGCCGCGCATGCCGTGGGAGATCGCGACGCCAGACCGACAGAAGCACGGTGACGGCGGTACCGACGAACAGGCTGGCGCCCACCGCGCGGCCGAGGCGGCTCCAGCCGGTCAGCCCGAACAGACCGTCCGGGGCCAGCCAGGCCAGCCCCATCGGGCCGGTGGTCTGCCAGTCCGGCGCCACGCCGCGCGCGGCCAGCACCATCGGTACCAGCAGCACCCAGGCCCAGGCCGAGAAGCCGGCCAGCACGCCGGCCACGGCGGCCCGCGGCGGGGTTTGCGGGCGCCATACCGCGAACGCCAGTGCCGGCGTCAGCGTCGCCAGCGCCGAGAACGACACCGCGCCGACGTCGGCCAGCGCCTCGCTGCCCGCCACCAGCCGGCTGTACGCCCACGCCAGCAGCATGATCACCACGATGCCGGTGCGGCGCAGCGCCAGCACCGAGCCGCGCAGGTCGCTGCCGTCGTTGCGTGCCCATGCACCGCGCAACAAGCCCGGCGCGAACCAGTGGTTGCCGATCATCAGGCTCAGGGTCAGCGTGCTGACCACCACCATGCCGGTGGCCGCGCTCAGGCCACCCAGGAACGCGAACAGCGCCAGCCCCTCGAAGCCCTGCGACAGCGGCAGCGCCAGCACGTACAGGTCCGAGGGCACGCTGCCGCCCAGCAGCACGCTACCGGCCTTGGCCAGCGGCAGCACCGGCAGCGCGATCAGCACCAGGTACAGCGGAAACAGCCAGCGCGCGGTGCGCACGTGCGATTCGTCGCGGCACTCCACCACGGCCACGTGGAACTGGTGCGGCAGGATGAACATCGCCAGCGCACCCAGCAGCACCAGCGGCGCGAAGCCGCCAGCGGGCTCGGCCGCCAGCGGCGCGACAGGCGCCTCGGGCAGCGCGCCCAGCCCGAGCCAGACGAAGGCGCCGATCGCCAGCATCGCCGCCAGCTTGAACACCGACTCCATGGCCATCGCCAGCACCAGGCCGCGGTTGTGCTCGGCGGCCGACGCGCGGCGCGTGCCGAACAACATCGCGAACAGCGCCATCGCCAGCGCCACGTACAGCGCGCTGTCCTGCCAGACCGGGGCGACCGGCCCACCCGCATCGCGCGTGGTCAGCATCGCGAAACTCATCGCCACGGCCTTGAGCTGCAGCGCGATGTACGGAATCAGCCCGAGCGCTGCAACCAGCGTGACCGTCGCCGCCAGCCACGCGTCCTTGCCCAGCCGCGTGGCGATGAGGTCGGCCAGGGAGGTGGCGTTGGTCTCGCGCGCCAGCCGCACCAGCCGGACCATGAATGCCACCGCCAGCGCATACAAGACGATGGCCCCCAGGAACGTCGGCGGCAGCGGCCAGCCGTAGCGCGCGGCCTGGGTGACCGTGCCGTAGAACGTCCACGACGTGCAGTGGACCGCCAGCGACAGTGCATAGACGTGGTGCCAGTGGCGGGCGGCGGTCGCCGGATGGCGCTCGGCGTACAGCGCGGCCGCGAACATCACCGCCAGCCAGGCGACGCTGGCCAACGCCACCGCGGTGAAGCTCAGCATCGTCCCCTGCCCGTGCGTGTCATCGAACGTCGCCCCCTGGCCTGCGGGGCATTATCGGGGCAAAGGTGGGGCATGGCGCCCCGGGCTTTTGTAGGAGCGGCTTCAGCCGCGAACCGGAACCGATGTGGGGACGTGGGCAACCGATCGAGGCTGAAGCCGCTCCTACAGGGGATGGGTGCACGTGCTTCGCGACCGGCGCTGGTCCGCGCGGTAACGGGGTCGCGACCCACGTCGCTCCTGCAACGAGCGCGGAGCGCGGCTTCGCGCCGGCAAAAACAAATACAGCGACGGCGGGACAAGCCCGCCGCCGCTGTCCTCCGACCGCTTCGGGGTCGGTCAGAAGTCGTAGCGTACCGACACACTGTACTGGCGCGGCGGCCCATAGAACCCGGTCAGTACGCCCAAGGCCGCGTTGAGATTGTACCCCGTCGTACGGTATTCCTTGTCGGCCAGGTTGGACCCCTGCAGCGTCACCGTCCACGGGCCGCCACTGCGCCACGACAGGCCGGCATTGACCAGGCCGTAGCCGTCCTGGGTGATCGGCTGGGCACCGGTGCGCACGATCTCGGTGGTGGCGACCACGTCGCTCTGGTAGCTGTAGCCAAGGCGGGCGGCGATGTCGCCACCGCTGGACAGGTCGGTGCGGTACTCGACGTTGATCGCGCCGGAGAACTCCGGGGCATTGGTGAACTCCTGCTCGTCGGCGATGTTCTGCCCGGCGTAGAGGAACTCGTCGTACTGCGCGTCCAGCCACGCCAGGTTGCCGGCGATCAGCCAGTTGGACGTCGGCAGCCACTGGTACTCGACCTCCGCGCCGTTGACCGTGCCCGCGCCCGCGTTGGTGAAGTCGCCGAAGAACGCGTCTTCCGTGCCGTCGCCGTCGCTGTCGTAGGACGTGAACACCGATAGCTGGATGTCCTCGTACTTGTTGTGGAACGCGGACAGGTTCAGGAACAGCGTCTGGTCGAGGAAGCCCATCTTGGTGCCGACCTCGAAGCTGTCCACCACCTCGTCGTCGAACGGCTCGGCCGAGCGCGGCACCGCCGTGGCCTGCGCGCGGATGTTGTAGCCACCCGACTTGAACCCGCGCGAGGCGCTGCCGTAGACCATCACGTCGGGCGTGACCTGGTAGTCCAGCGAGACCTTGGGCGAGGTGTTGGTGAAGTTGATGGTCTTGTCGAAGTCCGCCGCCACCACGCCGGTCGGCGTGGTGTACGTCGCATCGGTATAGCCCTGGTTGAAGACCTCCGCGTTCTTGTCCTCGTCCGTGTAGCGCGCACCCAGGCCCAGGGACAGGCGGTCGCTCAGGTCGAACGTCCAGTCCGCGTACAGCGCCACGCTCTCGGTGAACACCGTGCCCTGGGTGTCGCCGAACAGCAGCCCGAAGAAGTTGTTGAGCACCTGGCCGCCGGCCTCGCCGTCGAAGGCGTACAGGCCCATCACGCCACGCGCCCGGCCGCCGGCGTCGTAGTTGGCCTGCAGCTCGTGGCTGACCTGCTCGTCGCTGTAGAACGCCTTGACGTCGGCGATGGTCGCCGGCGTGGTGTCGAAGTCGATGTTGGTCTCGGTGTCGGACTCGCGCTTGGCCAGCACGTACTTGAAGCCCCAGTCGTCGTTCGCCCGCCAGTTGACGGTGGCCGAGGCGCCGGCGATGGAGGTGTCGTTGACGTTGGGCATGCCGTTGCGCACGTCAAAGCGGCTGTCCATTGGCGGGAACGCCGGCACGAAGCGGTTGGGCGCCAGCATCTTCGCGCCACGCACGCCGGACTGGTCGTCCATCCAGTCCAGCGCGAACTGGATGTCCAGGTCCTCGCTGACGTAGGCGCCAAGCTGCGCGCGCAGGGCGAGGATCTCCTTGTCGCTGACCGGCTGGCCGGTGAGGGTGTTCTCGCCGAAGCCGTCGTTGTTGAGGCTGGCCACGGCCACCCGGGCGCGAAGCGCGTCGGTGCCGCCGACGGCCCCGCCCAGCGCGGCCTTGACGTCGAGCTGGCCATGGTTGCCGACCGTGAGCGAGGCGAAGCCGTCGGTGGCGGCCGGCAGCCCGCGCGAGATGTACTTGATCGCGCCGCCGATGGTGTTCTTGCCGTACAGCGTGC